>NZ_JAVDYB010000001.1:7825473-8185946 GCF_031458235.1 Catenuloplanes atrovinosus | reverse complement strand
GGCTCGCCCGTGCACGGCGGCAGCAGCCAGCGCTCGCAGGAACAGATCCCGGACGGCCCGGAGCCGGACGCCGGCACGCCCGTGTCCGGTGCCCCGGTGACGTCCGGCGCGCCGGTGACGCCCGCGGCCACGCCGACGCCCGCCGCGCCCGCGGCCGGTGCCGGCCCGACACCGGGGGCCGCCGACCCGGACCCGGCCGTCGAGGACCCGCAGCCGCTCACGCCGGTGCCGAGTCCCACGCCGGCCGGCAAGAACGTGCTGGAGGATCTGATCGGCGGCCTGCTCGGCGGCTGATCGCCGACGACGTGCGCGAGGGCCGTCCGACCACCGGGTCGGGCGGCCCTCCTGCGTCGTTCGGGCCCCGGCGTCCGTACGGTCCGTTTCGGGCGGCGGCTAGGCTCGCGTGAGCGATCGCTTGGACCGTGACGAGAGGGGAGATCCGGTGCCGCGCATGCGCAAGGTGACCGTGAGCACGGACGCACAGGGTCACACCGCCGGCTGGGTCTCGACCGACCTGGAGGCCGCGCTCGTCCCGGAGCCGGCCCCCCGCGCCGCCGCCTTCTTCGACCTGGACAACACGATGATGCAGGGCGCGTCGCTGTACTGGTTCGCCCGCGGCCTCGCCTCCCGCCGCTACTTCACGGCACGCGACGTCGCCCGGTTCGCCTGGCAGCAGGCCCGCTTCCGGCTGGTCAGCGAGCACCGCGGCCACATCAGCAGCGCGCGCGACGTGGCGTTGGCGTTCTTCCGCGGCTGGACCGTCGGGGACGTGGAACGGCTGGCCGAGGAGATCTTCGACGAGTTGATGGCGGAGCGGATCTGGCCCGGCACGCACGCGCTGGCCCGCACCCACCTGGAGCGCGGCCAGCGGGTCTGGCTGGTCACCGCCGCGCCGATCGAGATAGGGCGGGTGATCGCGCAGCGGCTCGGCCTGACCGGCGCCATCGGCACGGTCGCCGAGATCACCGACGGCGTCTACACCGGACGGCTGGTCGGCGACCTGATGCACGGCGCGGCCAAGGCGGACGCGGTGCACCGGCTCGCCGAGGTGGAGGGACTGGAGCTGCGGCGCTGCACCGCGTACAGCGACTCGGCCAACGATCTGCCCATGCTGACCTGCGTCGGCACCGCCGTGGCGACCAACCCGGACGCGGCGCTGCGCCGCATCGCGCGCACCAAGGGCTGGCAGGTCCGCGACTTCCGCACCGCGCGCAAGGCGGCCCGGGTGGCGGTGCCGGTCGCCGTGGTCACCGGCGTGCTCGCCGGCGCCGCGCTGACCGTGGCCGTCCGGCGGCGGGCGGCCCGATGACCGCCACCGCGACCGTCCCCCGGCGCCGGATCGGGCTCGCGCAGATCGGCCTGCTGGTCGCGGTGCTCGCCGCGATCGCGCTGATCGTGCTGCCGGGCAACGCGGACCGCGCGCGGACCCCGGCGCAGACCGGCCCGATCGGCCCCGCCGAGGCCTGGCCGGGCGTGCCCGTCGGCCAGTTCCCGGGCAACCTCGCGGACGGGCCCGCGTTCTCCCCGTCGTACTTCCTGGACCCGGGCACCGCGATCGGCACCGCGCCCAGCCCGGACGGCGCCGCCATGCGGCTGGTGCGCCGCGCCGCCGACGGCACGGTGCGCGAGCTGCGCCGGCTGCCCTACGCCGGGTCGCCGCAGTTCGGCGGCTTCACCACCGACGGCACGGAGCTGGCCTGGGCCGAGTCCGTGGCCGGCGACGACAACGTGACCCGCACCGAGATGTGGGCGATGCGGCTGCCGGACGGGGAGCCGCGCCGGCTCACCGCCGACACCGGCGACGTGGTCTTCTTCAACTCCGAGTTCGACATGCTGATCGCGGACGGCACGCTCTACTGGGCCGAGGTCTCGCCCGCCACCGAGCCGGCCACGCTGATCCGGTCCGTACCGCTGGCCGGCGGCGCCGTCACCACGAACACCGAGGACGGCGCCTGGGCGATGACGAAGTTCCCGTGGCTGGTCAGCGCGGAGAGCGGCCAGGCGTCGCTGCCCCGGCTCCGCGACTGGCGCAACCACCGCGAGCTGTCCGTCCCGGCCACCGGCACCGAGCTGGTCACCTGCGGCAGCGTCTGGTGCCGGGTGCTGGTCGTCTCCGCGAACGGCCCGGCCCGTACCGACCTGATGCGCCCCGACGGCTCCGACCGGCGCCGGATGGCCGGCGGCGCCGCGATGTCCGCGGTCACCGACGTGGGCCTGCTGGACCGGTTCGAGGTGCTCACCGAGGCCGGCCCGGACACCATCCCGACCAGCAGCCAGATCCTCTACGTGTACGACATCGACCGGCAGCAGACCGTCCGGGTCGCCGACGCGGTCGGCATGATCCAGGCCCGGAACGGCGTCCTCTGGTGGTCGACCGGCGCCGACACCGACACCGTCTGGCACACGCTGCCCCTCAGCGCGATCAGCTGACCAGCGGCCGCAACTGGCGGGCGACGAACCGGACGAAGTCCTCCGGCGACGGCTCGTCCGCGGCCGGCTGCAGCACGATCGTGTCCGCGCCCGCGTCCGTCCAGCGCCGCAGCTGCGCCGCGATCTCCGCCGCGTCGCCGCCCACCGTCACGTCCTCCACCGGCCCGGTCAGCCCCCACGTCCGGTGCGCCCGGCGCCGCCGCTCGAACTGGCCCGCCCCGGTCGCCGCGATCAGGTAGACCGCCAGCGTGACCGGCGTGGTCCGACCCGCCGCCGTCCGCCCCTCCTCGATCAGCGCCCGCGCCCGCGCCACCTCGCCCGGCGGCGTCCCGCCGGACAGGATCACCACGTCCCCGACCTCCCCGCACAGCCGCAGCGACCGCGGCCCCGACGCCCCGACCAGCACCGGCGGCGGGCTCGCCGGCTTCCACACCAGCTCCACGCCGTCCAGGTTCACGTACCGACCGCGCACCGTGACCCGCTCACCGCCGAGCAGCCCGCGCAGCGCCCCTACGTACTCCCGCATCAGCGTCACCGGCGACTCGACCCGCGCCCCCGCCTGCCCCATCCACCCCTGCACGCCGTGCCCGATCCCGAGCATCGACCGCCCCGGGAACATCCGCTCCAGGTTCGCCGCCTCCATCGCCGTCAGCGCCACGTTCCGCAACGGCGCCGGCAGCAGCCCCACCACCACCCGCAGCCGCTCCGTCCACGCCAGCGCCGCCGCCGCGCTCGCCACCCCGCTCTCGAAGAAGCAGTCCTCCCACAGCCACAGCTCCTCCAGCCCCGCCTCATCCGCCGCCCGCGCCACACCCCGCAACCGCTCCGGCTCCCACTGCGGCACGAACACCGCCCCCAGCTTCGTCATCCACCCATCCTCCACACCCCCGAATGACAAACCGAAGACCCCGCTTTTCCCACTCCCGGCCCACTCCCGCTCCGCATGCTCCCGCGGGCAAACCGCGCGGCGCCCTCCGACTCCGCTGGCGCTCCGCTCCGGTCACCGCGCCGGAGCCGGTCCCGCCGTGCCCACCCGCACCCCCTCCGCCACCCCGGCCACCGGTCACCATCCGGCCGCGCCCCCGGTCCCCCGGCTCGGCGCATGCACGCCGAGCAGCTCCCCGCGACAGAACGCGCCCACATCACCCGCCGGTGAACACCTACCTCCACCCACGGAAGAGGGCCGCACCGCAGCACGGGATGCGGCCCTGTTGTCGTGTGCCGGTCAGCGGTGCGGCTGGCCGAGCAGGTAGCGCGGCGTCGCGCCCGGCCTGGCGTTACACCGCCGGGCCGGAGCCACCGGCGTCACCGCCTCCCGGGGCCGATTGCGCCGGCGGGATCGCGGGCCGCCCGCCGGGTGTCGAGGAAGGTCGCCAAGGAATGCAGGAGGGCGGCGGGGATCAGGGACACGATCACTAGCAGGAGGCCCATCGCCGCCACGAACCAGCGGCTCTCGCCCGGTTCACCCTCGATGACCGGGACGATGGCCACGAACAGCACCAGCAGCACCCAGGTGAGAAAGACCGCCCGGACGAACCGCGCGCCGAGAGACCGCAGGCGATAGAGCAGAAGGAGGCGCCGAAGGAGCTCGGGGGCCTTGACCGGAGACACCTCGGGCGCCCGGGATTGGGACACCGTCTCGGCCGCCTCGGCGAGAATGGCGCGGGCGGTCGCGAGGTCGCCGGGCGGTGGAGCCACCGGGCCGCTGAGCTCGCGGAGCGCGCGCCACCACTGCTCGACGAAGGCGGCCTGCGCCGTGGCGTCGGCGAGCGCCCGGGCGCGGCGGTGCTCGACGTCGCGGCGGTTCCGCCGCTCCTGGAGGACGAGGGCCAGCGCCCCCAGCACGGCGGTCACCACGGGCACGAGCAACGCTTCGACGAGGACTCTCACGGCCGCTCCGTTCGTCCGCGGGTTCCATCCATCCTTGCAGATGGGTTACCACGATCGGCGCATACCGTGGAGGTTCGTCGATATCCGAGAACCTCCCGCTGTCGGTGGACGCCCGCAGCGACGACTGCGATCCCGCCGCCGGCACCCCCATTCCGGCGATAGCCGCTTTTACGCCTCCTCTCCGGCCCAACTCGCGTCCGTGTAAGCAGAGCAGCCGTCCGGAGCCAACCCGGCTAGAGGCGCCGGCCGCGCACAGGTAAGCAGAGCAAAGCCGGTCGTGGAGAGTTGCGGACGGGCCGGCGGTGGGCGAGTCGGTCGCGGGGAGCGGCGGGGAGAGATGCGGGTGCGGTGCGGCGTAGGTAAGCAGAGCAAAGCCTGCGCACACGGTCGCTGCGGAGCCGGCGGCAGAGTGGCCCTCGGCGTGCGGTCCCCGCGTGATCTTTCCCGCTGAAGCGATTGATCGCCCACTTTGTGAGGCGCAGGCACCTTATTCGGTGTGAATAACGTGCCTGTGGCTCACACAGTCACAGTGGATGATCAACGGCGACCGCGATATGACGAAATTTCGGGCGCACGGCGCCCGGTGGCCCCGGCCCGCACATCGGAGGCCACCGCCCCGGCAGAAGCGGTGCGGCGGAGAGATGAGAGCTGGTTCTCCGCCCGCGACACGGGGGAGGTGGGCGAGCGCGGCACCAAAACGCCGCGTCCACGATCCCGGTGCGGGCGGGCTCAAGAGCATGGCGAGCGGCACACGACGTCGGCCGGGACGGTGCGCGTGTCAAGGTCGTGCCGAGGCGGCCGGGGCGTGCGCGGGTCGAGGCCGCGGCCGGTGGCGGTGGAGCCGGTCGGCAGGGTCAGAGGCCGAAGGGGTCGGGGCGGGACTTCAGCAGGGTGTGGAGGGTGTGCTGGATGGTCTCGCGGACCTGGTCGGCGAGGTTGTAGACGACCAGCGGGTCGTCGGCCTGGTCCATCAGGTGGGCCGTGGGGATGGGTGGGCAGAACTGGATGAGCCACTTGCTCGGCAGCGGGACCAGGCCCAGCGGCCCCAGCCACGGGAAGGTGGGGGTGACCGGGAAGTACGGGAGGCCGAGCAGCCGGGCGAGGGGCTTGATGTCGGCGAGCAGAGGGTAGGACTCCTCGGCGCCGACGATGGCGGCGGGGACGATGGGGGCGCCGGTGCGCAGGGCGGCGGCGACGAAGCCGCCGCGGCCGAAGCGCTGGAGTTTGTAGCGCTGGGAGTAGTGCTTGCCGATGCCCTTGAAGCCCTCGGGGAAGACGCCGACGACCTCGCCGGTGCGGAGCAGCCGCTCGGCGTCGGGGTTGCAGGCGACGGTGACGCCGGACTTGCGGGCCAGTTCGGAGACGACCGGCATGCGGAAGATCAGGTCGGCGCCGAGCAGGCGCAGGTGGCGTTCCCGCGGGTGGGTGTCGCGGAGCGCGACGGAGAGCATCAGCGCGTCCAGCGCGATCGTGCCGGAGTGGTTGCCGACGACCAGGGCGCCGCCGTCGGCGGGGACGTTGTCCACGTCCAGCACCTCGGTGCGGAACCACTCGCGGTAGAGCGGCTTGAGCAGCGGGTGGAAGACCTGGTCGGTGAGCTCGGGGTCGAAGCCGAACTCGTCGACGTCGTACTGGCCGGAGAGCCGGCGGCGCAGGAAGGACAGAGCTCCGGCCACCCGCTGGTCCCACACGTCCTCGACGATGCCATCCGCGGCGGGGGCGGCGGGAGCCTCCGGCGGGATTTTCACCGGCTCGGCGGCGGGGGCCGGGTGGTCGCCGGGCGGAAGACCGTGCTGCGCGGGTACGGACGGGCGGTGTCCGTTGCTGCGCCGCGGCATCGGCGCCGGGTCGGCCGGGCGGAACTCCGCGCCGGGCAGGAACTCGCCGCGCTCGGTCATGCCGGCTCTCCCTGGCGGGCCGCGCGCACCCGGCGGATGGTGTCCAGGATTGAGCGCTCGGCCACGGCCAGGCGCTCCGGCGATACCAGCGCGCCGCCGAGGTGGGCCTGGATGAAGTCGTCGAATGCGGCGGCGGTGGACCGCGGCGTGAAACCGAACTCGCGGATCAGGCGGCTGGTGTCGACCACGCGGCCGTGCACGAACAGGTCGACCTGGTCCAGCCCGTTCTGCCCGAGGCCCATGGCGCGGGCGATCGCCATCGCGCCGGCCAGGCCCGGCTCCGGGACGGGCACGGGGACGCGGCCGGCCCGGCGGATCGCCTGGGAGAGCGCGAGCACGCCCTCGCCGGCCACGTTGTAGGTGCCGGGGTGGTCCTCGGCGACCGCGCGGTGCATCACCTCGAGCGCGTCGTCGACGTGCACGAACTGCAGCCGCGCGTCGCGGCCGAACACGGTCGGGACGAACGGCTGGGAGAAGTAGCGGGTCAGCGACGTGTCCGCGCGGGAGCCGATGAACGGCGCGAAGCGGAGCACGGTGGCGACCACGTCGGGGCGCCGGCGGCGGAACCCGCGTACGTACCCCTCGATGTCCAGGATGTCGCGGGCGAAGCCGCCGCGCGGCACCTCGCGCGGCTCGGTGTCCTCGGTGAAGACGCCGGGGTCGCGGAACGAGGCGCCGTAGGCGGCGGTCGACGACCGCATGACCAGTTTGCGCAGCTTCGGCGCCTGCTGGGCGGCTGCGAGCAGCTGCATGGCGCCGATGACGTTGTGTTCCTTCATCGCGCCGCGGCCGCCCTGGATGGCGTCCGGCGAGCTGGTGATCGCGAGGTGGACGACCGCCTCCGCGCCGAGGTCGGCGAGGACGGCGCCGGCGGATCGGAGGTCGACCCGGACCAGTTCGACGCCGCTCAGCGTGTCGGCCAGCGCGGCGGGCGGATCGGTCGGGTCGAGCCCGATGACCTGCCCGATGCGCGGGTCGGCGGCGAGGCGCGCGGCCACGTGCGCACCCACGAACCGGCTGACCCCGGTGACCACGACGGTCCCCGGCGATTCGGTCACTCGCGCCTCCGTGGCCTTGTCGAACACCCGCGACCAGTCATTGAACCTCAGGCAGGCAATCTGCGCGCCGGGCCTGTCGACCGGGCCCGGCGCGACGCGGACTACTTGCCGAGACGGCGACGCTGGACGCGGGTCTTGCGCAGCAGCTTGCGGTGCTTCTTCTTGGCCATACGCTTGCGGCGCTTCTTGACCACCGAGCCCATACGACAGCCCCTTCAATCGTTGTTGTGGCGAACCTGCGGGCTCGGCAGGTCACGGGGCGTGACGCCGGGCACCGACGAGACGGTGGACCGGGAACCTCCGCGAACGCGTCCTGCGCCGGGCTTCAGCGGCCGGGCACCGGCGCGAGCCAGCGGGGTTCGGGTCCGAGTCCGCTCCAGGGTACCCGTGTGCGACGCGGCGACAAACACGACCCTGCCGGTCAGGCAGACTCGGAGAACGCGCCGCGCAGATATTCGTGGACCGCGTGCTCGGGCACCCGGAAGGAACGGCCCACCCGGACGGCGGTCAGCTCGTTGCTGTGCACGAGCCGGTAGACGGTCATCTTGGACACCCGCATCAGCGTGGCGACCTCGGCAACGGTGAGGAAACGGACCTCCGGCAGCCGGCCCTCGGCGTTGGATGCTCCGGCCATGCGCTCACAACCCATCGACCCCGAGCGCGCACCCCCTCCGGGCAACGCGCGTGTAATTAGTACGGTAACGGGACTGCTGTTAACGGCGCGAGACCTTCTGGAAACTCACAGTGATCGCGTCAAGACGCCACGCCGCAAATAAGGCCCTAAATCCGTAATGTGAATAAAGTCCGTTACTCGCTGCGGAGCGCGACCACCGGGTCCAGCCGCCCGGCCCGCTGCGCCGGTACCACGCCGAACACGATGCCGACCGCGGCGGACACGCCGAACGCCAGCGCCAGTGACCACCAGGTGATCGCGGCCGGGATCGGGGACAGCGCGCCGACCAGCAGCGACGCGCCGACGCCCAGGCCCATTCCGAGCACGCCGCCGACCGTGGTGAGCAGCACCGCCTCCAGCAGGAACTGCAGGCCGATGTCGCGCGGGCGGGCGCCGACCGCCTTGCGCAGGCCGATCTCCTTGGTCCGCTCCCGGACCGAGACCAGCATGATGTTGGAGACGCCGACGCCGCCGACCAGCAGTGAGATGCCGGCGATCGCGGCCAGCACGCCGGTCAGCACGCCCAGGATGTCGCCGAGCACGCCCAGGATCTGCTCCTGCGTGACCGCGCTGAACTCGGTGTCCGGGTGCCGCCGGGTCAGCTCCGCCACCACCCGGGCGCTCAGGTCGTCGATCCGCTCCCGGTCCGGCGCCTTGATCGCCAGCCCGTCGATCCGGTCCACGCCGATCAGCCGCTGTGCCGCGCTGACCGGGATGTGCACCTCGTCGTCCCGGTCCACGCCCAGGCTCTGGCCCAGCGGCGCGAACAGGCCGGTCACCCGGAACCGGACGCCCGCGATCGACACCTGCTGCCCGATCGCGTCCCGGTCCGGGAACAGCGCCGACGCCACGGTCGCGCCCAGCACCACCACGCGGCGGCCGGTCCGCACGTCCGACTCGCTGATGTACCGGCCGCGGCCGACCGGCCGGTCGAACACCTGCGGCGTGGTCTCCAGCACGCCCTGAACCGTGGTGAACCGCTCTCGCGCGCCGGCCCGGACCGTCTCGCCGGACGCGACCGTGACCGCCACCCGGGACGGGTCGCCGACCACCTCCGCCACCGCCTCCGCGTCCTGCAGCGACATCCGCGAGGCCGACGGCGCGGAGCCGAACTCCAGCCGGCCCGGGACCACCACCAGCAGGTTCGAGCCGAGGCCCTCGACCTGCGCCTCCACCTCGTTCTTCGCGCCGGTGCCGATCGCGACCAGGACCACCACCGCGCCGACCCCGATGATCACGCCGAGCATGGTCAGCAGGCTGCGCAGCCGGTTGGCCCGCAACGCGTCCAGCGCCACGCGCCACGCCTCGGCGAGCCTCACGCGCGCTCGTCCGACACGATCCGGCCGTCCCGCATGGCGATCTGCCGGCGGGCCCGGGCCGCCACGTCCCGGTCGTGCGTGACCAGCACGACCGCCACGCCGGACTCCGCGTTCAGCTCCTCCAGCAGCCGCAGCACCGCGTCGCCGGTGGCGCTGTCCAGGTTCCCGGTCGGCTCGTCGGCCAGCAGCACGGACGGGCCGGTGACCAGCGCGCGGGCGATCGCGACGCGCTGCTGTTCGCCGCCGGACATCTGGTTCGGGCGGTGCGTCAGGCGGTGGCCGAGCCCGACCCGGTCCAGCATCTCCGCCGCGGCCGCGCGCCGCCGCCGCGCCCCGAGCCCGCGATAGACCAGCGGCAACGCCACGTTCTCCACCGCCGTGGTCCGCGGCAGCAGGTGGAACGCCTGGAAGACGAACCCGATCACCTCGTTGCGCAGCCGGGCCAGCTCCGCCGGGGAGAGGCCGGCCACGTCCCGCCCGTCCAGCCGCAGCCGTCCCTCGGTGGGCCGGTCCAGGCCGCCGAGCAGGTGCATCAGCGTGCTCTTGCCGGAGCCGGACGGCCCGACCACCGCCGCGTACTCCCCGCGCTCGACGGTCACGCTGACCTCGCGCAGCGCGGGCACGGAGAGGCCCTCCAGCCGGTACGTCCGGGACATCCGCTCCGCCTCGACCGCCGGCGCCGTCATGGCACCCGCTGGCCGTCGGTCACCCGGTCCGTCCCGCGCACCACGATGGTCTGCCCGGCCCGCAGGCCGCGCACGATCTGCACCGCGTCCTGCCCCTGCACGCCGACGGAGACGTCCACCCGTTCCGCGCGGCCGCCGTCCACCACCCAGACCGCCTCGCCGCCCGACTCGGTGGAGAAGACCGCGGCGGCCGGCACCGTCACCGTGTTCGCCGCCTCCCGTACCCGCAGGTGGGCGACCGCGCTCATGCCGGGCCGCGGCGCCGGCGCGACACCGCCGTCGGCCAGCGTGCCCGCGCCGAGCGTGATCCGCACCCGGTACGACACCCCACCCCGCGCCGACTCGGTGGGCAGCAGGTCGATCGAGGCGACCTCGCCGGGATAGCGCGCACCGGTCGCGGCGTCCAGCTCCACGTCCGCCACCGCGCCCTCCTCGACCAGCAGCACGTCCGTCTCGTCGACCTCGGCGGTGACGCCCAGCGCGGAGACGTCCACGATGGTCAGCACCGTGGTGCCGGCGCCCACGTACCCGCCCTCGGGCACGGCCGGGTCCACGCCCGCGGGCGGGCCCGCCCCGGTGGGCGGCCGCGCGCCGCCCGCGCTCTCCAGCAGTTCGGCGACGTCGACGCCGGCCCCGGCCTGGGCGGCGCCGCCGAGCTGCACCACGCCGGCGATCGGGGCGCGCAGCGTGAGCGCGTCGACCGTGCCCTTCGCCAGGTCGTACGCGGCCTCGGCCTGTGTTCGCTGGGCGGCGGAGAGCGCGCCGAGCGCGGTGCCGAGACCGGCCACGCCCGCCTGCACGGCCCGGGTCGCGTCCGCCACCGCGGCGGAGGCGGCGTCGTACCGGTGCTCGGCCGCGTCCACCTCGCGCAGCAGCGCGACCCGGACGTCCGCGTCCGCGACCTGCCCCGCCGCGGCACGGGCCGCCCGGAACGAGTCCGCCGCGGCCGCGTCCGTCTCCGCCCGCGCGCCGTCCAGCCCGACCGCCGGGATGCCGGGGCCGCCCTGCGACGCCGCGTCCAGCGCCCGCGCGGCCGAGTCCAGGCGCGCGGTCGCCTCCGGCGAGTCGATCACGGCGACGACCTGGCCGGGACGCACCTCGTCGCCCGGGCGGACCAGCAGGTCCGTGAGCGTGCCCGCGGACGCGGCGGTGAGCGTGGCCGCGGACCGGGCGGTCACCGTCGCGGGCGCGTCCACGATCTCCGCGACCGCGCCGAGCCGGACCTCGCCGACGTCGACGCCGGACGGCTCCTCCCGGCAGGAGGCCGCGGTCGCCCCGGTCGCCAGCGTGACGGCGGCCAGGAGGGCGAGCGGGCGGCTCCGCGGGGTCATCGCGTCAGGTGACCTCTCTCAGGTAGTCGAGGCAGTCCCGGTTCACGTCGTCCCAATCCTTGCCCAAAGTAGCCGGTGCCGCATCCCGCAGTGATTTTCCGTCGCGGACGACCGCGTCGAAGAAGGCCAGCATGGCGGGCTCGCCGAACCGCTCGGAGATCCGCCGGACCGCGTGGTATCCGATGCCGTACCTCGCCGCGACCTGCCAGTCCTCGGTGCTCGCGTCCGGCGGCGGCACGACCACGCCGTCCTTCATCTCCACCTCGTCGACGTACCGGGCGACGAGGTCGGCCTCCTCGTAGTCCGCGACCGGCACGCCGAGCTCGTCCACGTAGTCGGCGATGCCCTCGATCATCCACCAGGAGTCGTCGTCGTCCGAGTAGTCCGCGCCGCGCAGCGTCGCCACGTGCGCCAGCTCGTGCCGGAGCGTGTCGTCGACGTAGTCCTCGGCCATCTCGCTGAGGTTCAGCACCACGTCCAGCCGGGCCTCACCGGTCGGGACCGCGAAGCCGGCCGCCCACTCCAGGTCCTCGCCGCCGTACCAGCGCTGCCACTCCTTGCCGTCGGCCATGAAGATCCGGTAGCGGTCCACCGGCCCGGCGTCGCCGCGCACGTACCGGTCCGCCTGCACCGCCGCGGCCTCCGCGAGTTTCTGCAGCTCGGGAAGGCGCTTGGTGTACTTGGGCGTGACGCCGACGATGGTGCGCGCGCCGACCCCGACGGTCAGGTGCGTCACCTCCCACGGGCGGGGGCCGTTCTCGTTCGACTCGGACGGCGCGAACGCGACCATCCGCAGCCCCTGCGCGGGCGTCTCCACCCAGCGCGTCTCCGCGCGCAGGCCGTCCACGGTGCACCCGGGCACGACGAAGCAGTGCCGCAGGTCGACCACGACCCGCCACTCGTCCCGGCCGCCCTTGCCGGTCACCGGCGTGGGCTCGCCGATCATCTCCTCCGACCAGCGGGTCACCTGCATCGCGCGCAGCGTCTCGAACCGGCGGCGCAGGTCGCGGGTCAGCTCGGTGCTGCCCTCCGCGACCGGCGCCAGGAAGCCGCCCTCGTCGCCGGCCAGCAGCGCCGCGGCCTGCGCCTGCAGCGCGGTGTCTATCTGGTACCGAATCCACGGGACGCGTTCGTAGGACAGCGCGCTCGGCGCCGGGCTGGACGGCGGCGCGGAGATCGCGGGCGCGGCGGCGGCACCGGCGTCCCGGTCGGCCAGCATCGGATAGACCGCGACGGCGCCGCCCGCCACCAGCGCGGCGAGCACCGCCAGCACCGCGAGCACCGCGCGGCCGCGCCGCTTCCGGGGTGGCGCGGGAACGGGCCACACCGGCGGGTACGGACCGTACTGCGGCAGCGGCGGGTAGCCGCCCGGCACGAACTCCGCCGCCGGCGGCCGGCCCTGTGCCGGGATCTCGCGCGGCCACGGCGGCACCGCCGGGCCCTCGACCGGCGGCGGCCCGGGCTGCGCCGGGATCGCCGCGGGATTGTAGACCACGACGGCGTCGAACACGGGCACCGACGGTACGGAACCCGCGGCCTGCGAGGATGCTGACTCTGAGTCACCGTCGGGCGCGCGCACGAGCGCAGCCTAAGACCGCCCGTCACGCTGCGGGCATAGGCCTTTTGGCTTGAATCGCGCGGTTTACCGCCGCCTGCTCGGTTCCGCCGTGATCACCGTCGGTTGGTGAGTGCCCGCCCCAGGAACGCGGCGCTGCCCGGCCGCTCGGCCAGCCGGCGCGCGAGGTAGCCGTACCAGTGCGTGCCGTACGGCAGGTAGACCCGGACCGTGTGCCCGTCCGCGGCGAGCCGGGCCTGCTCGGCCGGGCGCACGCCGTACAGCAGCTGGAACTCGAACTCGCCGGCCGCCCGGTCGAACCACCGCGCCCGGTCCTCCGCGATCGCGATCAGGCGCGCGTCGTGCGTGGCGACCATCGGATATCCCGGCCCGGCGAGCAGCGCGTTCAGGCAGCGGACGAACGACTTGTCCACCTCCAGCGCGGTCTGCCAGGCGACCGACTCCGGCTCCGGGTACGCCCCCTTGCACAGCCGCACCCGCGCACCGGCCAGTTCCCGGCAGTCCGCCTCGGTCCGGCGCAGGTACGCCTGCAGCGCCACGCCGGTGGACGGGTGGTCGCCGCGCAGCTTCTCCACCGTGTCGATCACGAGGTCGGTGGTCGCGCTCTCCTCCATGTCCACCGTGACCGTGGTGCCCGCGTCCGCGGCCGCGGCGCACACGTCCCGGGCCAGCTCGCGGGCCAGCCGCTCGTCCACGTCCCGGCCGAGCGCGGACAGCTTCACACTGACCTCCGCCGAGTCGGCCAGCCCCGCCTCCGCGATCCGGCGCAGCAACCGCCCGTACTCGTCGCGGACCGCGTGCGCGTGCGCCTCCGTGGTGGTGGGGGCCCCGAGGTACTCCACCGTCGTGGAGAGACCGTCCGCGGCCAGCTCGGCCGCGACCCGCACCGCGTCCGCCACGCCGTCGCCGGCGACGAACCGCCGCGCCACGTCCCGGCCGAACGGCGCCTTCGAGACCAGGCTCTCCAGCCGGGCGGAGCGGGACGCGGCGAGAATGGCCGAACGGAGCATATGGGGAGCGTATACGCCCCGCCCTGATGGACGACCGACGTAGTCGAACGAATCGTCTACGGTTGTCCCGTGAACTTCGATGCGTACGCCCGCACCGCGGTCGACCTCGTCAACGCGCAGCTCGCGACCGTCGACGACCTCAGGGGTCTGTTCGCGGACGAGAACGCGTACATGCGCGACGAGGTCGCCGACCGGGACCTCGCCACCTTCCGCCGCGCGCAGAAGCGGCTGCGCGAGGTCTTCGAGTCCGGCGCCGCCGGCCGCGACACCGAGACCGTCGCCGAGCTGAACGCGCTGCTCGAGGCCTTCCCGGTCCAGCCCCGCATCTCCGGCCACGACGCCGCCGACTGGCACATGCACGTCACCAGCCGCGGCGCCTCGGTCAGCGCGGAATATCTGGCCGGCGCCGTCTGGGGCCTGGCCGTCTGGCTGTGCGAGTACGGCAGCTCCCGCTTCGGCATCTGCGCCGACGAGCGCTGCGGCAACGTCTACCTGGACACCTCCTCCAACTGCTGCCGCCGCTTCTGCTCCGAGCGCTGCGCCACCCGCTCCCACGTCGCCGCCCACCGCGCCCGCAAACGCGCCGCCTCCGCCGACCCCACCCCGTCGGAGACCCCGCAACTCACCCGCGTCTGACCACACCCCATACCCATCTCCCACTCCCGGCCCGCCCGCGTTCCGCACGCTCCCGCGGGCACCGGTCGGCCGTTGGCCGGCCTCCCTGCCGGTCCCGCCCCCGGTCACCAAACCCCCACCCCACGCGGCCTCTCCCCCTGGCCACGCCCCTCCGCGTGCCCCTGACGCCCCGTCCTGATCACCTACGCCGCGCCGCCCCGAGCCGCGCCCCCTTTCCGGCCGCGCCGCCCCTCCGCCGCGCCGCCTTCCTCACCGGCTTTGCTCTGCTTACCTGCCGCCGCCGCATCCTTATCCGCCCGAAATTTCGGCATATCGCGGACCGCTCCACTATGGCGACGCGCGTAGGACGAACGCGTCCCGAAGCCGTTTGCAGTTCGGGCACCGCGGCCGCCTGCGTCCCCACCGCAGCCGGCCGAGGAAGGCCCCGCCGGCCGGCTTTGCTCTGCTTACCTGCTCGGCGCCGCGCTCACCCCGGGACGTTCTGTAGTCGTCTTGCTCTGCTTACCCGGCCGCTCCGCGACCACCAGCGGACACGCTAAGTAGCACCTTGCTCTGCTTACCTGCACCGCGACGGACATCCACGGTGTCGGCGTCACCGGCCGCGGCGGGACGGACAATTCCGATAAGTCGCCACATAGACCGGCCGGAACGGCTAGGTAAGCAGAGCAAAGCCTGGCGCGGGCCGTGGTGGGGGGAGAGGGAGGCGGCGCGAGGGTGGTGGCGGGAGAAGGGCTACGCGGGGTGAGCGCGCGCAGCGGGATCTCCGGGGCTTGCGGCCACGGATCGTGAGGGAGGTCGGTCAACGACCGACCGGCGCCCGCGGGAGCATGCGGAAGACGACCCGCCGGGAGCGGGTCGATGGAATGGGTCTTGGGGGTCAGTGGCTGGTGAGCACGCCGAGGTGTTCGCGGGCGAACCGGAGGGACTCGGCGAGGTCGGCCTCGCGCTCGGCGCGGCTGCTGGACTTGCGGGTGGCGACCTCCAGGGCGACGGAGCCGCGGAAGCCGTTGCGGGACAGCGAGGAGAGGACCTCGGCGCAGGGCATGGTGCCGCGGCCGGGGACCAGGTGCTCGTCGCGGCCCTCGCCGGTGCCGTCGCCCAGGTGGAGGTGGGCCAGCTTGTCGCCCATCGACTCGGCCATCGCGATCGGGTCGGTGCGGGCGGCGGAGCAGTGCGAGATGTCCAGCGTGTACGCGTCGTAGCCGGTCTCGACCGGGTTCCAGCCGGGCACGTAGGGGACGAAGTCGCGGCCGGCCATCTTCACCGGGTACATGTTCTCCACGGCGAACTGCAGGCCCGGGTGCTTGAGGGTCATCTTGTGCAGGCCCTCCTGGAAGCGTTTGGCGTAGTCACGCTGCCAGGTGAAGGGCGGGTGCACGACCACGGTCGACGCTTCCAGCTTCTCGGCGAGCACGGCGGCGCGGCGCAGCCGCTCCCACGGGTCGGGGCTCCACACGCGCTGCGTCACCAGCAGGCAGGGGGCGTGCACCGACCTGACCGGCACGCCGTAGTGGGCCGCGAGGCCCTGTAGCGCGCCGGCGTCCTGGCTCACCACGTCCGTCCACACCATCACCTCGACGCCGTCGAAGCCGAGATGGGCGGCCATCTGGAACGCCGCGGCGGTCGGCTCCGGGAAGACGGAGGAGCTGGACAGCAGAACTGGCACTCGCTCGGTCACACCTCCCAGCGTAACTCGCGACGGCCGTACCGCCCGGCGAAGTGCCACCCGCACCGGGGTGCTCCCCGCTTGTCGCGCTGCCGGAACGCAGGCCGGGGCGTAGTGTGGTCGGGTGGCAAGCCGGACAGAGCTTCACGTAATGGTCGATGCGGCCGACGATCCCCGCGCCCGGGAGACCGAGCTGGACTTCCCACGCGAGTGGGTCGAGTTCGCCGACCCGGCCGATCCGAAGCACGTGATCCGCGCGGACCTCACCTGGCTGCTGTCCCGCTGGACGTGCGTTTTCGGCAAGGCCTGCCACGGCATCGTGCCCGGCCGCGCGCAGGACGGCTGCTGCTCGCACGGCGCGTTCTTCACCGACGCCGACGACGAGAAGCGGCTGAAGATCGCGGTCAAGCGCCTGACGCCGGAGACGTGGCAGCACTACCGGCGCGGGTTCAAGAACTACACCGAGGTCGACACCATCGACGGCGAGGCGCCGGCGCGGCGGACCGCCACCCAGGGCGCGGGCGGGCCGTGCGTCTTCCTCAACGATCCGGAGTTCGTGGGCGGGGGCGGCTGCGCGCTGCACGCTCAGGCGCTCCGGGACGGCGTGCACCCGCTGGAGTACAAGCCGGACGTGTGCTGGCAGCTGCCGGTGCGCCGCGCGCAGGACTGGGTCAAGCGCCCGGACGGTACGAAGGTGCTGGTCTCCACGATCACCGAGTTCGACCGGCGGGGCTGGGGCGAGGGCGGCCACGACCTGCACTGGTGGTGCACGTCCTCGCCGGACGCGCACGTCGGCACGGACGCGATGTTCCGGTCGTACGAGCCGGAGTTGGTCGCGCTGATCGGCAAGGACGCGTACGCGAAGCTGGCCGAGCTGTGCGCGGCCCGGCTGCGGCAGGGCCTGGTCGCGATCCACCCGGCCACGGTGGCGGCCGGCGCCGCGACGGTCCCGGGCGGCCGCGAGCCGGCCACACCGCCGCGGAGCGACAGGTAGAAGCGCCGGCTCAGCGGGAGGCGAAGGAGCGGCGGTAGTCGCGGGGCGGGACGCCGCGGCGGCGGACGAACTGCTCGCGCAGCGCGGCCGCGGTGCCGAAGCCGCTGCGGCGGGCGATCTCCTCGACCGGGAGGTCCCGCGTCTCCAGCAGTTCCTCGGCGTGGTGCAGGCGCTGGGCCAGCAGCCAGGCGTGCGGGGTGGCGCCGACCGTGGCCTTGAAGTGGCGGGCGAACGAGCGGGGGCTCATCAGCGCGCGGTTGGCCAGGTCGTCGACGGTGAGCTGGCGGCCGAGGTTGGCCTTGGCCCAGGCCATGACGTCGCTGAGCCGGTCGTTGCCGCACTCGGCGGACGGGATCGGCGCGGAGATGAACTGGGCCTGGCCGCCGTCCCGGTGCGGGGGGACGACCATCTCGCGGGCGACCGCGGTGGCGAGCGCGGCGCCGAACTCGCGGCGCAGCAGGTAGAGGCTGACGTCGACGCCGGCGGCGCATCCGGCGCCGGTGACCAGCCGGCCCTCGTCGATGTAGAGCACCTCGGGGACCAGGTCGACCTGGGGGAAGCGGGCGCGGAACTCGTCGGCGACCCGCCAGTGGGTGGTGGCGCGGCGGCCGTCGAGCAGGCCGGCGTTGGCCAGCAGCCAGGCGCCGGTGCAGTGGCTGGCGATGACGGCGCCGTTGTCGTACGCCGTGTGGATCGCGTCGAGCAGCGCGGCCGAGGGCGGATGCGCGTACCCGGGCCAGTGGGTGAAGACGACGAGGTCGGCGGCAGCGAGCGTGTCCAGCCCGTGCTCGGCGTGGATCAGCAGGCCGGAGTCGGAGCGGATCGGGCCGGGGCGCTCCGCGCACAGCGAGAACTCGAACCGGGGCAGGCCGAGGCCGGTGTGGTCGACGCCGAAGACCTCGCCGAGGATGCCGAGCCCGAAGCTGCCGACGCCGTCGAAGCCGAGCGCGGCCACGGTACGCAGAGCCATGCCCGTCAGTATGGCAGTGTTTTTGCGATGGCGGTCATCCCTGCCACTGTTCCGCCGGTGCCCGCGCGGCGAGGCTGGAGGGGAGAGAAGGGACGAGACATGTTCGCCATCGACTGCCCGCAGCACGACTCGCGCGTGCTCGTGACCGAGCGCCGGATCCGATCCATCGACAACACCGAGCAGGGAATCCGGCTCGACGTCGAGTGCTGGTGCGGCCGGCACGTGACGCTGCGAACCGGCCGGCGGATCTCCACCGGCCGGGCCGACGCCCTGGCCGTGGCCAGGTGAGACAGCGGCTTACGGCTCGAACTTGTAGCCCAGGCCGCGGACCGTGACGATGTAGCGCGGCGCGGACGGCTCCGGCTCGACCTTGGACCGGAGCCGCTTCACGTGCACGTCCAGCGTCTTGGTGTCACCGACGTAGTCGGCGCCCCAGACCCGGTCGATCAGCTGGCCGCGGGTGAGCACCCGGCCGGCGTTGCGCAGCAGCAGCTCGAGCAGCTCGAACTCCTTCAGCGGCAGCTGCACGGCGGCGCCGTCGACGGTGACCACGTGGCGCTCGACGTCCATCCGGACCGGGCCGGCGGCCAGGGTGGGCGTGCTGTCCTCGACCGTCTCGGTCTGGTTGCGGCGGAGCACGGCGCGGATGCGGGCGACCAGCTCACGCGGCGAGTACGGCTTGGTGACGTAGTCGTCGGCGCCGATCTCCAGGCCGACGACCTTGTCGATCTCGCTGTCCCGGGCGGTGACCATGATGATCGGCACGTGCGAGCGCTGCCGCAGCTGGCGGCAGACCTCGGTGCCGGACATCTCGGGCAGCATCAGGTCGAGGAGCACGATGTCCGCGCCGGTGCGGTCGAACTCGGTGAGCGCCGAGACCCCGGTCTCCGCGACCGAGACCTCGAACCCCTCCTTGCGGAGCATGTAGGAGAGCGCGTCGGAGAACGACTCCTCGTCCTCGACGACCAGCACACGGGCCACCAGATACTTCCTTTCCTATGTCCGACGTGCTCGCGCTGGGCAGGTCAAGACTGCCCGAGCACGGCCGGACCGGACTCGATCTCAACCGACGTGGTTAGCGGCATGCCGTCCGCCAGCGGTCGGGCAGGCAGCCGCAGAGTGAACGTCGACCCCTCCCCCAGTGTGCTCGTCACGTCCACCCGACCGCCGTGGTTGGTCGCGATGTGCTTGACGATGGCCAGGCCGAGCCCCGTACCGCCGGTGGAGCGGGATCTCGCCTGGTCGGCCCGGTAGAAGCGCTCGAAGATCCGGTCGATGTCCGCGCCGCCGATGCCGATGCCCTGGTCGGTGACCGCGATCTGGACGTTCTCGTCGTCCGCGCTGATCGCGACCGTGACCTTGGTGTCCTCCGGCGAGTACGCGATCGCGTTCTCCACCAGGTTGGTCACGGCCGTCGCGACCTGGCTGTCGTTGCCGTAGACCACCAGCCCTCGCCCGCCCTCCACGACCACCTCGATCGACTTGGCCGAGGCGGCGGTGCGGGTGCGGTCCACCGTCTCCGCGACCACCCAGTCCACGGAGACCGGCTCCGGCGTGGGCAGTGGCTCCGCGCCCTGCAGCCGGCTCAGCTCCAGCAGCTCGCTGACCAGCCGGCCCATCCGCAGCGACTCGTGGTGGATGCGCTCGGCGAAGCGCCGGGCGGCCGCCACGTCCTCGGCCGGGTCCGGCGAGGAGCCGGCGGTGGCCGGGTCGGTGGCGTCCAGCAGCGCCTCGGAGAGCAGCTGCAACGCGCCGATCGGCGTCTTCAGCTCGTGGCTGACGTTCGCCACGAAGTCGCGGCGGACCCGGTCGACCCGGTGCGACTCGGTGACGTCCGCGGCCTCGACGGCGACGAACTCGCCGCCGAGCGCGACCGCGCGCAGGTGCACGCCGAGCGGCGCCTGCGGCCCGCCCTCGCGGCCCCGGCGCAGGTCCAGCTCGACCTCGCGACGGACGCCGGTGCGGCGGACCTGACCGGCGAGCGTGCGCAGGATCGGGTGTGCCGCGATCGTGCCCGGCCCGGTGCCCGCGCGCAGCAGGCCCATGGCCCGCGCCGCCGGGTTGACCAGGACCGGGGTGTCGTCGGCGTCCAGCACGACCACGCCGACCCGCAGCGAGTCGAGGCTCTTGCGCCCCAGGCCGGACATCGGGGCCTGATCCTTCTTGCCTATCGCCGGCCTCCCATCGACCTGGGCCTCGACGCCGGTGTCCGGGCCGAGCCCGGGCATCCGATGCCGGGGCCGAGCCCATCGCGCACGTCCGTAGAGGAGCCCGAAGAGCACGCCGAGGACCAGCCCGATCACCACAGCGCCGGCCACGCCCGACTCCACCGCCCACCTCACGCCAGCGATGTTAGGGGGATTGTTTACCTAGGTCCTCCGCCAAAAGGGGCGAAAACGGCGGGGGTTTCGTAATGTTCAACTCTCGGCTCAACGTCGTTCATCGCAGTGCACCACTGGGCAGTCCCTTCGACCTACGGTAACCCCGCCTACACAGATATCGAGGACGTGATCATGCGCGAAGAATTCCAGGCAGACCTCCGGGAGGTCAGCCGGCTGCTGGTCGAGCTGGCCGAGGGCGCGCGCGTCGCCATGCGCCGCGCCACGACGGCGCTCCTCGCCGCCGATCGCGCCGCCGGCGAGGCGGTCATCGAGCAGGACGCCGACCTGGACGAGCTGTACCGGCAGGTTGAGGAGAAGGTGGCGGACATCCTCGCCCGCCAGGCCCCGGTCGCCTCCGACCTGCGCATGCTGATCAGCGCGCTGCACGTGGCGGCCGATCTGGAGCGCATGGGCGACCTGGCCGACCACGTGGCGAAGACCGCGCTGCGCCGGCACCCGTCGCCGGCCGTCCCGGCCGAGCTGCGCGGCGTGTTCAAGGACATGGCGAACGTGGCCGACTCGATCGCCGGCAAGGTGGCGACCGTGCTCGCGGAGCCGGACGCCAAGCTCGCGGCCGAGTTGGAGGCCGACGACGACGTGATGGACAACCTGCACCGGGAGCTGTTCAAGGTGCTGCTCGGCGACGACTGGCCGTACGGTGCGGAGACCGCGATCGACGGCGCGCTGCTGGGCCGCTTCTACGAGCGCTTCGCCGACCACGCGGTGAACTCCGGCCGCCGGGTGATCTACCTCATCACCGGCGAGACGGTGACCGACGAGACGGTCGCGCACGCCGAGTGACCGCAGGGGAAAGGGGGCCCGCGCCGTGCGGGCCCCCTTTCTCGTACCGCTTACTTGCCCTGGTTGGCCACGGCGGCGGCGGCCTCCTTGGCGGCCTCCGGGTCCAGGTAGGCGCCGCCGGCCACGGTCGGGCGCAGGTCCGGGCCCAGGTCGTAGCGCAGCGGGATGCCGGTCGGGATGTTGAGCTTCGCGATCGCCTCGTCGGAGATCTGGTCCAGGTGCTTGACCAGCGCGCGCAGTGAGTTGCCGTGCGCCGCGACCAGCACGGTCCGGCCGGCCAGGAGGTCCGGCACGATCGCGTCGTACCAGTACGGCAGCATGCGCGCCACGACGTCCTTGAGGCACTCGGTGCGCGGCTTCAGCTCCGGCGGGAGCGTGGCGTAGCGCGGGTCGCCGGACTGCGACCACTCGTCGCCGTCCTCGATCGGCGGCGGGGGCGTGTCGTAGGAGCGGCGCCAGAGCATGAACTGCTCCTCGCCGTACGCGTCCAGCGTCTCCTTCTTGTTCTTGCCCTGCAGCGCGCCGTAGTGACGCTCGTTCAGCCGCCACGAGCGGCGCACCGCGATCCAGTGCCGGTCCGCGGCGTGCAGCGCCAGCTCCGACGTCCGGATCGCGCGCCGCAGCACGCTGGTGTGCACCACGTCGGGCAGCAGGCCGTGCTCCTTGAGCAGTTCGCCGCCGCGCCGCGCCTCCGCCTCGCCCTTGGCGTTCAGGTCGACGTCGACCCAGCCGGTGAAGAGGTTCTTGGCGTTCCACTCGCTCTCGCCGTGCCGCAAGAGCACCAGGGTCCCCACAGTCATGGGCTCAGCTTATTCCGCGTGACCGGGCCTGCCCGCGCAGACTAGGTTGTAAGCCGCTTAGCCTTGTTGGGTCATTACAGTAGATCATCGGGGGTACGGACGTGCGCGCGTGGTTGTCGGAGACGGCCGGAGGACTGCCGAGGACGTTCTGGTACCTCTGGACCGGAAACCTGATCAACCGGATGGGCGCGTTCGTCGTCCCGTTCCTGGCGATCTACCTGGCCGCCGCGCGAGGGCTCGCGGAGAGCCAGATCGGCCTGGTGCTCGGCCTCTACGGCGCGGGCGCCGCGGCCGGGACGATGATCGGGGGCGCCGCGGCCGACCGCTTCGGCCGCCGCCCCACGCTGCTGGTCGCGCACCTCGGCGCGGCCGTGATGATGCTCAACCTGGCGTTCGCCCGGGACCTGCTGGTGATCACCATCGGCGCCGCCGCGCTCGGGCTGTTCGCGGAGGCGGCCCGGCCCGCGTTCTCCGCGATGCTGGTCGACGTGGTGGAGCCGAAGGACCGGCTGCGCGCCTTCACCCTCAACTACTGGGCGATCAACCTCGGGTTCGCCTCCTCCGCGATCCTGGCCGGGTTCGCCGCGCAGGTGGACTACATGCTGCTGTTCCTGATCGACGCCGCCACGATCCTGGTCACGGCCGTCCTCATCTTCCTGCGCGTGCCGGAGAGCCGCCCGGTGGCGGGCGCGGTCCGGGCCGGCGCGGCCGCGCCGCGTACCGCCGGGATGGTCCTGCTCCTGCGCGACCACGTGTTCCTGGTCTACGTGGCGCTGAACCTGCTGATCGCGGTGGTGTTCATGCAGCACCTGTCCACGCTGCCGATCGCGATGACCGCGGACGGGCTGTCCCCGTCCACCTACGGCGCGGTGATCGCGCTCAACGGCGTGCTGATAGTCGTGGGGCAGCTGTTCGTGCCGCGGCTGATCAAGGGCCGGGACCACTCGCGGACCATGGCGGTGGCCGCGCTCGTGGTCGGGCTCGGCTTCGGGCTCACCGCGGTCGCGCACGTCGCGCCGGTCTACGCGCTGACCGTGGTGATCTGGACGCTCGGCGAGATGCTGAACGCGCCGTCCAACTCCGCGCTGATGGCCGAGCTGTCCCCGGTCGAGCTGCGCGGGCGCTACCAGGGCGCCGCGGCGCTGTCCTGGGCCGGTGCGTCCGCGATCGCGCCGATCGCCGGCGGATACCTGCAGGAGCACGCCGGCCACGTCGCGCTCTGGCTGTCCACCGCCGTGGTGTGCGCGCTGGCCGCGATCGGCCACCTGCTCGCCCGCCCGTCCCGGATCCGGCGGATCGCCGTGGTCGCGGCCGCCGAGGCGGCGGTCCAGGAGCCGGCTGTACGGTAAGGAAACTTTACCGAAGGAGCGGTATGCGGCGCTGGCTGCGCGACAACGTCGGTGGGCTGCCGGGCACGTTCTGGTACCTGTGGACCGGCATGCTGATCACTCGGGCCGGCGGCTTCGTGGTGCTGTTCCTCAGCCTGTACCTGACCGCCGAGCGCGGCGCCAGCCCGTCCCTGGCCGGCCTGCTGATCGGCGCGTACGGCGTCGGCGGCGCGGCCGGCAGCCTGCTCAGCGGCGTGCTCACCGACCGGTGGGGCCGGCGCCGCACGCTGATCACCGCCTACCTGGCCATGGTCGCCACGATGGTCGCGCTGGCCTTCACCACGCCGCTGCCGGCGATCGGCGCGCTGGTCGGCCTGCTCGGCCTGGTGCAGTCGATGCCCGGCCCCGCGCTGATCGCCGCGATGGTCGACGTGGTGCCGGAGGCGGACCGGCCGCGCGCGTTCAATCTGGAGTACTGGGCGCTGAACCTCGGCACCGCGATCGCGTCGCTGCTGGCCGGGCAGCTCGCCGAGGCCAGCTACACCGCGCTGTTCCTGGTCGACGCGGCCTCCACCGCCGCCGCGCTGGCGTTGGTGGTGTGGCGGGTGCCGGAGACGTTCACCGCGTCCCGCACCCCGTCCGCGGCGGGCGGCGGCTTCCGGCGCGTGGCCCGCGACCGTCACTTCCTCGCGTTCACCGGCCTGACGCTGCTCTTCGCGGTGGTGGTCACGCAGGCGCCGACGATCATGCCGATCGCGATGGCGCAGGACGGGCTCGGGCCCAGCGCGTACGGCCGGGTGATGGCGCTCGGCGCACTGCTGATCATCGTCGGCCAGCTGTTCGTGCCGAGGCTGATCGGCGGCCACCGCAAACACCGCGTGCTGGCTCTGGCCGCCGTGCTGGCCGGGCTCGGCTACGGCGCGCTGGCGTTCGCCGACCATCTGTGGTTCTACCTGGTGGCGGCCGTGGCCTGGAACGTCGGGCAGATGCTGGCCGCGCCGCCGAACGCGCAGATCAACGCGGAGCTGGCCCCACCCGCGCTGCGCGGCCGGTACCAGTCGGTGTTCTACCTGACGTTCCCGGCCGCGGCGTTCATCGCGCCGGCCGCGGGCGGGTTCGCCCTGGAGCACCTCGGCGACCCGCACTGGGTGATCGCCGGCGGGCTCGGCCTCGTCGCCGCGGGGCTGCACCTGCTGGCCGGGCCGGGCCGGGAACGCCACGTGGCCGCGCTGCGGGCCCGTCCGGAACCCGACATCGTTCGATCCTGATCAATGCCACCATCGGTGGCCATGACGACTCGCCTCACCCCGCTGCGCTCGCTCGTCGCCGCCGTGGTCCTCGCCGCCGTGGTGCTCACGCCCGGCGCGGCCGTGGCCGCACCACCTACCGTCGGCTGGTCCCCCTGCACCGAGGAGGAGCTGACCGGCTTCGACTGCGCCACCCACGAGGTGCCGCTCGACCATGACCGGCCACGCGGCACGACCACCACGATCGCGATGGCCCGCCGGCCCGCGGACGACCCGGCGCGGCGGATCGGCACGCTGTTCATGAATCCGGGCGGCCCCGGTGGGCCCGGCCGGTTCCTGGTCACGGTCGCGCACCGGCTGCTGTCGCCGGACGTGCTGGCCCGCTTCGACGTCGTCGCGTTCGACCCGCGGGGGATCGGGGCGAGCGACCCGGTGCAGTGCTTCGCCACCGATGAGGAGGCGATCGCGCTGGTGAGCCGCCTGCGCGGGGTGCCGCTGACCGCCACGGAGATCTCCGAGACGCTGCGCGCCAACTACGAGTACACCGAGGCCTGCAAGCGGAACATGGGGCCGCTGCTGCCGCACATGAGCACGCTCAACGTGGCAAAGGACCTGGACCTGCTGCGCCGGGCGGTCGGCGACGACCGGCTGACCTACGTCGGCTACTCGTACGGCACGATGATCGGCGCCACCTACGTCAACCTGTTCCCGCAGCGGGTGCGCGCGGTGATCCTGGACGGCAACGTGGACCCCGAGCAGCGCGCGGACCACCGGCTGGCCAACAAGTTCGACCGGGCCGGCGGCTTCGAGCTGGCGCTGGACGGCTTCCTGCGGGCCTGCGACGCGGCCGGGCCGGATTGCGCGTTCTCCGGTGACGCGCGGCGGAAGTTCGACGCGATCCGGGAGCGGTTCCGGCAGGGGCCGGTGGAACTGCCGGAGATCGGGACCGTGACCATCGACGACCTGACCTCGTTCGTCGGCGGCGCGCTCTACGACGTGCTCGCGTTCCCGGACGCGGCGGTCACGCTGCAGGCCATCCACGAGGTGCTGTTCGGCACGCCGGCCGGGCGCGCGGCGGCCGTACCGCCGGTGCCGTCGTCGTTCAACAGCCCGCCGGCGCGGGGCTGGCTGCCGGACGCCTACGGGTTCAACGGCCGCGACGCGTACTTCGCGGTGAACTGCCTGGACGCGCCGCTGCCCCGCGACCCCGCGCGCTATCCCGCGATCGCGACGGCGTTCGAGGCGGCGCACCGCACGTTCGGGCGGGTGGAGGCGTTCGGCGAGGTCGGCTGCGCGAACTGGCCGCGGACCGACGAGCGGTACGCCGGGCCGTGGAACCGCCGCACCGCGCACACCGTGCTGGTGGTGAACCCGACGTTCGACCCGGCCACCCGGTACGACTTCGCGGTCCGGATGACCCGGCAACTCGGCGACGCCCGGCTGCTCACGCTGGACGGCTTCGGCCACACCAGCGGCCAGAGCGCGTGCGTGACCGGCTGGTACACCCGATACCTGATCGACGGTGCGGTGCCGCCGGCCGGGACCCGGTGCGGCCAGGACGTCGCGCCGTTCCCACCGGCGGGCTGAGCCGGCGGCGGCGGGCGGGCCTGCCCCCACAGGTCCGCCCGCTGGTCGCCGCCGGCACGGCGTCCCCCCGGTCACCGTTCCCCCGCACCGCAGGATTTCCCGGCGGTGCCCCGATCCGACGGTAGTTCTCCCGCGGATCTTGGCACAACCGCAAACACCTGTACGAACCGTCACACCTGGTGATCGGGCTGCGCCGGCCGTTCCGGGAACAGGTGGGCGAAGGCCTGAAGGTTCGCCAGGGACTCGCCGCGCTTGACCCGCCACTCCCACTCGCGCCGGATCGAGCCGCCGAAGCCGATCTCCAGCATGGTGTCGAACGACTCGTCCGCGTACGTCAGCACGGAGCCGAGCAGCCGGTCCAGTTCGTCCTCGTCCAGCCCGGCCAGCGGCACCCGGCCGGTCAGGTACACGTCACCGGCGCCGTCGATGGAGAACGCGACGCCGTAGAGGCGGGCGTTGCGGCGCAGCAGCCACGCCCACAGCTCCTCCGCGTTCTCCTCCGGGCTGCGCATCACGAACGCCTCGATCCGCAGCGCGTGCTCGCCGACGATCAGGTTGCACACGGTCTTGAGCTTGTGCGTGCCGGGCAGCGTCACCGCGTACGACCGCTCACCGGTCGGCTCGCAGGCCAGCTCCCGCTCCGCGCAGACCTCCTCGATCAGCCGCGCGACATCCGTCATCGTGCCCCTCCGTAGGCCCCGGCCAACTCCGCCGTGATCCGCCCACGGTGCGCGGTCACCGCTCCACGGTAGACCTCCAGCAGCCCGGCCGCCGTGCGCTGCCAGGAGAACTGGCGGGCGTGCAGCACCGCGCCCCGGGACAGCTCGCGCAGCCGGGCCGGCTCGGCCAGCAGCCCACCGAGCACCCGCGCCCACTCGGCCGGGGCGTGGCCGTCGACCAGCACGCCGCTCACGCCGTCCGCGACCGCACGGCTGAGCCCGCCCACGTTCGCCGCCACCACCGGCGTGCCGCAGGCCTGGGCCTCCAGCGCGACCAGCCCGAACGACTCGTTGTGCGACGGCACCGCGACCAGGTCCGCGGCCCGGTAGACCGCGGGCAGCCCGGCGCCGGCCCGCGGCGGCAGGAACCGCACCGAGTCCGCGATGCCGAGCCGGTGCGCCAGGTCGATCAGCGCGGTCGGGCGGTCCAGCCCACTGCCGCTCGGGCCGCCGCAGATCACCACGGTCAGGTCCGCGCGCGACTCCAGCTCCGCGGCGGCGCGCAGCAGCACGTCCGGCGCCTTGAGCGGCTGGATCCGGCCGACGAACGCGACGATCCGG
The DNA here is from genome assembly GCF_031458235.1 of Catenuloplanes atrovinosus. Classification (NCBI taxonomy): domain Bacteria; kingdom Bacillati; phylum Actinomycetota; class Actinomycetes; order Micromonosporales; family Micromonosporaceae; genus Catenuloplanes; species Catenuloplanes atrovinosus. Next base: position 8,158,385 of record NZ_JAVDYB010000001.1, on the reverse strand, counting down.
CCACGCTCGGGCAGGCCGAGCAGGCGGCGGGCGGCGAGCCGGTCCGCCTCGGCGCGGGCGGCCGGGGCGGGGCGGAACCTGTCCAGGTCGACGCCGGGCTCGACCACGGCCACCCGGGACGGGTCCGCGGCGTACAGCCGGGTCAGGTCCTCGGCCTCGGCACGCGTGTTCGCCACCAGCCGGTCGGCCTCCGCGACCACCTGCTCCTCGCCGATCACCCGGGACTTCGGCTCCGGGCGGTCACCGGCCGCGAGCTGCGCGTTCTTCACCTTGGCCAGCGTGTGTGCGGTGTGCACCAGCGGTACGCCCCAGCGGTCCTTGGCGAGCCAGCCGACCTGGCCGGACAGCCAGTAGTGGGAGTGGATGAGGTCGTAGTGGCCGGGCGCCCGGGCGGCCTCGGCGCGCAGCACGCCGTTCGTGAACGCGCACAGCTGTGCCGGCAGCTCCTCCTTGGCCAATCCCTCGTACGGCCCGGCGGTCACGTGCCGGACCAGCACTCCGGGGCTCATCTCGACCACCGGCGGCAGCCCGCCGCGGGTGGCCCGGGTGAAGATCTCCACCTCCACGCCCAGCTCTGCCAGGCGGCGGGCGACCTCCACGATATAGACGTTCATGCCGCCGGCGTCGCCGCTGCCCGGCTGGTCGAGCGGCGAGGTGTGCACGGACAGCGTGGCTATCCGCCGGGGTGTTGGCCAGGCCGTTCGCTGACGAGCCACTGCCACGTTCGCCTCCAGCGGATCGATTGTTGCGTTTTTAACGCCGTGGTTTCCAACCACGGATCGCCGACCCATCTTCCCCGCAGATTTTCGTCGTCCTGACACTCCCGGACGTTCACGTGATCCAGCTCATCCCGCCGGGCGCGCCGGGTGTCGCGGGCGGCTCCGGCGGGTACGGCAGGATCGAGGGGTGACCGAATACCCCATCGCCGTCGTCACCGGCGCCTCCAGCGGCATCGGCGCGGCCAGCGCCCGCCGGCTCGCGGCCGACGGCTTCCACGTGATCGCCACCGCCCGCCGCGCGGACCGCCTGTCCGCGCTGGTCGCACAGATCGAGGCGGCCGGCGGCCGGGCCACCGCGGTGACCGCCGACGTCACCGACGACGCGTCCGTGCGCGCGCTGGCCGAGTCCGCCGGTGCGCCGGTGACGCTGCTGGTCAACAACGCCGGCGGCGCGTTCGGGCTGGACCCGGTGGAGAGCGGCGCGGTCGCCGACTGGCAGCGGATGTACGACGTCAACGTGCTCGGCACGCTGCGCGTCACCCAGGCGCTGCTGCCGGCGCTGGAGGCGTCCGGCGCGGGCACGATCGTGATGATCGGCTCCACCGCGGCGTTCACGCCGTACGAGGGCGGTGGCGGGTACGTCGCGGCCAAGCACGGGCAGACCGCGCTCACCGGCACGCTGCGCCTGGAGCTGAGCGGCCGCCCGATCCGGGTCGTCGAGATCGACCCGGGCATGGTCAAGACCGACGAGTTCTCGCTGATCCGGTTCGACGGCGACGCCGAGCGCGCGGAGGCGGTCTACCGCGGTGTGGCCGAGCCGCTGCTGGCCGAGGACATCGCCGACTGCGTCTCGTGGGTCGCCACCCGGCCGCACCACGTCAACGTCGACCGGCTGGTGGTCCGGCCGCTGGCCCAGGCCGCGCAGCACAAGGTGCACCGGACCGGGTAGATGAAGGCGGAGGGCGTCGTCACCCGCGGGACCACGAATCCGAACCGGCTGCGCCGGGTGGACAACTGGATCGCGGACCGGCTCGGCGGCCTGCTGCGGGACGCGCCCGATCCGCTGGTCGTCGACCTCGGCTACGGCGCCACCCCGGTCACCGCGGTGGAGTTGCGCGCGCGGCTGGCCCGCCGGGTGCGCCCGGACTCGCGGGTGATCGGCCTGGAGATCGACCCGGCCCGGGTCGCGGTCGCCCAGGCCGCCGCCGACCCGCCGTGGCTGGAGTTCCGGCGCGGCGGCTTCGAGCTGGCCGGCCTGCGCCCGGTCGTGGTGCGCGCGTTCAACGTGCTGCGGCAGTACCCGGAGTCCGAGGTGGCGGCCGCCTGGGACCTGATCGTCTCGCGGCTTGCGCCCGGTGGCGTGCTGGTCGAGGGCACCTGCGACGAGCCGGGCCGGCTGGCCACCTGGATCGCGCTGGACGCGGGCGGGCCGCGCACGCTCACGCTCGCCGCCCGCCTGGCGAACCTGGAGACGCCGGCCACGCTGGCGGAACGGCTGCCGAAGGCGCTGATCCACCGCAACGTGCCGGGCGAGAACGTGCACGCGCTGATCCGGGCGCTGGACGACGCGTGGCGGGACGCGGCGCCGTACGCGGTCTTCGGCCCCCGCCAGCGCTGGATGCGCGCGGTCCGCGCGGTCCGGGACGCGGGCTGGCCGGTGCGGGACGGCCCGCGCCGCTGGCGGCTCGGCGAGGTGACCGTCGGTTGGCAGTCGGTTGCGGGCCGGTAGCGAAACCCTCAGGACCGCGACGGTACGGCCGATCGGGCGGTGGTGAGCGCGAACGTCGAACTGGCCGCCGCCGTGATCGTGCGCGACGAGGCCGAGCTGCTGACCCGCTGCCTGGACGCCCTGCGCGGCGTGGTGGACGAGATCCACGTGCACGACACCGGCTCCACGGACGGCAGCCCCGAGGTCGCGATGCGGGCCGGCGCGCACGTCACCGCCGGGCTCTGGACCGACCACTTCGCGGACGCGCGCAACGCCGCGCTGCGCGGGTGGACCGCGGACTGGGTGCTCTCCGTGGACGCGGACGAGCGGATCGTCGCGGACCCGGCCGAGTTGCGCGCCCGGCTCGCCGCCACGGACGCGGACGCGGCCACGCTGGAGATCGACAACGAGCGGTACGACAACGACGTCACGTTCCGGGCGCCGCGGCTGTTCCGCCCGGACCGCACGGTGTGGACCGGGCGGGTCCACGAGCGGATCACCGCGCGGGACGGCGCGCTGCGGCTCGCCGCGCTGCCCCGCGACGTGGCCCGGATCGTCCACTCCGGATACGCCACCGCGGCCGGCCGCCAGGCCAAGGCGGAGCGGAACATGCTGCTCGGCCGGGTGCAGCTCGACGACCTGGCCGCCGACCCGGCCGGCAACCGGGACCTGATCGCGCGCACCCTGCTGGACCTGGGCCGCAGCTGCGTCGGCGCCGGGCACAAGCAGGACGCGGTGGACACGCTGGAGATGCTGCGCGAGCTCTTCCCCGGCACCCCGGAACGGCTGCGGGGCACCGACCACCTGGCGCAGCTGATGCTGGCCGAGGGGATGGACGAGGTCGCGCTGGTGCTGGTCGAGGAGATGCGGGCGTCCGGCGCGGAGTCGGCGTACTGCGACTGGCTGGCCGCGCAGGCGCTGGCCCAGCTCGGCGAGGTGGACGAGGCGGCGCGGCTGCTGAACAACGTCGGCCGGGTGGTGGACACGTCCGGGCGGCGGCACGGCACGGCCGCGCTGGCCGAGATGAAGCGGCTGGTCGCCGAGCTGCGGGCGCGGCTGGCCGCGGTCAGGTAGCCACGACGACGGAACGGGCCGCCCGGACAGTGTCCGGGCGGCCCGTTCTCTTCGGGGGGTCACTTCAGCGAGACGTTGAAGATCGGGTCGGCGGCGATCTTCTTGAACGCGGCCAGCGAGGACGCGCTGCTGGTGACCGCGATGTTGCGGTCGCCGGTGTCGTCGGCCGGGCAGTCGAAGTAGACCATCGCCTTGACCGCCGGACGCGCCTTGAGCTGCGACAGCACGGTGTCGAAGATCGCGCCCTTGTCCGCGGTGCGCTTCAGGCTGTGGTAGACGCCCCACTCCGCGACCATGACCGGCTTGCCCGGGTGCTTGGTGGTCGCCCAGCCGTAGAAGCCCAGCTTGTCGGTGCCGGCCACCGGGCCGCGGTCGAGCAGGTTGTCGAAGTCGCCGTGGTGGTAGCCCTTCTCCGCGTTCAGGTACGAGTCCAGGCCGATCCAGTCCACCACGTCGTCGCCCGGGTACAGGTCCGGCCACCAGGACTTGGCCAGGTAGGTCTCGTTGCCCATGTAGGCGAGCACGTTGACCGCGTTGGTGACGCCGTTCGCGCGCAGCCGCTTGATCACGTGCCGGTACATGGCGGCGTAGTCCTTCGCGGTCATGCCGGAGCCGGCCCGCTCCTCCACGTCGTTCTCCGGCTCGTGGTGCAGCGCCAGGAAGAACTGCTTGGAGAAGTTCGCCTTGACGTACGCGGACCAGCGGTCGATGCGCGCGTCCTGCTTGCCCGCGGCCACGGCGGCCCAGGTGGTGCCGTACGCGACCTTCCAGTTCAGCAGCAGCGTGCGCGGCTTGGCCGCGTCCTGCGTCATGGCGATCTCGGCCTTGGTCGGGAACAGCTCGTTGCCCTTGTGGTACGTGTGGTAGATCGCGGCGGTGCGGCCGGTCGCGGCCTCCCACTGCTTGAGCGCGATGTCCCGCGGCGTGTCGGTGAAGCCGCCGGCCGCCGCGCCCCACAGCACGCCGCAGGTCGGGACCAGCTTCGCGCCGGTCTTGCAGCCGGTCGCCGGGGTCGTGGTGACGGGGGTGGACGGCGCCGCCGTGCCCGGCACGGTGAGCCGCAGCGCCGGGCGCAGGCCCGCGGTGCCGTGCTCGGTGGAGTGGATCCGGGTGACCGCGGTCGTCGAGTTCGAGCTCACCGCGAACGAGTAGGTGCCGGCCGCGCGCACCTGGGCGCCGAGGTCGAAGGAGACCTCCCGCTGGCCGGCGGCCAGCTTCGCGGAAACCGCGGTGGTGCCCGGCGCGGGCGCGTTGACCGAGGTCAGCGTGCTCTCGGCCCAGGAGTTGGTCAGCACGCGGGTGACGGTCAGCGTGCTGCCGGCCGGCGCGCCGTCCAGCGCGAGCGTCAGCGTGGCGCCGGTGGCGGCCTTGCCGGTGGTGAACTTCAGGTAGGAGACCTTGCGGTCACCGGCGAGCGTGCCGGCCACCAGCTTCGTCTCGGAGCCGGTGATGAGGCTCTTGCGCGCGGCGGACGTGTAGGCGTCGTCCGAGGCGGAGACCGACAGCTGCGTCGTGGTGGTCGTGGCCGCCTGCGCGGGCGCGCCCGCGAGGAAGCCGACCGCCAGCGAGCCCGCCAGCAGCGTCCCGAAGACTCCCTGAGTCCTGCGCAATGTATCCCCTTCCGAAGGCCGCTCCCGCGGCTCACCGCCTGACAGGAACTAGATTCGGCGGCGGCCGTAGCAGGGACCGGACCCGCGAAGGTGCGTGCCGGTTGCGCATCCGGCCCGCCCGATTTATGGGAGAATTTGCGGATCAGGGGCATTCCCGTCCGGAACCCGGAGAACGCCGTGCAGGACTGGTCCACCGATTACGCGCAGCAGCTACTCGAGGCGGCGCCGGACGCGATCGTCGTGGTGACCGAGGACGGCCGGGTCGCGCTGATCAACGCCCAGGCGGAGCGCCTGCTCGGCTACCAGCGGGACGAACTGCTCGGCCGCAGCGTGGACATCCTGGTCCCGGAGTCCGACCGGGACGGGCACCCGCGGCACCGGGAGGAGTACATGCGGGCCGCGCGCCCCCGGCCGATGGGCTCCGGCACGCTCCGCGCCCGGCGGCGGGACGGCTCCGAGTTCCCGGCCGAGATCTCGCTCTCCGCGGTGCGTACCCCCGACGGGCTCTTGATCGCCGCGGCGATCCGGGACGTCACCGACCGGCTGGAGGCGCACACCGAACGGGAACGGCTGACCGCGATCGCCGAGCGGGAGCGGATCGAGGCGCGGCTGCAGCAGTCACAGCGCCTGGAGAGCCTGGGCCAGCTGGCCGGCGGCGTCGCCCACGACTTCAACAACCTGCTCGCGGTCGTGCTCAACTACATCGCGTTCATCGCGGAGGAGGTGGGCGACGCCGCGACCGAGGACCCGGGCCGCTGGGAGCCGGTGATCAAGGACATCCAGCAGATCCAGCGCGCCGCCGAGCGCGCCATCTCGCTCACCCACCAGTTACTCGCGTTCGGCCGGCGCGAGGTGGTCAAGCCGCGGGTGCTGAACCTCAACACGGTGGTCCGCGACGTGGAGGCGCTGCTGCAACGCACGATCGGCGAGCACGTGCGCCTGGAGACCTCGCTGGCCGGCGATCTGTGGCCGATCCGCGCCGACCCCGGCCAGCTCACCCAGGTGCTGGTCAACCTGGCGGTCAACGCGCGCGACGCGATGCCGGGCGGCGGCAGCCTGACCATCGGCACCGACAACGTCACGGTCGACGAGAGCTACCTGGCCTCCCGGCCCGGCCTGCACCCCGGCGCGTACGTACGGCTGCAGGTCAGCGACACCGGCGGCGGCATGCCGAAGGAGGTGGCGGACCGCGCGTTCGAGCCGTTCTTCACCACCAAGCCCAAGGGCGAGGCGACCGGGCTCGGCCTGGCCACGGTCTACGGCACCGTCGCGCAGATCGGCGGGCAGATCAGCATCTACTCCGAGCTGGGCGTCGGCACCACGATCAGCGCGCTGATCCCGGCCAGTGAGGAGGCGCTGCCGGCCGCGCCGGACCCGGTCTCCTCGCCTTCCGGCGGCACCGCGGGCCGGGGCGAGACCGTGCTGGTGGTGGAGGACGAGGACGCCATGCGTGAGGTCACCCAGCGCATCCTCACCCGCAACGGCTACACGGTGATGACCGCGCCCGGCGGCGACCGCGCGCTGGAGGTGGCCCGGCACCACCACGGCGACATCCACCTGCTGCTCAGCGACGTCATCATGCCGAAGATGCTGGGCAAGGAGGTGGCGGAGCGGGTCACCGCGCTGCGCCCCGGCACGCGGGTGCTGTTCATGTCCGGGTACGCGCGCCCGGTGCTGACCGAGAACGGCACGCTCGGCGACGACGTCACGCTGATCGCCAAGCCGTTCTCCGAGCACGGTCTGCTCCGGGCCGTCCGCGCCGTCCTCGACGACTGACGCGCGGCTTTGCTCTGCTTACCGTGACGAACCGCCCGGCATCGGGCGCCGCCGGATGTCCGGCATCAGCCGGTTCGCGCCGGTAACGCGGGTGGTAAGCAGAGCAAAGGCGGTCAGGCGGCCTCGATGGTGAGGACGAAGAGGGCGCCGTGCGGCTCGACCGGCCGGTACCGCACGCTGCCGCCGTTCGCCTCGGCCAGGTGCCGGACGATGAACAGGCCCAGGCCCGCACCGCGCATGAAGCGGTCGAACAGCGTGGGCACCAGGTGCTCCGGCACGCCGGGACCGTGGTCGCTGATCTCGATGACCAGTTGGTCGCCCTCGCGGCGCGCGGTCAGCCCGATCGGCGGCCGGCCGTACTTCACCGCGTTGCTGAGAATGTTGAGCAGGATCTGCCAGAGGTGCCCGCGGTCGGCCAGCGCGACCAGGCCCGGGTCCACGTCCACCTGCACCGGCGGCGCCGTGGGCGGCAGGTTGCCGATCGCGGTCTCGGCCACGTCCAGCACCGGGACCGGCGTGCGGCGCGCGGTGACCTTGCCGGCGTCCAGGCGGAACAGCAGCGTCAGGTCGTTCATCATGCCGATCAGGCGCCGGGTGTTCTTGTCGATCTTGGTGCTGAGCTCCAGCCGTACGTCGTCGGTGAGGTCGTCCCAGTCCACGGTCAGCAGCTCCGCGAGGCTGGCGATGGAACTCAGCGGCTGTGCCAGCTCGTGCGACACCATCGACATCAGGTCGGACTTGAACTCGACCGCCCGCTGCAGCCGCTCGTTCGCCTCGATCAGCTCCGCGTTCGTGGTCTCGGTCTCGGCGGCGTGCGCGGCCACCGCCTCCTCGGTCCGCTTCCGCCCGGTGATGTCGACGTAGGTCACCACGTACGCGCGCGGCCGTCCGCCCGGCCCGGGCAGCGGCGCCATCGACGCCAGGACCGGCACGTTCTCCCCGTTCGGGCGGCGCAGCACGGTGTCGCCGCCGGATGGTTCCGCGACCTCCAGAGGCGGATCCCACGGGTACGGCGGGAGGTGGCCGATCGCCTCGCGCGGAGTCCGGCCGGTCAGCTCGCACCAGTGCCGGTTGACGTCCAGCACCCGGTGGTCGCGGTCGAGCACCACCACGCCCTCGTTGATCGACTGCAACAGCGTCTCGGTGAACTCCCGCCGCTCCTGCAGCGCGTCCACCAGTTGCTGCTGCACCCGGTCGGAGACGTGCAGCTCGCGGACCAGCCGGGCCAGCACGACCAGCAGCGCCAGGGTGGCCAGGATCGCCGCGCCGGTGATCGCGGTGGCCGGGCGGTCCACCCCCGCGTACACGGCCGCGATCGCCAGCAGGCCCGCCACCACCGGGAACAGCACCAGCGCGAACGCCAGCCGGCGCCCGACCGACGCACCGCGGCTGGTGCCGGTGAGCGCGGCGAGCGGGCCGCGCTGCGGGCGGGCGAAGAGCAGGCCGAGGCAGAGCGTGAGCACGGCCAGCGCGGTGATCGGCGACATGACCGCGTTCGGCCCGGGCCCCTCCCGGTACGCCTGGCCGAAGATCTGCACCACCAGCGCCACCACCGCGATCGTGGCGGCGCCGAGCCCGAGCAGGTCGGCCGCGCCCGCGGCCTCCGCGCCGACGCCGCGCCGGTCGCCGGCCCGCCGGTCACCGCCCGAGCGCCGGTCACCACCGCCGGCCCGCCGGTCACCGCCGGAGCGCGCGCCCGTCCCGCCGGTGCCCCGCCGGTCCGCCACGGCGGTCTCCGGTGAGGCGCCGGCGTCCGCGGCGGTGACCGTGCCGCTGATGATCGCGGGCGGAGCGGCCGGGGCGGGCGCGGCGGGCGCGGCGGGCGCGGGCTTCGGCCGCCGGTCCAGCGTGATCAGCGCGAGCCCGACCAGGACCAGCGCCAGTGCGGTGGTGGTGGAGGTGCGGCCGAGCGGCGCGTCGTGGATGCCGAGGAAGTCGAGCGCGGTCGCGCTGAGCCGGCCCGGCCCGAACAGCCGCGCCACCAGAGCGGCGGCGCCGGCCAGCACGGTGACCGCGCCGAGGAACCGGCCGGCCAGCCGGGACTGCGGGTGCGGCCGGCTCGGGGCCAGGGCGATCAGGCCGCAGCCGGCCGCGGCGAGCGCGACCGCGACCAGTGGCGCGGGGGTGCCGGGCCCGAAGAGCGCCCCGGCCGCGGGTCCGTCGCCCCAGGTGAGCAGCGTGACCATGCCGAGCGAGGCGACGGCGACGCCGGCACCGATAGCGAACGCGCCGTGGAGTCGGCGCCCGTACTGCGGGATATCCACCGCCGAAAGCTCCTCATAAACGGACTAAGGGAGCCTATCAGGCAATTCGCGTTCCTGACGCGAAAAGCGCACCGGGCCCGCGGTGGGCCCGGTGCGCTTCCGGTGGTCTGAGTTCGCTGGTTACGCGGTGCGGGACGAGCCGGTCCAGGCGAAGCCGGCCTCGACGAGCACCCGGTTCGCGGTCTTGGCGATCTCGCCCGCGTGCCGGTTGGCGTGGTGCCCGCAGAAGGAGAGCTCGCCACCACCGGAGAGGCGCACGCCCACCTTCGCGGCCGCACCGCAACTGTCGCAGCGCTCGGTGACGGTGTTGACGATCTCCACCTGAGTGGGGTTCTGCAGTGCGTTCATGGCGTAGGCCTCCTTGGTCGGTCGAGCGATGCGTCGGCGCGGCCTGGTGGCCCGGACGAGGTCAACATCGGTCTCCGTTCCACCCGTTTTAGCGCGGCACCCTGCTCCTCACCAAGCCGCTACCCCGGGCGAGCGCCCGTGGGGGTGGCCGGATGCGACGCCCGCCACATGTTGAACCACGACACCCCGGCTCAACGGCGTCAGGACGTACCCGTGCGGGGTCTTGTCCCGGCGCCGTCGAGGCGCTACCGGAGCGCAACCCAGCGGGTCCCCGGTCGCGACGCCGGCCGTCGAATCTGGTTCTCGTCGGCGGCCAGCAGGGCCCCGGCTGATGAGAGGGAGTTCATGACCGCGTTCCACCGCACCGGCCGGCGCATTTCCGGTCTCGCCATCGCCTCCGCCACCGCCGCCGCGTTCGTCGCGCTCACCGGCGTCGGCGTGGCCCAGGCCGCCCCGGCCACCGGCACCGTCCTCCAGGAGGGCGCACCCGGTGCGATCAAGGACAGCTACATCGTGGTGCTGCGGGACTCGGTCGCGACCGGCCGGTCCGCCAACGCCGCGAACGCCGCGGGCGACCTGGCGAAGCGGTACGGCGGCACGGTGCGCAAGTCCTTCACCTCGGCCGTTCGCGGGTTCACCACCCAGATGTCCACCACGGCGGCGCGGCGCCTCGCGGCCGACCCCGCGGTCAAGTACGTCGAGCAGGACCGCCGCGTCACGATCAGCGGCACGCAGACCGCCCCCACCTGGGGCCTGGACCGGATCGACCAGCGCGACCTGCCGCTGTCCCGCACCTACACCTCCCCGTCCGCGGCGAACGTGACCGCGTACGTGCTGGACACCGGCGTGCGGATCAGCCACCGCGACTTCGGCGGACGCGCCCGGCACGGCTGGGACTTCATCGACAACGACGCGGTCGCCGACGACTGCCAGGGCCACGGCACGCACGTCGCCGGCACGGTCGGCGGCGCCACGTACGGCGTCGCCAAGGACGTCAACCTGGTCTCCGTGCGCGTGCTCGACTGCAACGGCAGCGGTTCGTACTCGCAGATCATCGCGGGCGTGGACTGGGTCACCCGGAACGCGGTGAAGCCGGCCGTGGCGAACATGAGCCTCGGCGGCTCGGCCTCCGCGGCGCTGGACGACGCGGTGCAGCGCTCGATCAACTCGGGCGTGACGTACGTGCTGGCCGCCGGCAACGACAACAAGGACGCCTGCACCGGCTCCCCGGCCCGGCTCCCGGCCGGCATCACCGTCGGCGCCACGGACGCCAACGACGCCCGCGCCTCGTTCTCGAACTACGGCAGCTGCCTGGACCTCTTCGCGCCCGGCGCGAAGATTACCTCGACCGCCCGGTCCGGTGACACCAGCACCGCCACGATGAGCGGCACCTCGATGGCGGCCCCGCACGTCGCCGGCGCCGCCGCGCTGGTGCTCGGCACGAACCCGCAGGCCACGCCGCAGCAGGTGCGGGACGCGCTGGCCGGCTCGGCCACCACCGGCAAGGTCACCAGCCCGAACGGCTCGCCGAACCGCCTGCTCTACACCGGCACGGCCACCACGCCGCTGGCGGTCACGCCGGTCACCGCGCCGGTGACCGCCACCTGCGACCGGTTCGAGTCGCTGACCGACGTGGCGCTGCCCGCGTCCTCGAAGATCTCGGTCGCGAACTGCGGCTCCGCCTCCGCCAAGGCCTCGGCCAAGAGCACCGTGCAGGTGTCGGTGCGCCAGAACACGCGCGGTGACCTGCGGATCCAGCTGACCTCCCCGAACGGGAAGATCTGGAACCTGAAGCCGGCCGCCGGCACCGGCAACCTGCTCGCGACCTGGAACTTCGACGCCTCGACCGCGGTGAAGAACGGCTCCTGGACGCTGACGGTCAAGGACGCGCAGGGCCGCACCGGCGCGCTCGACTCCTGGACCCTGACCATCTGACGTACCGCCCTCACGGCCCCGTCGTCCCACCCGGGACGGCGGGGCTTTCGCGTTCCCCAGCAAACCCCGAAAAACGGATATAACCTAATCATTCGTACGGTCGGAGGAGGGTGCGATGTCGCAGGACGTGCAGTCGCGGCCGCTCACGGTCCTCGTCGTCGACGACGAGGAGGATCTGCGCGACATCATGCGCCGCATGCTGGAGCGCCGGGGCTTCACCGCGCTCACCGCCGGCGACGCCGACGCCGCGATCGGCGCCTGCCGGGACCACGACGGCGGCATCGACCTGCTCGTGACGGACCTCAGCATGCCCGGCGTCACCGGGCGCGAGGTCGCCGAGCAGGCCGCCGCGATGCGCCCCGGCCTGCGCGTCATCTACGTCTCCGGCCTTCCCAAGGAGGTCGCGGTGGACAAGGGCATGGTCGACGAGAGCGCCCGGCTGCTGCAGAAGCCGTTCACCACGAGCGCGCTGATCGAGGCGGTCAACGACGCCCTCAAGGACGAGGAGTGACGAGCCCTCACTCCCCGGCCGCATTTGCTCTGCTTACCTGAACAAATCACCCCAGACGGAACGCGGCCGCGACGCGCCTCGCGCGCGCCGGCGGCACCTGACCGGGATGGCGTGCGGCGCCCGCGGTCCTCGTCCGGCCGGCCGACGGGAGCGCCCGTGGCGCCCGTTTCGACCGGCCAAGCGAACCGGCACCGGTCACTGGGCAGCAAGCACAACAGGGCGGCGCCGTTCCGCCAAGTAAGCAGAGCGAACCGGCACCCGCCCGCAAGCACGTGAGCAGAGCAAAGCCGCCCCCGGCCCGGGTAGGTAGGCAGAGCAAAGCCACTCGCGCGGGCAGGTAAGCAGAGCAAAGCCACTCCCGGCCCGGGCAGGTAAGCAGAGCAAAGCCACTCCCCGCGCGGGCAGGTAAGCAGAGCAAAGCCACTCCCGGCGCGGGCACGCACGCAGAGCGAAGCGGCACCCGCCGCGCGCAGGTAAGCGCAGCAACGTGGCGCCACCCGCGGGCAGGTAAGCAGAGCAAACGCTGCGGAAACGCGTGAACCCCGGCCCGAGAGGGGGCCGGGGTTCACGCGGATGGGATGTGGGTCAGGACCTGCCGGTGGGGCGGCTGCCGTTCTTCGGCATCCGCTCGGTGTTCGCGTCCGCGGCGGCCAGGTCGATGCTCGGGTCCACTCCCATGCCGCCGCCGACGCCTTCGCCGGGGCGGCGGGTAGCGCCGGTGGCGCCGGTGCCGGTGACCGCGGTGGTGGCCGTGGTGGGGCCGGTGGTGGCGATGGCGGACGCGACGGCGCCGGTGCTGGTGTCGGAGGTGGTGTGCGAGGTCGTCTGGGAGGGCTTGGCACCGCTGACCCGGCCGGCCGGCTGGGTGATCGGCTCGGAGCGGCGGTTGCGCATCATGGCGGGGCTGGGCGTCGCGATCGATCGCTGGTTGCCGCGCTTTGCGTCGGTGCCGATGCCGGAGCCGGGGCCGAGCGGGGGGCGGGTCAGGTTCTCGGAGAGCGTGCCCGCGGTGGTGACGCCGGGTTCGTCGACGCCGTACGTCTGGTTGAGGCCGACGTTCATGCCGGCGTCCGTGCCGGCGCGGCCCATGGTGGTGGCGAGCGGTACGCCGGACGCCTGGTGCGGGCTGAATCCGGCGTTCTCCATGAGGCGTTTGAAGCTGGTGAGGTCCGCCTTGAGCCGGCGGCTCAGCGAGTCCTGCGCGTGCCGGTCGCTGGGCATCAGCGCGGCCACGTCCGCGTCCAGTTGCGCGATGATCTGGGTGCGTTCGGCGGTCATCGGCTTCAGCGTGATGACCTCGGAGAAGGCGGGCCCGTTCGTGGCGCGCCAGGCGACCAGCTCGTCCGGGCGGCACTCGGTGATCTGCGCGTCGAACTCCCGTCGCCGGCCGTCCAGGTCCATGATCCAGTGGGTCTTGGTGCTGGACAGCTGGGTGACTTCCTGGACGCCGCTCATGAACTGCGGATAGTTCTCGAAGTGCGACAGCTGCTCGTAGACCGCATGCAGTGGCGCGCCCACCTCGATGGCCTGCTTCACGGTGCTCATCGGATCCTCCAACGGCTAGGAGATCACCCCGGCCCGGGCAGGGGGCCGGTTCCCCTGAGCCTAGCCAGGGAAAGTGAGCAAAAGCCGCGAATCGGAGAACCCGGCGGGGCTCAGAGCGTGGCGACGTACTGCCAGCGGCCGACCTGCGCGGCGTAGCGGGCGTCCGACGCGGCGGCGACCGTCACGCCCGCGTCGAGCAGGCGGCGGACCAGGGCCGCGGACGGGGTGCGCCAGGCCTCGCTGACCTCGACGGTGGCGTGCGTGACGCGGCAGCCCTCGACCAGGTGGGTGAGCAGATACGCGTCGATCTCGTCCTCGGAGATGCCGATCTGGTTGAGCAGGCTCAGCGGGCGGGACAGCCGGGCGGGCGCGTACCGGGCGGCGCGCTCGACGCCGCGGACGGTGGCCTCGACCGCGCGCTCGATCACGTCCGCGCGGCGCACCGAGCCGGCCGCCAGCAGGCCGCGGACCTGCTGTGGCGTGGCCGGGCCGGCGGCGAGCGGCAGGCGGCTCAGCGACACCGAGATCGCGTCCAGGCCGCCCAGGTCCGGCGGCCAGGCCAGCCAGCCGTCGGCGCGGATGATCTCGATCTCGGCCGCGGCGGAGAGCCGGATGTCCGTACGCTGCTGGGCGCGGCGCACCGAGTCGCCGTAGGCGGGCAGCCAGGTGCTGTCCGGCCCGGCCTGGTCCGCGAACGTCAGCGAGGTGAGGCCGGCCCGGTCGGCGGCCATCACGACCACGCCGACGCTGTCGCGTCCCGCGGAGAAGCCGGTGTGGACGTGCGCGTCGGCGCACAGGTCAAGCATCGGCGTCGCCTCGACGGCGGCGGTGCGCTCTGCGCTCACGGTGTGCTCCCTGCGTCTGGCCCGGGCGCCGCCGATCGGCGCCTTCGGAGGGGCGACTCCCGCCCGAGATGACAATCGGCTCGGCGTGTAGTGGCCGTGGGTATCGCGCAGGTGCAGTCCGGTTACTTGACCTCCCTTCACAGACGTTCGGGGGTACGGCGCGCGTGCGCCGTACCCCCGAACGGTGTGCTGGGTTTCTCAGCCGATGCGGAAGCCGTTCACCAGCGCGCGCAGTTCCTCGGCCGTGCGGGCGACCTCCTGGCTGGCCAGGTTGGTCTGCTCGACGCCCTCCATCGAGTGCGCGCCGGCCTGGGAGACCTCGGCGATGCTTCCCGCGATGCGGCTGGCGCCCGCGGCGACCTCCGCGATGCTGCGCGACATCTCCGCGGTGGTGGCGGTCTGCTCCTCGACCGCGCTGGCGATGGTGGTCTGGTAGTCGTTGATCTTCGCGATGACCTCGCTGATCCGGTTGATCACCTCGACCGCGCCACCGGTGTCGGCCTGGATCGCGGCGACCCGGGCGGAGATGTCCTCGGTCGCCCGCGCGGTCTCCTGGGCCAGGTCCTTGACCTCGGAGGCGACCACCGCGAAGCCCTTGCCCGCGTCACCCGCGCGCGCGGCCTCGATGGTGGCGTTCAGCGCCAGCAGGTTGGTCTGCTCCGCGATCGAGGTGATCAGCTTGATCACGTTGCCGATCTCCGCGCTGGACTCGCCCAGCCGCTCGATGCTCTGGGTGGCCAGCGCGGCCTCGCTGACGGCCTGGCCGGCGATCTGCGCGGCCTCGTTGGTGTTCTGCGAGATCTCCCGGATGGACAGGCCCATCTCCTCGCCGCCGGCCGCGACGGTCTGCACGTTGCGGGAGATCTCCTCGGCCTCCTGGGACGCGGCGGAGGTCTGCCCGTTCGTATCGCGGGCCGCCCCGGCGATCTCCGAACTGGTGGCGGAGAGCTCGGTGGCGGCGCCGGCCAGCGTGTTCGCGTACGAGGCCATCGACTCCATCGCGTGCCGCATGCGGTCCACCGCCTGGTCCAGGCCCTGCGCCATCCGGCCCAGTTCGTCGTGCGAGCCGATCCCGGCCCGGACCGTGAGGTCGCCGCCGGCCAGCGCGTCGACCACCTCGCCGACCCGGCGCACCGGCGTGAGGATCGACCGGACCAGCGGGACCGCGAGGCCGACCAGCAGCGCCACGCCGGCGGCGGCCACCAGCAGCATCCACAGCCGGGTCGACGCGACGGTGGCGGCCATGTCGTTCTGCTCCTGCGCGATCGCGGCGTCGAGCAACTCGTGGATCGCGCCGATCTCGTCGTCGACCACGTTGTTCTGCTCCGCCACCTGGTCGTAGGAGTCCCGCACGCCGGCCGGGTCCTGCACCGCCCGGCCCACGAAGTCGGTGATGAACGCGTTGAAGTCGGTCACGCTGCCGGAGAGCTCCTCGATCCGGTCGTCGATGTCGCCCGGCACCTCGTACTGCTCCGCGGCCGCCAGCGCGTCCAGCGCCGACTGCACGTCCTCTTCGGTGTCCCCCGTGGTGTCCTCGCCGGAGAACGCGCGGTACGCGTCCACCTTCAGCTCGCTCTCCCGCGTGTCCAGGTGGTTGAGCGCCGCCTTGACCGCGGTGAAGGCGCGGACCGTCTCGGCCTGCTCGGTCAACCGGCCCTGCGACCACATGCCGATCCCGGTGACGGAGGCCGCGACCACGACACCGGACACCACGATCACGGAGAGCCGCTTCCCCACTCCCACGTCTGCCAGACCAGCCATAGGGACCTCCTAGTCGAGGGCGGGCACCGAGGGGGAGGCACCGCACATGGGCCACATCGGCGGGGTGGCGACCGTCATGAGCCAATCCAGCGGCTTCGTCGGTCAAAGCAGGGGTTTAGGCGGATTTCCCGGTCGCGACGGCGGTGCGCCCGCGGTGCCGGCCGGGTGCGCGGCGCCCGCAACCGGACCGCACTTCGCGGGCACCGGCGCGGCAGCCCGCGCCCGGCAACCTTCTCTCCCGTGCCCCTGCCGCCCGGCGGGGCGGGAGGAGGAGCCTTGCCCACGAAACGCAACCGGCGCCGCGCCTCGGCGGCCGCCATCGCCGGACTCGGCCTGCTGGTCGGCGGCATCGCCACCGCGACCGCGAGCCCCGCGGAGGCGGCGTCCTCGGTCTCCGGCACGGTCAGCACCGGCGGGCTCGTGCTCAACGTCCGCAAGGCGGCGAAGACCGACTCCGCCCGGATCGGGACGCTCCAGGAGGGCACCAAGGTCAGCATCGTGTGCCAGGAGAAGGGCACCCGGGTCAACGGTACGGTCCGCGGCACCGACCTGTGGGACCGGCTCGCCGACGGCGGCTACGTCTCGGACGCGTACATCAAGCGGCCGGCCACCGCGCTGCCGGTCTGTCCGCTGCCGAAGCCGAGCCCGAGCCGCACCACCGAGCGCCCGGCCTCCCCCGCGTGGGTGCTGCCGGTCGCGGCCGCGATGAACAGCGCGTTCCGTACGCCGCAGCGTCCCACGCACAACGGCATGGACCTGGCCGCCGCCAAGGAGACCCCGGTCAAGGCCGCGCACTCCGGCACCGTGATGCGGGTGCTCTGCCAGGTCTCGATCGGCACCTGCGACACCGACGGCGGCCTGACCGTGAGCGGCTGCGGCTGGTTGGTGGAGATCCGCGACGAGGCCGGGATCGTCTCCCGCTACTGCCACCTGGTGCGCCGGCCGGTCGTGGTGCCGGGTCAGAAGGTGACCGCGGGCGACCTGGTCGGGCAGGTCGGCTCGTCCGGCCACTCCACCGGCCCGCACCTGCACTTCGAGATCCACACCGCGTTCCCGGCGACGCCGCAGAACGCGGTCGACCCGTTCCTGTTCCTCAAGGAGAAGGGCGTCCCGGTCCGCTGACCGTACGACGAAGGGGCCGGACACCATCCGGTGTCCGGCCCCTCGTGTCGCTCAGGCAGATGTCAGTCGGGCTTGCGCAGCGCTCCGGCGAGCGCCTCCACCGCGCTCTCCGCCGGGGACGCGGCCTCGCGGTTGGCGGTCTGCAGCTCCCGGTAGATCTCCTCACGGTGCACCTGTACGGTGCGCGGAGCGCGGATCCCCAGCCGGATCACCTCGCCCCGCACCTCCAGTACGGTGATGACGATGTCGTCGCCGACCATCACGCTCTCTCCGGAGCGCCGGGTCAATACGAGCATGCGACTTCCCCCTCCATGGTTGGACGCACTGGGCCGGTTCGGGCCCCTGGGCCGCGGCGCTCCGCCGGGCTCACCCCGCGATGGCGAGCTCCGCGCGCACCGGCAGACCGGATCCGCTGAGCACGGTCTGCATGCCGCGGCGGTTGCCCCGGTCGATGACGATCGGCGCGAGCAGGTTCGCCGTGGCGTGCGCGGCGCTGTCGCCGGCCGTCACTACCAGCAGGACCATCAGGTCCTCCGGCTTCGGGGAGCCGAGCATCTCGGCGGCTTCGTCGTCGATCTCCGGAGCGTAGTCCGGGAAGAACGGCGACGGAGGCATAACCAGGAAACGCAGGTCGGCGTCGTCGACCGACCTGAGCGAGTAGAGCAGTCCGTTCTCGTCCAGCCGGACCAGGACGAACTGCCGCTTGTCCGGGAAACCGGGCATCGGAGAGACCAGGTCGATGATCGGCAGATCCAACAGGTCTGCGTTCATCTCTTGCTCGATCGTGCGCGCGGTCATGACTTCCCTCGATCGTTCTCGGTGGGCAATGAGCTTTCTGCTAGCGCAGGAAATCCATCAGCGAGGGCTGGATCACCTTCGCGGTCGCCTGGAGCGCCGCCTGGTAAGCCGTCTGCTGCAACTGCATCTGCATGATGGTGTTGGGGAGGTCGATGTCCTCGATCTCCGAGAGCTGGCTCTTCACGTTCAGCAGCCGGTCGTCGGCGGCGGTGCGACTCGTCTCGATGCGGTTGTACCGCGCACCGACGTCGGCCAGATTTGTCTTGATCGTACCAATCGCGACGTCGAGATTCTGAAGATCGGCGTCAAGGCCGGCGGTGTTCGACGAGCGCAGATTGTTCGCGATCGAGTCGAGCACGGTGAACAGCTGCGAGCCCGAGCCGTTGGCGCCGAAGACCTGCGCGCCGTTCGCGTCCACCTGGACCTTGGAGTTGTCGCCGACCGTGCGCATCACCGTGCCGGCGTCGCCGATGAAGGAGCCGGCCGCGTCGAACGCCCGCTCCCCGGTGGTGGTGCCGCCGAACACCGGCCGGTCCAGGTACTTGGTGTTCGCCACGCCGATCAGCGAGTTCCGGAGGTTCTCCACCTCGGCGGCGAGCGCGGCGCGGGCGTCGGCGGTGCTGGCGGTGCCGGCCGACATGCCCTGGAGCACCAGCTCGCGCACCTTCCCGGTCTGGGACAGCGAGCTGGTCAGCGCGGTGTCGATGACGCCGAGCCAGCCGAGCCCGTCCGAGGCGTTGCGCGAGTACTGCTGGACCGCCCGCGACTCGCCGCGCAGCTGCATGGCCGAGACCGTGCCGGTCGGCGAGTCGGACGGGCGGCTGATCTGCTTGCCGCTGGAGAGCTGCTCCTGCAGGTTGCCGACCCGGGTCAGGTTGCCCTGCAGGTTCGCCAGCACCCGGTTGGTGATGGCACCGTCGGTGACCCTCAGCTGCATCGCCATCTGACTGGACCTCCTAGACCGCCATGCGGTTGATCAGCACGTCGAGCATCTCGTCGACCGCGGTGAGCACCCGGGACGCGGCCTCGTACCCACGCTGGTACGTGATCAGCTGGGTCATCTCCTCGTCCAGGTTGACGCCGGCGAACGACTCCCGCGCCGCGTCGGTGTCCCGGGTGACCACGGACTGGATCGCCTGGCGGCGGTCGACGGACTGCGCCTCCACGCCCAGGTTGGCGATCATCACGGCGTACGTCTCGCCCGGCCCGCCCGCCGTGGTCGCGAGGTCGGCCAGCGCGTCGGCGTTCGCCGCGTCGAAGGTGCCGGACGTCGAGGACGCCGCCACGAAGTCCGGGTTGTCGAACGCGACGCGCAGGGACTCCGCGGTGGTGCCGGTGAAGAATTCCCGGCCGCCGGCGCCGTCCAGGCCGTACCCGCCGGTGTGCAGCGCGTTGACCGTGTTCGCCAGGTTCGCGGCGACGCCGTCGAGGGAGTTCGCGTACTTCGGGATGGTGGTGGTGAGCGTGTCCTGGATCGACGCGAGCGTGCCGCCGACCTGCGCCGCCGTGCCGGAGTCGGCCCAGCGCACGGCCACGCCGTTGGCCGGGTCGGCGGTCTGGTTCTGCAGCCGGTCCGCGCCGGTCACCCGGATCTCCCGGGCGGTGACGCCCTGCACCAGGCCGGACCCGCCGAGGTAGACCGCGGCCGTACCGTCGGCCTGGATGCTGGCGGTCGAGCCGGTCAGCTCGGAGAGCTTCATCAGCTGCACGTCGCGCTGGTCGGCCATCTCGTTGACCGGCAGGCCGGCCGCGGTGGCGCGCTGGATCGTGGTGTTCAGCTGGGCGATGTTCTTGGCGAGCGTGTTGACCTCGGTGGCGTACGCCTCGGCCTGGTCACGGTTCGCCTTCCACTGCGCGCCCAGCGCGTCGTAGGCGGAGCGGACGCCGTCGACCACGGTGTTGCCCTGCTGGATCAGCGCGGTCCGGATCGCCCTGTCGTTCGGGTTGTTCGCGACGTCGCTGAACGCGCCCCACAGCTCGCCGAGCTGGTGCTGGAGCGCGGTGTCGCTCGGCTCCGCGAACGTGTTCTCGATCGTGACGAACTGCTGCTTTTGGTTGGTCAGGTACGCGCTGTTCGCGCGCTCCTCACGCCCGCGCCCCTCCAGGAACTCGTCCCGGGTGCGGCGGATGTCGGAGATGGAGACGCCGTTGCCGATCCCGTCCGAGGTCGACCACATGGTCGGCAGCGTGTTGCCGCTGGCCGAGGTCATCTGCACGCGCTGCCGGGTGTAGCCCTCGGTGTTGGCGTTCGCGATGTTCTGCCCGGTCACGTCCAGCGCGCGGCGCTGGGCGTAGAGCGAGCTGAGCGCGGTGGTGATGCCGGAGAAGGTACTCGCCATCAAATCGCCTCATCCACTAGGCGGGCACGGTGGCCGACGGACACGGACTGACCCTTCGAGCCGTACGTCTCGACGGAACCGGCGATGATCATCATGGTCTCGCGCGCCGCGCGCTGCCCGGCTGAGAGCAGGTCACGGTTGGTGGCGGCAAGACCGCTGATCTCCGCGGTGAGGGTCAGAAATGACTTACGGTGTTCATGGAGGAGGTCGCTCCACGGCGCGGCCGCCGCGTCGGCGATCTCTCCCAGGCTGGCTTCGGCCGGAAGCCCGAGCTCGACCGCGGCCGCCTGCGCGTGGGCGGCGCGGATGACCTCGGTCTCGCGCATCTGCTCGAGGACCATCTCGACCTCGCGGGTGGCGTGCGCGAGCCACCGCGAGCGGCCGGAGGCCAGCAGCACCTGCTCCTCCTCGAGCTTGAAGAGCAGCAGCTCCATCAGCTCCCGGGTTCGCCACAGGACGCTGGACAGTTCGATCAAGCTCACGCGCGCCTCCCGACTGCCGGACGATGTCCCCTGTTCGTCCTTGCCCGTCGGCAGCACAGGACCGCCCATGAGGGGTTTCGACCTGAGGATTCCGGGCCGGATGCAACCAAATGGCAACCGTAAGTCACGGACACAGCACCCTGAGTAACAGAGAGTTTCTCTTGTTCACGGTGAACAGCCCGCGCGCGCGTGGGCCTACGCCTGAGGGGGAATCTCCATGACCGCCGTCGCCGCAGCCACCGCTGCGAACGTCGCCACCGCCCACGAGCAGGAACATCTGATCCGGGAACACATCCCGCTCGTCGGCCACCTGGTCCGCGACATGCTCAGCCGGGTGCCCTCGCACGTCAATCGCGACGACCTGACCTCGGCCGGCCTCGCCGCGCTGGTCACGGCCGCGCGCGGCTTCGATCCGTCGCGCGGCATCCCGTTCGCCCGGTTCGCCGCCACCCGCGTGCGGGGCGCCCTCCTCGACGAGCTGCGCCACCTGGACTGGGCATCCCGGTCCGTACGGTCCCGGGCCCGGAAGACCGACACCGCGCGCCAGGAGCTGACCGCCACGCTCGGCCGCACGCCGACCCAGCAGGAACTGGCCGGGTTCCTCGGCATCGCGGTGGACGAGCTGAAGGAGGTCGAGGACGACGTGCAGCGCGCGGTCGTGCTCAGCCTCCAGGGCTTCACCACCGGCGCGGCGGAGGACATGGTCACCGAGCGGACCGCCGGCCCGGAGGACCTGCTGCTGCACCGCGAGCGGATCGGCTACCTGCACAACGCGATCGCGGCGCTGCCGGACCGGCTGCGCACGGTGGTCAACGGCTACTTCATGCAGGAGCGGCCGATGGCCACGATCGCGGCCGAGCTCGGCGTGACCGAGTCGCGGGTGTCCCAGCTGCGCGCGGAGGCGCTGACCCTGCTGCGGGACGGGCTCAACACGCACCTCGACCCGGAGCTGCTGGACCGCACCGACCGCAAGGACGGGTGCGTGGCCCGCCGGCGCGCCACCTATTACCAGGAGGTCGGCTCGCTCGGAAACCTGCACACCCGGCTGGCCTTCACCGATCATCACGGGGTGCCGATCGCGATAGCGGCCTGAGCATCAGAGGTGGCTGCTCTACCCCGGGCCCGCGGGCGCCGGATCGGAAAGCCAGAAAGTCTCTCGTGAAATCTCAAGAGCGGGACCGGCACGCCGAATAGTCATGGCGTACGGCGCACGGAAGTGCCGCACACGGACCCGATATCAAGGAGGAATTCAAAATGGGTCTTCGCATCAACCAGAACATCGCCGCGCAGAACGCCTACCGGAACCTGTCCGTCACCGACGGCCAGATGTCCAAGTCGCTGGAGAAGCTGTCCAGCGGTTTCCGGATCAACCGGGCGGCCGACGACGCGGCTGGTCTGAGCATCAGCGAGGGCCTGCGCGCCCAGACCGGTGGCCTGAAGGTCGCCGTTCGTAACGCGCAGGACGGTATCAGCGTCGTGCAGACCGCTGAGGGTGCGCTCACCGAGGTGCACAGCATCCTGCAGCGTATGCGTGACCTGTCCGTGCAGGCGTCGTCGTCCGGTTCCAACGACACGGACGCGCGTACCGCCAGCAACACCGAGTTCCAGGAGCTGGGCAAGGAGCTGGACCGGATCGCGAACACCACCAAGTTCGGGTCCCAGAAGCTGCTCGACGGTTCCTACTCCGGCGACTTCCAGGTGGACTGGAAGGACGTCACCACCACGGGTGGCAAGTTCCAGGTGGCGATCACCCAGGCCATGGACTCCACCGGTCTGGGCGTCGGCGGCCAGGACCTGGTCGCCGCTGGTGGTGCCGACACGGCCCTCGCGGCCATCGACACCGCCATCACGAACGTCTCCACCACCCGTGCGACGCTCGGTGCTTACCAGAACCGCCTCGAGCACACGATCAACAACCTGAACGTGTCGGTCGAGAACCTGTCGGCGTCGGAGTCGCGTATCCGTGACACCGACATGGCCCAGGAGATGGTCTCGTTCACGCGGGCCCAGATCCTGTCGCAGGCTGGCACCTCCATGCTGGCCCAGGCGAACCAGGCCCCGCAGGGCGTTCTGTCGCTGCTCCGCTAAGGCCACACAACAACTTAATGAACTGAAAATCGCTTCGCACAATCGAATAGGTGGGGGCGGCTGGCAGACGGCGCCGGCCGCCCTCATCCCATGAAGTTTCATTCCCTACCTTCGGAGGGGACTGCACCGTGACCACCAGCGTCAGCGGCCTCGTCAGCGGCATGGACACCAACTCGCTCGTCACGCAGCTCATGCAGGTCGAGGCGGTCGGTCAGACCCGGCTGAAGTCCAAGGTCAGCACGGAGGAGAAGGCGGTCACCGCCTACCAGTCCGTGAACACCAAGCTGGCCGCGATCGAGACCGCGGCCGACGAGCTCGGCAAGCTCGCCACCTGGCGCTCCGCGAAGGCCACCTCCAGCAGCAGCACCGTCACCGCCACCACCGCGAGCGCGAACACCACGCAGACCGGCACCGTCACGTTCGACGTGATCTCGCTGGCCAAGGCGCAGGTCTCCACCACGCGCGCCGTGAGCACCGGCGACGCCACCAGCCACAGCAGCCTCACCATCACCAAGGGTGACGGCACCCAGTCCAGCGTCGACATCTCCGCGGACCGCTCGCTCGCCGGCATCGCCAGCGCGATCAACGGCGCCGGTCTCGGGATCAAGGCCACCGTGGTGGCGCTGGAGGGCGGCGAGAGCGTCCTGCAGCTGAGTTCCACCAAGGCCGGCGTCGCCAACGGCTTCACCATCGACGGCGGCTTCGACACCGAGGTCAAGACGCCGACCGCGGCCACCGACGCGAAGCTCCAGGTGGGCGGCGCGGACGCGGACGGCGGCTACGCGGTCACCAGCACCAGCAACACGTTCGGCAACCTCATCACCGGCACCTCGATCACCGTCACCAAGGAGGGCGAGACCGGCGTCAGGGTCGACGTCGCCTCGGACACCTCGGCGATCACCGCGAAGGTGAAGTCGATGGTGGACGCGATGAACGGCGCGTTCTCCGAGATCAACAAGCAGACCGCGTACAACACCTCGGCCAGCAAGTCCTCCGCGGCGGCGCTGACCGGCGACTTCTCCGTGCGGCAGATCAGCCAGAAGCTGCTCGGCACGGTCAGCGGCGGGTTGGACGGCTTCGGCAGCCTCTCCAAGCTGGGCATCTCGCTCACCCGGGACGGCACGGTCTCCTTCGACGAGACGAAGTTCAAGGCCACCTACGAGGCGGACCCGGACGCGATCAAGACGGCCACCACCTCGTACGCCACCAAGGTCAAGGAGCTGTCGGACGCGTCCCAGAACGGCGTCACGGACGTGATCAACGGCCGCAAGTCGCTGATCGACAACATGAACGACCAGATCAGCGGCTGGGACGTCCGCCTGGCCGCGCGCAAGCTCGCGCTGACCCGGCAGTTCTCCGCGATGGAGACCTCGCTCAGTTCCTTGAACAACCAGTCCAGCTGGCTGTCCGGACAGCTCGCCAGCCTGTAGGGGGATGACCCGAGATGACCAGCCCGGCCCTGCGGAATCCGTACCTCAACGACTCCATCAACACCGCCTCGCCCGGGCGGTTGCTGGTGATGCTCTACGACCGCCTGGTGCTCGACGTGGCACAGGGCGAGGAGGCGCTGCTGGCCGGCGACCGGACCACCGGCTCGGACCGGCTCCAGCACGCCCAGGAGATCATCATCGAGCTGCGCTCGACGCTCGACATGTCCGTCTGGTCCGGCGCGGCCGGACTGGCCGCGCTGTACGCGTACTGGCTGACGGAGCTGATCGGCGCGAACGTCAGCGGTGACGCCGCCCGCGCCCGGCTGGTCCGGGAGCAGATCGAGCCGGTCCGGGACGCCTGGCGGGAGGCGGCCGCGCAGCCCGCGACGGCCGGCTGAGCAGAGCCATGAACACCCCACACGGCACGGAGGAGAGCTGGCGGTCGGCCTGGACGGAGGCGCTCGACCGCCTGGAGCTGGACGTCGCCGCCGTGGAGACGCTGCTGGCCGACGTGCACCGGATCGACGACGCGCCGGTGGTCGACCCCTGGTCGCCGCCGGAGGGGCTCGGCCCGCTGCCGCTGGACCTGCGGCCGCGCGCGGACGGCATCCTGCGCCGGCAGACCGCGGCCGCCCAGGAGCTGGCGCAGCGCCTGGTCGGCACGCGCCGGCAGGTGGCCGCCGTGGCGAAGGTGGAGACCCGCGACTCGATGCCGTCCCGCCCGGCCTACCTGGACTGCGCCATGTGAGCCGTACCCACCATGAAGTGCCCTTCGTCCCACGGATCCGAGTCTCGGGTCCGTGGGACACGTTTCTTGACAACTCGATAGCGCGAGATCCGAGGCCCGCACCCGGACGGCTACCGACGCGGCCTCAAGCCCGGCCGTGCGTGGCCGATGGGAAGGACACGAGCACGGATCGCTCGGGCACCACGCGCCAGGGACCGGCGGCCACGCGAGGGGAAAGGAGTCGCTGCCGTGTTCGACGATGTCACGTCGTCCGCGCTGCGCATCGCCGTGAACGGGCTCGCCGCCCGCCAGAAGGCGATCGCGAACAACATCGCCAACATCGAGACGCCGGGCTACCACGCCCAGAAGGTGAAGTTCGAGGAGGCGCTCTCCCAGGCCGTCGATTCGGGCCGGCCGGCCCGCGTCGCGCCGTCCGTGGACCGGTCGCTGGAGCCGACCCGGCTCAACGGCAGCAACGTCAACCTCGACGAGGAGACGCTGTCGCACGTCGACACGTCCATGCGGTACCAGCTCACGCTGCGCGCGCTGGACAGCAAGTACGGCCTGATCAGCACGGTTCTCAAGGGCTGAGGGGGTAGCAGATGAGCACGTTCAACACGATCGGCGTCGCCAGCACCGGCGTCACGGTCTACCGCAAGTGGCTGGACGCGGTGTCGGACAACGTCGCGAACATGAACACCGTCACCCGTACGTCCGAGTCCGCGTTCCGCGAGCGCTACGTCATCGCGCAGGAGGCCGGCGACGGCAACGGCGTGCAGGTCGGTGGCGCCGCGTTCGGCAGCGCCGAGGGCCGGCTGGTGCACGACCCGAACCACCCGCTCGCCGACGCCGACGGCTACGTGCGCATGCCCGACATCGACCTCGGCTCCCAGATGGGCCAGCTGGTCATGGCACAGCGCGGCTACCAGGCCAACCTGTCCGTCGTCGAACGCGCCAAAGACTCCTACAACGCCGCGATCCAGCTCGGGAAGGGCTCCTGATGACATCTCCTATTTCCGGCATCTCCGGAATCGGCGCCGCGCTGCCCATCGCACCCGTCGCGCCGTCCGCGCCGTCCTCCACCCCGGCCGTCTCCGGGCCCAGCGAGAGCTTCGCCTCGATGCTCACCGACGGCCTGGAAAACCTTCAGAAGGTGCAGGGCCGTGCCGATGAGCTGGCTGTACAAGCCGCTAACGGCACTCTCTCGGATCCCGCCGCCTACACGATGGCCAGCACCGAAGCGGCGCTGGCGACGCAGCTCACCGTGGCAGTCAGGAACAAGGCCGTTGAGGCCTTCACAGAGATCATGAGGATGCAGGCTTAATGCAGAAGAACCGGCTTCCGGCGCCCGTCCGCCGCCTGACCGACTCGTTCTCCTCCTTCACCACCGGCCAGAAGGCCGTCACGATCTTCGCGGTCCTCGCGCTCGCCATCGGCGGTTACTTCTTCGCCACGTGGGCCGCGAAGCCCTCGTACGCGATGTTGTTCAACAACCTCTCCGGTGAGGACGCGAGTTCGATCGTCGAGAGTCTGACGGCCGCGGGCGTGGAGTACGAGCTCGCCGACGGCGGCGCGACCATCATGGTTCCGCAGGACCAGGTGTACGACCTGCGGATTCAGATGAGCGGCGAAGGCCTGCCGGCCGACTCCGAGTCCGGCTACAAGCTGCTGGACGAGCAGGGCATCACCACCTCGGAGTTCATGCAGCACGTCGGCTACCAGCGGGCGCTGGAGGGCGAGCTCAACAAGACCATCGGCGCGATCGACGGCGTCCAGGCCGCGACCGTGCACCTGGCGATCCCGCAGAAGGACGTCTTCTCCGACGACGCGGAGAAGCCGACCGCGTCCGTGCTGATCGCCGCGCAGGGCAACACCCCGCTGAACAGCCAGCAGGTCCAGTCGGTCGTCCACCTGGTCGCGTCCAGCGTCGACGGCCTCGACCCGACCGCGGTCACCGTGGCCGACTCGTCCGGCAAGGTGCTCTCCGCCGGCGACGGCAGCGCGGTGGGCGCCGGCAGCGGCGACTCCGACCAGCGGACCGCGGCATTCCAGACCCAGATGAACAACAAGGTCCAGGCGATGCTGGACACGGTGCTCGGCCCGGGCAACTCGACCGTCACCACCACCGCGGACCTGGACTTCGACAACACCGAGACCCGATCCACCAAGTACAGCTACGACCCGACCGTGCCGGCGCTCTCCGAGTCCAACAGCCGGGAGACGTACTCCAACGGTGGCAACACCGCGGCCGGCGTGCTCGGCCCGGACAACATCCAGGTGCCGAACGGCGCCGCGGGCGCCGGCGGCAACTACGAGGCCACCGACAACACCAGGAACAACGCGGTCAACAAGGTCGAGGAGGTCCGCAAGGCCGCCGGTGGCTCGCTCAAGAAGCTCAACATGGGCATCATCATCAACAGCAAGGTCGCGGGCGGCATGGACCCGGCCGAGGTGGAGAGGCAGGTCGCGGCCGCGGTCGGCATCGACACCGCCCGCGGTGACACGCTCGCCGTGTCGGCCGTGCCGTTCGACACCACGGCCGCGGACGCCGCCGCCGCGTCGCTGGCCCAGGCGACCACCGCGGAGAAGCAGGCCACGTACCTGTCGCTGGCCAAGACCGGCGCGGTGGTGCTGATCCTGCTGATCCTGGTGTTCATCGCGTGGCGCGCCGGCCGCCGGGCCCGCCGCCAGCGCCTGACCGAGGAGGAGCTGGCCCGCCTGGCCGCCGAGGAGGAGGCCGAGCGCGCCCGGCGCGCCATGATGAGCACGCAGGTCGAGATCGAGCGCGCCAACGACCAGCACGCCGAGGACCGCGCGATGCGCCAGAAGGAGATCGAGCGGATGGTCGACGAGCAGCCCGACGAGGTCGCGCAGATGCTTCGCGGCTGGATGTCGGAGCGCCGCTAGGGAAGTACGGGCCCGGCCGGGTACACACCCGGCCGGGCCCGCCGCGTTGTCGCTGAACGAGGGGGTGCCGGGTGGCGAGCGGAACGATGACCGGCCTGCGCAAGGCCGCCGTGATGCTGGTCCAGATGGACAAGGAGCGCTCCGCCAAGCTGCTGGCCCAGCTCAAGGAGAGCGAGGTCGAGGAACTCTCCGCGGAGATCGCCCGGCTGGGCCGGGTGGAGGCGGACACCGCGGACACCGTGCTGGACGAGTTCCACGCGCAGATCACCGTCCGGCACGCCGGTCAGGGTGGTCTGGAGTACGCCCGGGAGCTGCTGGAGGCGTCGCTCGGCCCGGAGCGCGCCTCGATGATCCTGGACCGGCTGAACGCGTCGATGACGGACATGCCGTTCAACTTCCTCAGCCACGCCGACCCCCGGCAGGTCCTCTCCTTCCTCCAGCACGAACACCCGCAGACGATCGCGCTGGTCCTGGCGCACCTGCCCTCCACGCTCGCCTCGCAGATCCTCTCCGGCCTGGACGCGAACGCGCAGTCCGACGTGGCGCACCGGATCGCGAAGATGGACCGCACCTCCCCCGAGGTCATCCGGCAGGTCGAGATCGCGTTCGAGCGGAAGCTCAGCACCGTGCTGCAGCCGTCCGAGCTCTCCACGGTCGGCGGCCTGCAACCCCTGGTGGACATCATCAACCGCTCGGACCGCGGCTCGGAGCGGCTCATCCTGGAGGGCCTGGAGGGCCGCGACCCGGAGCTGGCCGAGGAGATCCGGCGCCGGATGTTCATGTTCGAGGACATCAAGACGCTGGAGGACCGCGCGATCCAGCTCATCCTGCGCCAGGTGGAGTCGAACGACCTGGCCACCGCGCTCAAGGGCGTCGCCACGGAGGTCCGCGACAAGGTCGTGCGGAACCTGTCCGAGCGCGCCCGGGAAAACCTGCTGGAGGAGATCGAACTGCTCGGCCCGGTCCGGCTGCGGATGGTCGAGGAGGCGCAGACCAAGATCGTCCAGGTCATCCGCGCGCTCGAGGACTCCGGCCAGATCGAGATCCAGCGCGGCGGTGATGACGCGGATGAGCTCATCGCCTGATCCGGTCATCCGGGCGGAGAACGCCGGGCACGTCTCGGCCGCGCGCTTCGACATCGACCTACGGCACGAGGTGCCGGTCCCGCCGGAGGCGGTGGAACGGGCCCGGATCGCGGCCCGCACCGCCGGCTACGCCGAGGGCTGGGCGCAGGGGCAGCAGGCGGCCTCGGTCGCCGCGCACGCCGCCCGCGACCAGGCCGAGGCCGCGCACCGCGCGTTCGAGGCGACCCGGCAGGCCGCGCTGAACTCCGCGATCGCGGCGATCGGGCAGGCGGTGGCGAGGCTGGACGCGCGGATCGTACCCACGCTGAACGACCTTCAGGAGACGGTGCTGGCCGGCGCGCTGGAGCTGGCCGAGGCGGTGATCGGCCGGGAGCTGGCGATCACGCAGAACGGCGGGCTGGACGCGATCCACCGCGCGCTGGCGATGGCGCCGCCGACCGGCGACGTCCGGGTGCGACTGCACCCGAACGACTACCAGAACCTGCTGAACACCGCTACCGGCGGCGAGTTCACTTATGAGGGCCGGGTGATCCGGATGCAACCCGACCCGGGCCTGCGACCGGGCGACGCGGTCGCCGAATGCGGTCCCACGACGATCGACGCCACCATCGCGGCCGCGATGGCGCGAGTGAGGGAGGTGCTGGACCTGTGAGCACGGCACTGCGAAACCGGCTGAGCTCCGCGGTACGCGCGGCCCGCCCGATGACGGTCGGCGAGGTCACCGGCGCGGTCGGGCTGCGGGTCACGGTCAGCGGCATCGGCGCGCGGGTCGGCGACCTGCTGCAGATCGGCGGCGACGACGAGCCGATCCTGGCCGAGGTGGTCGCGCTGGAGGGCGAGCGGCTCAGCTGCCTGCCGCTGGGCCCGATCACCGGCATCGGCACCGGCGCCCCGGTGGTCAACACCGGGGCGCCGCTGCAGGTGCCGGTCGGTCCCGACCTGCGTGGCCGGGTGCTGGACGGGCTGGGCCGGCCGATGGACGGCGGCCCGCCGCTGCGCGGTGAGCGGGTCAGCATCGACGCGGTCCCGCCGTCCGCGCTGGCCCGGCAGACCGTGGACCGCCCGATGCCGCTCGGCGTCCGGGTGCTGGACACGCTGATCCCGCTCGGCCGCGGCCAGCGGATGGGCATCTTCGCGGGCTCCGGCGTCGGCAAGTCCTCGCTGATGAGCATGATCACCCGCGGCTGTGACTGCGAGATCGCGGTGATCGGGCTGATCGGCGAGCGCGGTCGCGAGGTGCGCGAGTTCCTGGAGCGGGACCTGGGGCCGGAGGGGCTGGCGCGGTCGGTGGTGGTGATCGCCACCGGTGACCAGCCGCCGCTGGTGCGGCTGCGGGCCGCGTTCGTGGCGACCCGGATGGCGGAGTGGTTCCGCGACGAGGGCAACGACGTGCTGCTGATGATGGACAGCGTCACGCGGACCGCCATGGCGCAGCGCGAGGTCGGCCTGTCCGTCGGCGAGCCGCCGGCCACCCGCGGTTACCCGCCGTCCGTCTTCGGCATGATGGCCTCGCTGCTGGAACGCGCCGGGCCGGGCGCGGTCGGCAGCATCACCGCGCTGTACACCGTGCTGGTCGAGGGCGACGACCACAACGAGCCGATCGCGGACGCGGCGCGCGGCATCCTGGACGGCCACATCGTGCTGGACCGCAAGCTGGCCACGTCCGGGCACTTCCCGGCGATCGAGGCACTGGAGTCGATCTCCCGGGTGGCGAACGTGGTCACCACGCCGGAGCAGCGCGCGCTGGCCACCCGGCTGCGCCGGCTGCTGGCGGCGCACCGGGACGTGCGGGAACTGGTCGAGATCGGCGCTTACGTCCCCGGCACCAACCCGGACGCCGACCTGGCCAACGCCATGTGGCCGCAGATCCTCGCCTTCCTCCGGCAGAGCCTGGACGAGCCGACCCCGGCCGAGCACTCCTGGGCCCTGCTGAATTCCCTACTGAACGCCGACACCCTGCCGATTGAAGGAAGGTCATGATGAACCGCCGCCACTTCCGCCTCGCACCGGTGCTCCGCGCTCGTCAAGCGCAGGAAGACGCGGCGAAGGGCGAGCTCGTCCGCGCCCGGTCCGCCGAGCGCAGCGCTCAGGACCTCGCGAAGCGGGCCTCGCTCGACCTCGTCGGTGCGGACGCGCCGACCGAGGGCACCGCCCGGGCGATCGTCGCCGCCCTGGTGGCCCGGCAGGCGCTCGCCGCCAACCTGGCCGCCGCGGAGGCGAAGGTCGTCGAGGCCGGTGAGTTCACGGCACTGCAGCAGCAGCAGCTCGCGGATGCCGCCAAGCGGCGCCGCGCGGTGGAGCGGCTGGCCGAGCGGCACGCCGAGGCTCGCAAGGCCCACGAGATGGCAAGTGACCAGAAGGCGATCGACGAACTGGCCGTGACCAACGGCCAGCGGGCCTCGGCCCGGGGAGCCAGTGCGTGATTCAAGGCATCGCGAACGTCCAGCAGCGGATCCAGCAACTGCAGACCCAGCTAGGCCTTAATCCGACCGTCACGAATCCGGTGGTCGTCAGCACGTCCGGTGCCACCGCCACGGGTGGCACCAGCTTCGCCTCCGCGCTCACGGCGGCGGCCGGTCCCGCGCCGGCCACCGGCGGCGCCACCGGTGCCGGCGTGGTCGACGCGGCGAAGAAGTACCTCGGCGTTCCGTACGTGTTCGGCAGCACGAACCCGGACAAGGGCCTGGACTGCTCGTCGCTGGTCCAGCGCGCCTACGCCGACCTGGGCGTGAAGCTTCCGCGGATCGCCGCCGACCAGGCGAAGGCGGGCACCGCCGTGCCGAGCCTCGACCAGGCCCGGCCGGGCGACATCCTCGCGTTCAACCGTCCGGTCGACCACGTCGGCATCTACCTCGGCGACAACAAGATGATCGCCGCGCCGAAGCCGGGCGACCACGTCAAGATCCAGAAGGTGTACGAGACGCCCAGCACCATCCGCCGCGTGCTCGACGCCCCGGTGGCCGCCGCCCCGTCCGCCGCCTCGGTGGCCGGGCTGCGGGCCGCCGCGCTCGGCACCAGCCCGTCGCTGAGCGGCGTGCCGTACGCGGACCTGTTCACGCAGGCCGCCGCGAAGCACGGTGTCCCGGCGAAGCTGCTGGCCGCGGTCGCGAAGGTGGAGTCGAGCTACAACCCGAGGGCGGTCAGCCCGGCCGGGGCACAGGGCCTCATGCAGCTGATGCCGTCGACCGCGCGCGGTCTCGGCGTCGACAACGCGTTCGACCCGAAGCAGGCCATCGAGGGGGCGGCCAAGCTGCTGAAGTCGAACCTCAAGGAGTTCAAGTCGCTCGACCTGGCGCTGGCCGCCTACAACGCGGGTGGCGGTGCCGTGAAGAAGTACGACGGGATCCCGCCGTTCGCGGAGACCCGCGCGTACGTGCCGAAGGTGAAGGCCGCGCTGGCCGCGCTCGGCTGACCTAAGCCCGAAATATCATCTTTTTTGAGGAGACGTCCCAGCCGATGACCAACCCGATGTCCGTCACCGCGTCGAACGCCACGTCGAAGACCACCGGCTCCGCCGCCAAGCGGCCCGGGGGCGACGCCGACGCGTTCTCCTCGATGCTGGCCGACGAGGTGGACACGCGCCGGCCGGAGACCGCGCGCGCCGCCGAGCGCCCGGCCCGCGACACCGACGCGACGCGCCGGGACAGCGGCATCGGCCGGGACGACCGCGACATCCGCCAGGCCCGCGACACCCGCGAGCCACGCGCGACCCGCGAAACGCGGGACACCCGTGAGCCACGCGGGACCCGCGAAACCCGGGACACCCGTGAGCCACGCGCGGCCCGGGACGCCCGTGAGGTCCGGGACGCCCGTGAGATCCGGGACGCCGGTGACCCGCGGGACGTACGCGAGGCCACGGGCACGGAGAACACCAAGGACGCCGAGGGTACGGAGAAGGCCCCCGCCACGGCTCCGGCGGGGGACGACGCCGCGCAGGCGCAGACCGCCACCCCGGCCGCCGCCGTGCCGGTGGACGCCGCGACCGCGCTGCTCGCGTCCGTGATCCCGGCCTCCCCCGCGCCCGCCGGTGCCGCCACCGCGCCGGTGGACCCGGCCCAGACCGGCCAGGGCGCCCCGGCCGTCCCCGGCCTCGCGCAGGCCGCGGGCCCGACCGCAGCGCAGGCGCCGGTCACCGCCGCGCCGGCCGCCGCCGCCGAGGGCGCGCAGACCGGCGTGCCGCTGCCGGCCGGCTTCACGCCGGTGCCCGACGGCGAGACCGTCACGCTGCCCACGGACGTCACCGCGGTCCCGGTGGAGCAGCCGGCCACCACCGGCCCGGCCGTCACCACCGACGCCGCGGCCGCCACCACCGCCACGACGCCGGTCGCCGGCCAGGACGCCGCCACCACGGCCGGCGACGGCGGGCAGGGCGGCGGCGACGCGTCCGGGAGCGCGGCTTCGGCCGTACCCACGACGCCGCTGGAGACCGCGCCGGACGCGACCGCGGCCGGGCCGCAGACCGCGCCCACGCCGGGACTCGGCCCCGGGCGCACCGCGCCGCGCCCGGCCGGCACGCCGGACCCGGCGCTGGCCGCGGGCGCGGTCGCGCAGCCCGCCGCACCGGCGCCGGCCGCACCGGTCACCGCCGTCACGCCAACCCCGTCCTACGCCGGCACGCCGAACACGCCGCCGGCCCAGCAGGTCGCGATGCACATCGCGCCGCTGCGGCTGGAGGCCGACGGCATCCACCGGCTCACCGTGCACCTGCACCCGGTCGACCTCGGCCCGGTCAGCGTGGTGGCGGAGATCCGGGACGGCAACATCAACGTGCAGTTGTCCGGCGGCACCGAGGCCGGCCGGGACGCGCTGCGCAACTCGCTCAACGACCTGCGCCGGGAGCTGCAGGACGCCGGTTTCGGGAACACCAATCTCGACCTCGGCTCCGGCACGCCGCAGCAGAACGCGGACGCGTACCAGCGCCAGTTCGCGCTGCGCAACCAGAACCGGGGCGGCTACGGCCGCGGCTCCGACGTGGGCGGCGTGGACCAGCCCGCCGCGCCGGCCGGTGCCTCGCGCGGCTTCTTCACCGACCGCGGCGGCACGCGCCGCGTCGACACCACGGCCTGACCTGGGCCGGCCTGAGGGGGAACGATGACCACGCCCATCGGAGGCGGCACCGGATACACCAACATCGGCGATGTCCTGGGCAAGTCGAACCAGGAGGCCGCGAAGTCCAGCAACAAGCTGGACCAGGACACGTTCCTGAAGCTGCTGGTGGCGCAGATGAAGTACCAGGACCCGAGCAATCCGGCCGACGCCACCCAGTTCCTCACCCAGACCGCGCAATTCACCCAGGTGGAGAAACTCGGCGCGATCGCGGACAGCGTGTCGAAACTGAGCAGCATCGCGACCGGGCAGGAATCCATGCTGCAGAGCCAGCTGATGCTGGGCGCCAGCAATCTGATCGGGAAGACGGTGACCGCTAAGGATCCGGCCGGCGGTGCCGACATTACTGGTGTCGTCACGTCGGCGACATTTGGTGGCAGCACCCCGACGCTGAGAATCGGGGACAAGGATGTAGCGCTGTCAGACGTCAAGGATGTTCGTCAAGCCGCGAAGCCCAGCTGATCGTTTCGCGGTGAACAACCGGTCCAGCAACACACCACCGAACAAAGGAAACCACCTCTATGCTGCGTTCGCTGTTCTCGGGTATCGGCGGCCTCCGCGTCCACCAGCAGATGATGGACATCACGGGCAACAACATTGCCAACGTGAACACGGCTGGATTCAAGTCCAGTAACGCCGTCTTCCAGGACACGCTCAGCCAGATGGTTCGCGCAGCCGGCTCCCCGCAGGACTCGGTCGGCGGTACAAACCCCGCTCAGATCGGACTCGGCGTGAAGCTCGCCGGCATCAACACCAACTTCTCACAGGGCTCCGCGCAGACGACCGGGCGGAGCACCGACCTGATGATTCAGGGCGACGGCATGTTCGCCGTCAAGAACGGCAACGAGACCATGTACACCCGTGCGGGTTCGTTCTCGTTCGACACGCAGGGCTCTCTGGTCACGGTCGGTGGCCAGAAGGTGATGGGCTGGCTGGCGGAGGACGGCGTGGTCGACGCGAACGGCGCGATCGAGCCGATCAAGCTTCCGCTGGGTCAGACCATCGCGCCGAAGGAGACCGGCACCGTGACGCTGACCGGCAACCTCTCCGCGGAGGCGGCCACCACCGACCCCGCGATCGAGCTGCCGATCAGCGTGTTCACGGAGACCGGCGCGACCGAGAGCCTGACGCTCAGTTTCACGAAGACCGGCGACGACCAGTGGAGTGTGGCGTTGCCGAACGGCGGTGGCACCGCGACGATCGACTTCACCGACGGTGTGCCGACCACGCCGACGGTCACGCTGGGCGACTACACGGTCGACGTCAGCAAGATGACCGAGTACAGCGGCAAGACCAACCCGAAGCTGAACCAGGTGGACGGTAACGCGTCTGGCACGCTGGCCTCGTACAACATCTCGCAGACGGGCGAGATCGTGGGTGTCTTCACGAACGGCATGAAGTCGACCCTGGGTCAGGTCGCGCTGGCGAACTTCAACAACGTCGGCGGTCTGGAGAAGGTCGGGGACTCGATGTACCGGACCACCGTGAACTCGGGCATGGCGCAGGTGGGCACGCCGGCCGACAGCGGCCTCGGCACGCTCGCCAGCGGCATGCTGGAGATGTCGAACGTCGACCTCGCCTCCGAGTTCACCAACCTGGTCATCGCGCAGCGCGGTTTCCAGGCGAACTCCCGGATCATCACCACCTCGGACCAGATCCTCGAGGAGCTGGTGAACATCAAGCGGTAATCGCGCGTCAGCGTTCTTACCCGCCGGGGCGGGCCACATTCGTGGCCCGCCCCGGTTGCTTTTTTGTCGCGCTTTTCCGCTCAGTTCCGGCAACAGCTTGCGACCGGCCTGCTACCGCGTGATGGCTCACCTCACCGGCGCCGGAGTCGAAAAGTCTGTCGTACAGGCCACGGACGGCCTTCCAGCCCAGCCAAGCAGACGCCCAAGGACGGCCCATCCGTGATTCTGGTTACCCGCCTCAACGGCACGGTGTTCGCCCTGAACCCCGATCTCGTCGAACGTGCGGACTGCACGCCCGACACCGTCGTCACGCTCGTGGACGGCACCAAGTACATCATCTCCGAGTCCGTGCCCGAGTTCATCGACCTGATCATGGACTACCGCGCCGGCCTGATCGCCAAGGCGCAGCGCCTCGACTCCGCACCGCACCAGCCGGTGGACGACGACCCCGACCTCACCGACTCCGACCCGGAAACGACCGCGAAGGTCCTTCCGCTCCACCGAAAGGACCGTTGATGGACCTCGCGACGATCATCGGCGTAGTCGCCGCGCTCATCATCGTCTTCGTCGTGCAGGCGCTCGAGGGTGGTCACGCGAGTTCGATCATCCTGCTCCCGTCGATGCTCCTGGTGTTCGGCGGCGGTCTCGGTGCGGCCATGGCCGGCGGCATCATGAAGGACACCACCGGGCTCGGCGCGTCGTTCCAGAAGGCGTTCCTGGCCAAGGTGGTGGCGTCGGACAAGCTGGTCGAGGACGTGGTCAAGCTCGCCGAGCGCGCCCGCCGCGAAGGCCTGCTGGCGCTGGAGGACGCGGTCAAGGAGGTGCCGCACCCGTTCCTCAAGCGCGGCCTCCAGCTGGCGATCGACGGCACCGATCCGGAGGAGCTGCACGACATCCTGCACGCCGAGATCACCGCCAAGAAGAAGGCGGACAAGGCCGGGATCAAGATCTTCGAGAACATGGGCGGCTTCGCACCGACGATCGGCATCATCGGTACGGTCATGGGCCTCGTGCACGTGCTGGAGAACCTGGACAAGCCCGAGGGCCTCGGCCACGCGATCGCCGCGGCGTTCGTCGCCACGCTGTGGGGCGTGCTCAGCGCGAACCTCCTGTGGCTGCCGATCGGCAACCGGCTCTCCCGGCTCAGCGCGCTGGAGGTCGACCAGATGGAGCTGACCATCGAGGGCGTGCTGGCCATCCAGTCCGGCTCCAACCCGCGCCTGGTCGCCCAGAAGCTGCGCAGCCTGCTCCCGCCGGGTGGCAAGCCGGCCGCGGACGACAAGGCCAAGAAGGCCGCCTGATCCATGACCGACACGGAACGTTTTCACCATGAGGGGGGTGAGTGATGGCCAAGGCAGCCAAGCCCAGGAAGAAGGGCGGCCACGAGGAGCACGAGGAGCACGTCAACCACGAACGCTGGCTCGTCTCGTACGCGGACATGCTCACCCTGCTCTTCGTGCTGTTCGTGGTGCTCTACTCGATGAGCAACGTCGACAAGGCGAAGTACGCGGAGCTGGCGGCCGGCCTGAAGCAGGGCTTCGGCGCCGAGACGGCCGCCCTCCAGGGCAACGTCTCGCTGCTGGACGGCTCCGCCACGGACGCCAGCATCATGAACATCAACCCCGGCCTGGCCGAGGAGGTCTCGGGCGTGCCGAAGACCGCCACCCAGGACCAGATCGAGCAGGCGGTGGCGGCGGCCGACCGCAAGGAGGCCGCGGAGGACGTGGCGGCCGCCCGTGCGGAGGCCGAGAACCTCGAGAAGATCAAGCAGCAGATCGACGCGCAGCTGAAGAAGGCCGGCATGCAGGACAGCGTCAAGTACTCGATCGACGCGCGGGGCCTGATCGTCACCGTGGTCACCAACGAGGTCGTGTTCGCCGGCAACAAGGCGGAGCTGCGGCCCGGTGGCGCGAAGATCATCGACTCGGTCGCGCCTGCGCTGAAGCGGATTCCGAACAACGTCGAGGTCGACGGCCACACCAACCAGCTCGGCGTGGGCACCGGCGCCTACCCGAGCGGCTGGGAGCTCTCCTCGGCCCGCGCCTCGTCGGTGGTCCGGAAGCTGATCGCGGACGGCATCCCGGCCAAGCGCCTGATGGCGAACGGCTTCGCGGACACCCGGCCGCTGATCGACCCGAAGGACCCGCGCTCGGTGACCATGAACCGCCGGGTCGACGTCATCATCCTGACCACCCTCCCGGCGGACCAGGCGCAGCTGCTGCCCACGGTCGCCGGCACGTAACCCACCACCGACCTTTCACACCACATCGCGGGGAGATCTCCATGGCTAAGGACGACAAGGCACCCGAGGGCGACGCCCCGAAGAAGGGCGGCAAGAAGAAGCTCCTGATCATCATCATCGCGGCGGTCCTGCTGCTCGGCGGTGGCGGTGGCGGCGCGTACATGATGCTGGCCGGCGGCTCGAGCGAGGAGGAGACCGTGGCGGCACCGGAGCCGGGCGCGATCGTGGCGCTGGACCCGATCACGATCAACCTGGCCAGCGGCCACTACCTCAAGGTCGGCATCGCGCTGCAGGCCACCGCGACCGCGGCCGAGGAGCCGGACGGCAGCAAGGCGCTGAACCTGGCGATCGACCAGTACACCAACGTGGAGGTCGCCGAGCTGGAGACCGCGGAGGGCCGCGCAAAGCTCAAGACCGAGCTGGAGGAGAAGGTCAAGAAGGCCTACGAGGAAGAGGTCATGGCCATCTACTACACGACTTTCGTCACGCAATAACGGACATGTCGGTAACGTGCGAGGCGGGCTCCGGACCACGGAGCTCGCCGGGCACGCCGGCGCCGCCCAGGGGAGTTTGGGCGGTTTCCTCAGTGAAGGTCTCAAGATGCCGATGGGAACCGCGTGACCAAGTCGCCGTCCGCGGTCTCCGGCAAAGTCGCATCGGGCCGCATGTCGCGTCGCGGTGGAGGTACGGGCCCGCAGCCCTACGACTTCCGGCGCCCGATCAAGCTGTCCCGCGAGCACATGCGGAACCTGCAGATGGCGTTCGAGACCTACGCGCGCAGCTGCGGGACCTTGCTCACCACGCGCCTCCGCGCGGTCTCCCAGGTCGGCCTGCTCGCCATCGAGCAGCTCACCTACGAGGAGTACCAGACCCAGCTCAACAACCCGACCGTGCTGGCCGTGGTGACGCTGGAGCCGCTGACCGGCTCGATCCTCTTCGAGGTGCCGCTCAGCACCGCGATGGCCAGCATCGACCACCTGCTCGGCGGCCCGGGCGGTGCGCAGCCGGAACGCCCGCTGACCGACCTGGAGATGCCGCTGCTGCGCGCCCTGATCGAGAAGATGCTGGGCGAGTTGGCGTACGGGCTGGAGGCCATGGTCACGGTCCAGCCGAAGCTCGGCGCCATCGAGTACAACCCGCAGTTCGTCCGCACGATCGCGCCCGGCGACGCCGTGGTGGTCACCTCGTTCGAGATCCGCGTCGGCTCCGAGGAGTCGATCGCCAGCATCTGCATCCCGTTCGCCAGCATCCTGCCGGTGCTGGAGAAGCCGACCGAGGACGTGCAGCTGACCCCGGACGAGCGGATGGCGCTGCTGCGCGCGCAGAGCAACCTCACCACCGGGCTGTCGCTCGCGCCGCTGGACGTCGCGGTGCGCTTCCAGCCGATCCGCATGCGCACGGACGACATCGTCGATCTGCGCCCCGGCGACGTGGTGCCGCTCGGGCACCCGGTCACCGTCCCCCTCTCCGTCGTGGTCAACGACACCGTCTTCGCCCATGCCGTCCCCGGGACCCAGGGAGCGCGTCTCGCCTGCCTGATCGTGCCCTCGCCCAAGGAGGACTCCCGCAAATGACGCAGCCTCAGGGGGTGCACGCATGACCGCGGCCACCGTCACCGACTCGCAGCTGACGCTCGCGCGCTCCGCCGCCCAGGCCGCGCTCGCCGTGCTGCCCACCAGCACGCCGTTGCAGGTGGGGCAGCCGATGGCGGGCGCGATCACGGATCTGCCGGACGGCCAGGCGGTCACCGCGCGGTTCAGCGGCGCGGCCACCGGCGAGGTCGTGGTGATCGTCGGTGCGGACCTCGCGGAGGCGTTGCGGACCAGCCCGCTCGGCGAACTCGACCTGGCCACCGCGATCCGGCCGGCGCTGGAGGGCGCGGCCCGCGCGTTCGGCCCGGTCGTGCTGGACCCGGGCCAGGTGATGGAGCCGGCGGTCGCGATGAGCGCGCTGACCGTCAAGGGCGACCTGACGGTGAGCGTGCCGCTGCTGGAGGGCGGCGAGGTGCGGGCCGCGGTAGCGGTGCTGCTCTCGCCGTGGCCGTCCGAGGGCGCGGACGTGGCACCCCGGGCCGCCGCGCCGGCCACCGCGGTCCGCGCCGGTCTGGAGATGCTGCACGACGTCGAGATGGAGGTCTCGGCCGAGCTCGGGCGCACCCGGATGAGCGTGCGCGAGCTGCTCTCCGTCACGCCCGGCACCATCGTCGAGCTGGACCGTGCCGCCGGCAGCCCCGCCGACCTGCTGGTGAACGGGCGGCTGATCGCGCGCGGCGAGGTGGTCGTGATCGACGAGAACTTCGGCATCCGGATCACCGAGATCATGACTCCCAACGAGTAGGTGACGTCCCGTGCTCGAGCTCGTCCTCCGGATCACCTTCTCGCTGGCCGTGGTCTTCGGCCTGATGTGGGTGCTGGCCCGCCTGGTCAAGAGGCCGCTCACCGGCCGGCACAGCGGCGCCGCGCTGGACGTGCTGTCCCGCGCGCAGCTCAGCCGCGGCTCCTCGGTCGCGCTGATCCGGGTGGTGGACCGGGCGCTGATCGTGGGCGTGACGGAGGGCCAGGTGACGCTGCTCGGCGAGACCGACCTGGCCGCGGTCGAACGTCAGCTGGCCGGGCCGCTCGAACGGCGGAACCGGATCACGCTGCCCGAGCACGTCAAGCCCGGCGAGGACCTCAGCGGCGAGGGAGCCGAGGAGAGC
This sequence comes from Catenuloplanes atrovinosus, assembly GCF_031458235.1. Taxonomy (NCBI): domain Bacteria; kingdom Bacillati; phylum Actinomycetota; class Actinomycetes; order Micromonosporales; family Micromonosporaceae; genus Catenuloplanes; species Catenuloplanes atrovinosus. The sequence goes on along the minus strand of NZ_JAVDYB010000001.1, from coordinate 8,117,577 downwards.
GTGCTGGTGGAGCGCCCGCTGGACGGCCCGGTGACCTCCGGGCGTACCTGGTCACAGACCTTGAACTTCCTGAGGGAGCGGACGGTCCGCCGATGACCGCGAGGCGCACCACCGCACTGGTCGTCCTGCTCGGCTGCCTGCTGGTGCTGAGCGGTCCGGCGGCGGCCGGCGCCGCGCCCGCACCGCAGCCGACCGACCCCGGGACCATCGACATCAACATCAACGGTGGTGGCGACGCCGGTCAGCCGAGCACCTCGATCGTGCTGCTGATCGGCCTGACGCTGCTCTCCGTGGCGCCCGCGCTGCTGCTGCTCTGCACGGCCTTCACCAAGATCTTCATGGTCCTCGGCATCACCCGGAACGCGCTCGGCCTCACCTCGATGCCGCCGAACCAGGTCATCGCCGGTCTGGCCCTGTTCATCACGTTCTTCATCATGAGCCCGGTGCTGTCCGAGGTGAACGCGGCCGGCGTGCAGCCCTACCTCAGCGGCGACAAGGACCAGACCCAGGCGTTCAACGACGGCGTGCAGCCGCTGCGCGCCTGGATGCTGGATCACACCCGGCCGGACGAGATCGCGCTGTTCACCAAGGTCGCGAACGAGGAGCGCCCGGCCAACCCGGACGCCGTGCCGCTGACCACCCTGGTGCCCGCGTTCATCCTGTCCGAGCTGCGCGCCGCCTTCATCATCGGCTTCGTCATCTTCATCCCGTTCCTCATCATCGACATCGTGGTGTCCGCGTCGCTGATGTCGCTGGGCATGATGATGCTGCCGCCGGTGACCGTGGCGCTGCCGTTCAAACTGCTGCTCTTCGTGCTCGTCGACGGCTGGAGCCTGATCATCACCGCGCTCGTCGGCAGCTACGGCTGACGCTGCTACCGATCGGCCACTCGGCCGGAACCCGTTCCGCCACGCCGGTGCCGGAGAGTACTACTCAGCGGCGCACGAGCGCCGCGACCACTCGGCGAAAGGCGGAACATGACGGACACGCAGGTTGTGCACCTCGGGCTCGAGGCGATGACCATCGCCGCCAAGCTCTGCGCGCCCGTGCTGCTCACCGCGCTGGCCATCGGCTTCGCCATCTCGCTGTTCCAGTCCGTGACCCAGATCCAGGAGGCCACGCTCAGCTTCGTCCCCAAGGCCATCGCCTGCGGCGTCGCGCTGCTGGTCAGCGGCAACTGGATGCTGCACGAGATGCTGTCCTTCACCCAGGGCCTCTTCGACCGCATCCCCAGCCTGCTCGGCTGACACGTCTCCCCCACGCAGGGCCCGGGTTCCCCCACCCGGGCCCTGCCCCCTTCCGCCTCTCGCGAAGGCCCAAGATCTAGATCTTCCCGCTCCCGGCGCGGTCACCCTCCGCACGCTCCCGCGGGCCAACCTCCAGCTCCCCTCCGACTCCGCTGGCGCTCCGCTCCGGTCCGCCGTCCGGAGCCGCCGCTGGTCACCGAAACCCGCACGCGATTCCCGCCTCCCTCACCTCCCGCCACGCGCCCCCTCCACCCGCACCCGCCGACGTCCCCCCTGCCGCCCGTCGCCCGCCACCCGCGTACCCCCGCGGCTTTGCTCTGCTTACCTGACGCCTTTGCTCTGCTTACCGGACGGATTTGCTCTGTTTACAACACCAAACCGCCGCGAAAGCCGCAGGGCGACCGCCCACCGGCCGTGCCCGTTTCGGCCCCTTTCGTGCAGGTAAGCAGAGCAAAGGCGGGCGGGAGTGCGTCCGGCGCGGAGGGACGACGCGGGAATCCCGTGGCATGGGCGGCGGCCTCGCGGGACGGCGCGGACGGATGCCGGGCGGATCGTTCGGCAGCGGGTCGGGCGGACCGCTCGGCGGCGGACGAGCGGGGGCGAAGACGTGGCGGGCTGCTACCGAGTGGCGACCGGGCGGGTAACCGGGCCGCGACGGTGGTGGCGGAGAGTAGTTCTCAGCGGGGCACGAGCCACCGCGGAAACCGACGGAAGGCGGACTATGACCGACACGCAGGTTGTGCACCTCGGGCTTGAGGCTATGACCATCGCGGCCAAGCTGTGCGCGCCCGTGCTGCTCACCGCGTTGGCCATCGGCTTCGCCATTTCGCTGTTCCAGTCCGTGACCCAGATCCAGGAGGCTACGCTCAGCTTCGTGCCCAAGGCCATCGCCTGCGGCGTCGCGTTGCTGGTCAGCGGCAACTGGATGCTGCACGAGATGCTGTCCTTCACGCACACCCTCTTCGATCGGATCCCGAGCCTTCTCGGGTAGGCAGGAGCCGGCCGGGCGATGTTGTCGATGCAGCTCCAGACCGCGAACCTCACGGCACTGCTGCTCGCCATGGTGCGCGCGTCGGCGTGGCTGGCGCTCTGCCCGCCGTTCAACTCCCGCCTCATTCCGGGACGGATCAAGGCCCTGCTGGCGCTCGCGCTGGCCCTGCCGATGTCGCCCAAGCTCGCCGGTCAGGTGCCGGAGCTGGCGACATCGGCTCTTCTCATCAGCGTGGTGGAACAGGTGGTGGTCGGCGCGGCGCTCGGCTTCCTCACCGCGCTGCTGTTCGCCGCGATCCAGGCGGCCGGCGACATGATCGACCTGTTCGGCGGCTTCACGCTCGCGATGGCGTTCGACCCGCTCTCCCAGGTGCAGAGCTCGATCTTCGGCCGGTTCTACAACCTGCTCGCCGTGACGCTGCTGTTCGCCACGGACGGGCACCAGCTGGTGCTGCGCGGCTTCATGATGTCCTACACCACGCTGCCGCTCAACGACACGCTCTCCCTGGAGACGCTCTCCAAGCTGCTCACCGACGGCCTGGCGGACATGTTCCTGGCCGCGATCCAGATCGCCGGCCCGCTGATCGCGGTGCTGTTCCTCACGGACGTGGGCTTCGGCCTGCTCAACCGCGTCGCGCCGGCGCTCAACGCGTTCTCGCTGGGCTTCCCCGCCAAGATCTTCCTGGTGCTGTTGCTGGGCGGCACCGCGATCGCGGTGCTGCCCCGCGCGCTGAGCACCATCGTCGACAAGGCGGTCACCGCGGTCGTCACGCTCTCCGGGGCCTGAGCCGTGGGGGGTGAGACGTGAGCGGCGAGAAGACCGAGAAACCCACACCGCAGAAACTCAAGAAGGCCCGCGAGGAGGGCCAGATCGGCAAGACGCCCGACCTGGGCGCCTGGGCCGGGATCGCGGCCGCCAGCGTGCTGGTGCCGATGACGCTCGAGAAGGCGGTCGAGAAGTCGCGCGAGGCGCTGATGCGGGTGCCGGACGTGATGACCGACCCGGACGTGGGCACCGCGCTGAACATGTTCCGGGACGGGCTGCTGGGCTCGGCGTACGCGGTGGCGCCGCTCGCGGTCTCGATGATGCTGATCGGCATCGCCGGCTCCGGTGCGCAGGGCGGCATCCACGTCGCCACCAAGCTGCTGATGCCGAAGTTCTCCCGGCTCAACCCGCTGCAGGGCTTCAAACGGATCGTCGGTATGCAGGCGCTCTGGGAGGGCGTCAAGGCGCTGGTCAAGACGCTGGTGCTGGGCGCCGTGCTGTACTTCCAGATCAAGGACCTGATCCCGTCGCTGATGACGGCCGGCAACCTGCCGCTCGCGGTGCTGCTGGACATGGTCAAGGACGCGACGATCGCGCTGATCCGTACGGCCGCGCTGGCCGGCCTGGTGATGGCCGCGGCCGACTACTTCGTCGTGAAGATGCGCACCATGAAACAGCTGAAGATGTCGAAGCAGGAGGTGAAGGAGGAGTACAAGAAGACCGAGGGTGACCCGCACGTCAAGGGGCAGATCCGGGCGCGGCAGCACGCGATGGCGCGCAACCGGATGATGTCGGACGTGCCGAAGGCGGACGTGGTGCTGGTCAACCCGACGCACGTGGCGGTCGCGCTGCGGTACGAGCCGGAGAAGGGCGCGCCCCGGGTGATCGCCAAGGGGCAGGGCAACGTGGCGCAGAAGATCCGCGACCTGGCCACCGAGAACCGCATCCCGATGATCCAGGACGTGCCGCTGGCCCGCGCGCTCTACGGCAGCTGCGAGATCGGCACCGAGATCCCGGCCGAGTTCTACGGCGCGGTGGCCAAGGTGCTGGCGTTCGTGATGAGCCTGAAGTCCCGCGGCTCCGCGGCCGGCACGCACCGCCTGGCGGCATAACGCTCAACTTCCGCGCGTACCGGCCGATCGGAACGTCGCCAGGACGGCACCTTCGGCAAGGGGCACGGACCAGCCCGGGAACATTCCCTCACCCGTGGAAGGTGCCGTGAACACCAGGCTGATGGGCCAGTTGGCCGTACCGATCGGGGTCATCGCCATCATCGTGATGATGGTGGTGCCGCTGCCGACGCTGCTGCTGGACATGCTGATCGCGCTGAACATCACCGGCGCGCTGCTGATCGTCCTGGTCAGCATGTTCGTCCAGAAGCCGCTGGAGTTCTCGATCTTCCCGGCGCTACTCCTGATCTTCACGCTGTTCCGGCTGGCGCTGAACATCAGCGCGACCCGGCTGGTGCTGATGGACGGCTTCGCCGGCAAGGTGATCGAGGCGTTCGGTCACTTCGTGGTCGGCGGCTCGCTCATCGTCGGCCTGGTCATCTTCACCATCCTGGTGATCGTGCAGATGGTCGTGGTGACCAAGGGCGCGGAGCGGGTCGCGGAGGTCGGCGCCCGGTTCACGCTGGACGCGATGCCGGGCAAGCAGATGGCGATCGACGCGGACCTGAACGCGGGCCTGATCGACGAGCCGGAGGCGCGGAAGCGGCGCTCCGAGGTCTCCGCGGAGGCCGACTTCTACGGCGCGATGGACGGTGCCTCGAAGTTCGTGAAGGGCGACGCGATCGCGGCCATCATCATCACGCTGATCAACCTGATCGGCGGCTTCGGCGTCGGCATGCTGCAGAAGGGCATGGCGCCGGTCGAGGCGATCGAGACGTACAGCCTGCTCAGCATCGGCGACGGCCTGGTGTCGCAGATCCCGGCGCTGCTGCTGTCGGTGGCGACCGGTCTGATCGTGACCCGGTCGGCCACCGAGGGCGACATGGGCAGCAGCGTCACCAAGCAGCTCAGCCAGCACAAGCTGGCGCTGCAGATCGGCGGCGGCGCCGCGCTGGCGCTCTGCGTGATCCCGGGCCTGCCGAAGCTGCCGTTCCTGCTGGTCGGCGGCCTGGTGCTGTTCGCGTCCACCCGGCTCAAGCCGCCGGTGGAGGAGCCGGCGCCGGGCGAGGCGGCCGACGGTACGGCCGCCGCGGCCGTCAACCCGGACACCACCGAGTCGATCATGGGTGAGATGCGGGTCGACCCGCTGGAGCTGGCCCTCTCCCCCGACCTGGTGGACCTGGTCGACCCGACCGGCGGCGACCTGCTGGACCGGGTCCGCGCGCTGCGCCGCAAGATCGCTCTGGAGCTCGGCGTGGTGATGCCCCCGGTCCGCACCCGCGATGATCTTGAATTGCCGCTCTCCGGGTACGCGATCCGGATCAGCGGCGTGGAGACCGGCCGCGGCCAGGCACCGCCCGGCACCGTGCTCGCGATCGGCGACGGCCTCTCCGCGCTGCCCGGCCGGGCCGGCGTGGAGCCGGTGTTCGGGCTGGCCGGCAAGTGGGTCCCGGCCGAACTGCACTACCAGGCGGAGCTGGCCGGCGCGACCGTGGTCGACCGCGCCTCGGTGATCATCACGCACCTGGCCGAGGTGGTCCGCACCAACGCGAGCCGGCTGCTCGGCCGCGAGGACGTCCGCGCGCTGGTCGAGACCGTCAAGCGCACCCACCCGGTGGTGGTCGAGGAGCTGACGCCGTCGCTGCTCAGCCTCGGCCAGATCCAGCGCGTGCTCCAGTCGCTGCTGGACGAGGGGGTGGCCATCCGCGACCTGGTGCGCATCTTCGAGGCGCTGTCGCTGCGCGCGAAGGTCTCCACCGACCACGACGGCCTGGTCGAGGCGGCCCGGGCCGCGCTCGGACCGGCGATCGCGCAGCAGTTCACCACGAGCGGCACGCTCACCGTGATCACGCTCGACCCGCAGTTGGAGCACGCCATGCTCGAGTCGCTGCGGCCGAGCGAGAACGGGCTGTTCCTGGCGCTGGACGCGGCGCTCGCCGAGAACGTGGTGAACCAGATCGGCATGCATGCCGAGAACGCGGAGCAGCAGGGCGCGAACCCGGTGCTGGCCTGCTCCCCGCAGCTGCGGCCGCCGCTGCACCGGCTGTTGCGGGCCGGTGGGCGCAAGACCGCGGTCATGTCCTACTCCGAGATCGCCGGTTCGACCGCGCAGATCGAGACCATGGGGGTGGTGAACGGTGCCTACGCGGGTGCTGCTTGAGGGTCCGGCCATCGAGCCGCTGCTGGAGCAGGTACGCAGGGAGTACGGCACGTCGGTGCGCATCATCTCCGCCGACAAGGTCCGTACCGGCGGGTTCGGCGGCTTCTTCGCGAAGCAGAAGTACGAGCTGTCGGTAGAGGTCCCGGACGACGTGATGGCGGGCAAGCAGGGCGCCGGCCCCACGGGCGGCCATGGCGGCGGTCCCGGCAGCGGCGGTCCCGGCGGCGGGTTCGGTGCCGGTCCCGACGGCGGGTTCGGCGCCGGCTCCGAAGGCGGCGGACAGGGGAGGCGGTCCGACACGCTCGCGGCGCTGCTGGAGCGGGCGGACCAGGACGGGTTCGCGCGCTCCGCGGCCCGGGCGGAACAGACCACCCAGACGGTACGGAACGCGTACGGCCAGGGCGGCGGGGAACTGCCCGCGCGCGCCGGCCTGGTCTCCACCGCGGGCCCGGCGTTCGCGGAGGTCATGGCCGGGCTGGAGAGCGGGCACCTGACCCGCCCCACGGTCGCGGCCGGCGCGCCCGCCGTGACCCCGGCCGCGGCCTCCGGAGGCTCGGCGCCGGTGATCGACGTGCCCACCAGGCCGGCCGCGCCGACCGTGCGCCCCTACCGGCCACCGGCCGCCACCTCGCCGGACGGGCCGCCGCCGCCCGGCGCGCCGATGGTCAGCCCGGCGCTGCTGGAGCAGCTGATCGCGGAAACCAACCCGTTGGCACCCGTGGTTTCGCAGCCGACGGCTGCTCCGGCGCCGATGAGCACACCGATGGCAACAGCGACGATGGCGCCCGAGGCGCCGATCATCCCGGCCGCTCCGGCGCCACCGGAACGATCGGCCCTGGTCCCGGTGCACCAGGCGCTCCCGGCCGTGGTCGAGCCCGCACCCGCGCCGGCGGCTCCGGCACCGGCACCAGCGCCGGCCGTGGTGACGGCCCCGGCCGTGGTGACGGCCCCGGCCGTGGTGACGGCCCCGGCCGAGGCGCCGGTCCGGGCGCCGAAACCCGAAGCCCAGCCCGAGCCGCAGCCCGAGGCGCAGCCCGAGCCGCGGGCCGACGAGGCGCTGAGCCCGATCGCGCAGAAGCTGATCACGCTCGGCATGCCGAGGACTATGGCGATGCGGGCGACCGGCACGGACGCGTACGGCGGGGTGCTGGAGGCGCTGGCGGAGCTGCCCGCCCGTCCGCAGCCGCCCGCGCGCGCCGGTGACGTGCTGGTGATCGCCGGCGAGCTGACGCACACGCTGCCGGTGGCCCGGAAGGTGGTCGAGCAGCTGCGGCTGGACGCGTCCCGGCTGCTGCTGGCCGGCCCGTCCGCGGCCGGCACCGGGATCCACCCGTCCCGGAAGATCTCCGGTCCGAGCGCGGCCGAGAAGAAGGCCCGCAAGATCCACCGGGGCGACACCGCGTACGTGGTGGTGCTCGACGCCCCGGTGAACGAGCCGAACGAGGAGTGGGTGCGCGACGTCTGCGACGCCATCGGCGCGACCGAGGTGTGGGCGGCCGTCGACGCGACCCGGAAGACCGCGGACACGCTCAGCCACCTGAGGGGCATGGGCGACGTGGACGCGGTGGCGGTCTACGGCGCCGCCGTGACCGCGGACCCGGCCAGCGTGCTGGGCCTGGACGTACCGATCTTCACGATCGACGGCCTGGACGCGTCCCCGCACGCGTGGGCCGCCATGTTGTGCGAGCGCTTGACCCGATCCGAGAAGAAGTCGACCCGAAAGCGGAGGCGCTAAATGGGCCTGATCCGTCCGTCTGCACTGTGGTTCGCCGCGCTCATCTCGCTGCCGGCGTTCTTCCAGTCGCTGGTGCTCCAGACGCTGGACGTCACGGAGGCGCTGATCCGGTTCCTGGTGGCGGTTCCCGTTGCGGCGCTGCTGCTGGCCGGTTTCCGCTTCGTGACGTTCGGCTACGGCAAGGACGCCGCGAAGCCGGACGCCACGCCCGCCGTGACCGAGTCCGCGCCGCTGGAGGGCACTATCACCGACGCCACGCCGCGAATCGCCTCGTAGCGGTATATCCATTTCGATATGGCCATGGATCACTGACGGGCCATAGGCTTCCCGACATCAGGGACATCCGGGCGCCCACAAGGCGCCCGGATCGGTGTTGGGGAGGACACATGGCTGCACGGCAGGAACGGCCTTCGGACCGGTTCAGGGGTAGCTGGGGGAAGAGGCTGGGGCTGGCGCTGGCGCTGATCACGGCCGTCGCGCTCGGCGGCACCGCGGTGCCCGGAGTGGCCCAGGCCAAGCCGGACGTGGTCGGCGGCACCCGTGCGGCGCAGGGTGAGTTCCCGTTCATGGTGCGGCTGTCGATGGGCTGCGGCGGCGCGCTCTACACGTCGCAGATCGTGCTGACCGCGGCCCACTGCCTGGACCGGACCGGCGCGATCACCAACATCACGGCCACGCTCGGCGCGGTCGACCTCCAGTCCTCCAGCCGGATCACGCGGACGTCCAGCTACGTCTACCGGGCGCCGAACTTCAACGAATCCACGTACGTCAACGACTGGGCCCTGGTCAAGCTGTCCAGCCCGGTGACCGGGCTGGCCACGATGCCGATCGCGACCACCACCGCGTACAACTCGGGCACGTTCACGGTCGCCGGCTGGGGCGCCGCGGTCGAGGGCGGCGGACAGCAGCGCTACCTGCTCAAGGCGACGGTGCCGTTCATCAGCGACTCCTCGTGCAGCTCGTCGTACCCCGGCGAGATCGTCAACAGCGCGATGATCTGCGCCGGTTACAGCCAGGGCGGCACCGACACCTGCAAGGGCGACTCGGGCGGCCCGATGTTCCGCGCCACCACCTCCGGCGGCCCGCTGATCCAGGTCGGCATCGTGAGCTGGGGGTACGGCTGCGCCCGCCCCAATGCTCCGGGCGTCTACACCGAGGTCAGCACGTACGCCTCCGCGATCGCCGCGGCAGCCGCGTCATTGTGACCGCCACGTCGTGAATGAGGGGCCGGCCGTGCCCACGGCCGGCCCCTTCGTGGTCTCACCACCCGCCGGACACGACCACCTTGCCGATGACGGTGCCGGACTCGACCAGCGCGTGCGCCTTCCGCAGCGCCTCCGCGCCGATCGGGGCGAGTTCCTCGGTGATCGTGCTGCGCAGCTCACCCGCGTCGACCAGCCGGGACACCTCGCCCAGCAGCCGGTGCTGCGAGTCGTCGTCCGGCAGGCGCAGCGGCTTGGTGAACATCAGCTCCCAGTGCCAGCTGATGCTCTTCGGCTTCAGCACCGCCACGTCCAGCGTCTCCGGGTCGTCGATCGCCACGATCTGCCCGAACGGCGCGGTCAGCCGCTCGTACTCGCCGATCGGCGCCGCCTCGGAGAACGCGGTGAACACCAGGTCCACCCCGTCCGGCACCACCGCGAGCGTCGCGTCGGCCAGCCCGCCGCGGTGGTCGATCACGTGGTGCGCGCCCATCCGCAGCGCCCAGTCGCGCGACTCCGGCCGGGACGCGGTGGCGATCACGGTGAGCCCGGTCAGCCGCCGGGCCAGCTGGATCACCATCGAGCCGACGCCACCGGCCCCGCCCACCACCAGCAGCGTGCCGGTGCTCGACCGGGTCACCCGCAGCTTCTCGAACAGCGCCTCCCAGGCCGTGATCGAGGTGAGCGGCAGCGCCGCCGCCTCCGCGTGGGTCAGCGTGGCCGGCTTCGGCCCGGCGATCCGCTCGTCCACCAGGTGCAGCTCCGCGTCGCTGCCGGACCGGCCGATCGAGCCGGCGTAGAAGACCTCGTCGCCGGCCGCGAACCGGGTCACGTCCGGTCCCGCCGCGACCACCACACCGGACGCGTCGAAGCCCAGCACGCGGAGGCCGTCCCGCGGGTCGCCGCCGCGCCGCACCTTCGTGTCGACCGGGTTGACCGAGACCGCGTGCACCCGCACCAGCAGGTCGTGGCCGCGCGGCTCGGGCACCGGCAGTTCCACGTCGACCAGGCTCTCCGGGTGGTCGATCGGCAGACTCCTGCGGTACGCGACCGCGCGCATCGTTTCGCTCATGAGCCGGACGGTATCCCCGGGATAGTGGTTACCGTCAATGGCCATTGGTTACCGCTAGGAAACTACTACCCTGCGGGAACTATCCTGGTCGCCATGCGTGTCAAGCCCCTCGCCGACACCTGCGGCCCTCGCGACGTGTACTCCGCCGCCTGCCCCTGCCGGGACATGCTGGACCTGCTCGCCAACAAGTGGAGCGCGCTCGCGCTCGGCGCGCTGGAGGACGGCCCGCAGCGCTTCGGCGCGCTCCGCGACCGCCTCCAGGGTGTCAGCCCGAAGGTGCTCACCCACACGCTGCGCGGCCTGGAGGCGCACGGCCTGGTCGACCGCACGGTCTACCCCGCCGTGCCGCTGCACGTCGAGTACTCCCTGACCGACCTCGGCCGCGACGCCTGCGCTCCGCTCGCGCTGCTGCGCACCTGGGTCGAGGACAACATCCACCGGTTCCCCACCACCGCCGCGTAGCCGTGCCGCGACATTCCCATGCCGCATCCGGCCTGACTCCCGTACCACCCGCCTTTGCTCTGCTTACCTGACCGAATCGGCCCAAGCCGGGCGCCACTCGCGCGCCGCCGACGGCGGCTTTGGGCTGGTTCGTCGATGTAAGCAGAGCAAAGCCGCCGAGGAGCGGCGTGCGGCCGTGCACCGTACGGGAAGCGAACGACGCGGGATCGCACGGCTTCCGGCCACCGCGTCGATGGCGGGAGGCCGGTCAGGCGCGGGCGGGGTTCAGGGCGGCGGCGACGCGGTCGGCGGTGGCGCGGGCGCGGGACGTGGTGGTGGCGAGGCCGACCAGGAGGACGACGAGACCGGCGGCGGCGACCAGGAGGAAGCCGGGGCGGCTGGCGGCGGGGAAGTCGGCGGCCAGGCCGGCGCCGGTGGCGTTGCCCAGGCCGGTGACGACCACGGCGCCGATGACGGCGACGCCGAGGGACTGGCCGACCTGGCGGCTGGTGGAGGCGACCGAGGCGGCCAGGCCGGCCTGGGCGCGCGGCATGCCGGAGACCGCGGTGTTCGTGATCGGCGTGTTGAGCATGCCGAAGCCGAGGCCGAACAGCGCGTACGGCAGCAGAATCCAGGCCAGCGGCGTGGACGCGGTGAAGCCGGCGAGGAGCGCGCCGGCGGCGGTCATCGCGACGCCCGCGATGATCAGGGGCAGCCGGGTGCCGCGCGCGCCGACCAGGCGGCCGGCGATCGGCGAGAAGACGACGGTGGCGGCCGCGATCGGCAGCATCCAGAGGCCGGCGTGCAGCGCGGACAGGCCGCGTACCTCCTGGAGGTAGAGCGTGCCGAGGAACAGCATGCCGGCCAGCGCGGCGAAGCCGCTGATCGCGATGAGCACCGCGCCGGAGAACGGCGCGCTGCGGAAGAAGCGCAGGTCGAGCAGGGGCTCCTCGCGCCGCGGCTGGTAGACCAGCAGCCCGGCGAGGGAGAGCGCGGCGGCGGCGAACGCGCCGAGGATCGCGGGCGAGACCCAGCCCAGGTTCGGGCCCTCGATGATGCCGAACGTGAGCGTGGCCAGGAACGTCAGCACCAGCAGCTGACCGGCCGGGTCGGCGCGGCGCGGGCGCTCGGCGCGGGACTCGGGCACGTAGACCGCGGTCAGCACGATCGCGGCGATGCCGACCGGGATGTTGATCCAGAAGATGGCCTCCCAGCCCACGCTGTGGATCAGGACGCCGCCGAGCACTGGACCGAGCGCCATGCCGAGCCCGCTGACCGCGCCCCACACGCCGATCGCCTGCGCGCGCTCGCGCGGGTCGGTGAACGTGTTCGTGATGATGGACATGGCGACCGGGTTGAGCATCGAGCCGCCGACGGCCTGGAGCACGCGCGCCGCGATCAGCCACTCCAAGGTGGGCGCGAGACTGCACGCCAGGCTGCCGAGCGCGAAGACGAGCAGGCCGGTCTGGAACACGCGGCGCCGTCCGATGCGGTCCGCGGTCGAGCCGGCCAGCATGAGCAAACTCGCCAGGACCAGCGTGTACGCGTCGACCGTCCACTGCAGACCGGTGACGGACGCGCCCAGGTCGGCCCGGATGGACGGCAGCGCCACCTGGACGATCGTGTTGTCCAGCCCGACGATCAGCAGGCTGAGGCAGCAGATCGCGAGGATCAGCAGGCGACGACCGCGTCCCATTTGGCCCCCTTTTCCACAATCGCAGCGTACCGGGCTGGTGATCAACTGGCACGTGGTGCGCAACACGATCACATGCGTGTGGCGACCGTTACCGAGGGGTAGTCCACGTCCCGGCGACCGGCACCGCAGGCCGGCCCGGGGAGGTGTTCCGTGGAGGAGCTGAGACTCGATCTTGGCGTAATCGATTATCTGATTCTCGTGCTGTACTTCGGCACGGTCCTGGGCGTCGGTTTCGCCGCCCGGCGTGCCATCAAGACCAGCGTCGACTTCTTCCTGTCCGGCCGCTCGCTGCCGGCCTGGGTGACCGGCCTGGCGTTCGTCTCGGCCAATCTGGGTGCGCTCGAGATCATCGGCATGGCCGCGAACGGCGCGCAGTACGGCATGATGACGCTGCACTACTACCTGATCGGCGCCGTACCCGCGATGGTGTTCCTGGGCATCGTGATGATGCCCTTCTACTACGGCTCCAAGGTCCGCAGCGTGCCGGAGTTCCTGCTCCGGCGCTTCAACCGGCCGACGCACCTGCTCAACGCGCTGAGCTTCGCGCTCGCCCAGGTGCTGATCGCGGGCGTCAACCTGTTCGCGCTGGCGCTGGTGCTGGAGGCGCTGCTCGGCTGGCCGCTGTGGGTGTCCATCGTGGTCGGTGCGGCGATCGTGCTGGCCTACATCACGGTCGGCGGCCTCACCTCCGCGATCTACAACGAGGTGCTGCAGTTCTTCGTGATCCTGGCCGGCCTGATCCCGCTCACCGTGATCGGCCTGGTCAAGGTCGGCGGCGTGAACGGCCTGGCGGACGCGGTCCGGGGCAGCACGCTCGGCGAGGCCGGGCTGCACACCTGGGCGAACACCGGCGGCTCGGACAACCCGCTGGGCGCGAGCTGGATCGGCATCGTGTTCGGCCTCGGCTTCGTGCTGTCGTTCGGCTACTGGACCACGAACTTCGCCGAGGTGCAGCGCGCGCTGAGCGCCCGCAACATGAGCGCGGCCCGGCGTACCCCGATCATCGCGGCGTTCCCGAAGCTGCTGATCCCGGCCGTCGTGGTGGTGCCCGGGCTGATCGCGCTGGTGACCGTGTCCGGGCTGGGCGCGGAGTCCGGCGCGCTGCAGTACAACAACGCGATCCCGCTGCTCATGCGCGACCTGCTGCCGAACGGCGTGCTGGGCGTCGCGGTCACCGGTCTGATCGCGTCGTTCATGGCCGGCATGGCCGCCAACGTCAGCGGCTTCAACACCGTCTTCACGTACGACATCTGGCAGGCCTACGTCCGCAAGGACCGGTCCGACGACTACTACCTGCGGGTGGGCCGGATCGCCACGATCTGCGGCGTGCTGATCGGCATCGGCACCGCGTTCATCGCGGCCGACTTCAACAACATCATGAACTACATCCAGACGCTGTTCTCGCTGTTCAACGCGCCGCTGTTCGCGACGTTCATCGTGGGCATGTTCTGGAAGCGGATGACCGCGCAGGCCGGCTTCTGGTCGCTGCTGCTCGGCACGATCGCGTCGTTCGTGGTCTACCTGCTCTACAAGGCCGGGACGCTGCCGTTCGGCTCCGACCTGGAGGAGAGCTTCTGGGGCTCCGGCATCGCGTTCGTCACCGTGGTGGTGGTCGCGCTGATCATCACGCCGCTCACCCGGCCGAAGTCCGAGGACGACCTGCGCGGCCTGGTCTACGGCCTGCAGGGCACCGGCGCCGCCAGCGACGCCCTGGCCGGCGACGCCGCCTGGTACCGCTCCCCGGTCCTGCTCGGCGTGATCGCGCTGGCCCTGTCCGTGCTGCTCTACATCCCGATCTGGTGACAGGGGGACCCCCGATGACCGACAACGAACTCGATCAGAAACGCGCCGCGGCCGCCCGCACGTTCGACGTACGCCGCGTGATCGGCGGCCTCTTCACCGTCTACGGCGTCATCATCACGGCCGTCGGCGTCTTCGACGGCCAGGAGGAGATCGCCAAGGCCGAAGGCGTCCGGATCAACCTGTGGATGGGCCTCGGCATGCTCGCACTGGGCCTGCTGTTCCTCGCCTGGCAGTGGCTCCGCCCGGCCGAGACCCCGGAGTCCCCGGCTCAGGAGCAGTAGTTCGGAGAAACCTTCGAGGCCCGGGACGGTACGTCCCGGGCCTCGAAGGGTGTGCCCGCCGGTCAGACGCGGACGTCGACCAGGCTGCCGCTGCGCTGCAGGACGGAGGTCAGCTGCTCGGTCGTCACGCCCTTGGAGCTGGCCAGGTTGAGCAGGTCGGTGGCGCTGTGCACCTGGCTGCTGACCTCGTCCGTGGACATCTCCAGCAGGTTGCTGATCCGGGTGAGCGACTCCGACTCCGTGGTCGCGCGTGGCGGGCCGCTCAGCCCGGGCCCGCCCAGCCCGCCGCCCGGGCCGCTACCGTGACCACCGCCGGAACCGCCCGCGCCGGCGCCTCCCGCTCCCGGTCCGCCCGCGCCGCCGGCCGCGGCCAGCGCGCCCGCGTTCGTGGCGTTGGCCAGGGACTCGGCCAGTTCGGCGGCCTGCGGGGAGTTGGCCTTGTCGACCGGCAGGCCCTCCTTGATCGCGGCGATGAGGTCGTCGTGGGCGACGCCCTGGGTCTCCGCGATGTCGGCCAGCGAGGTGCCCTCCCGCATCTTCTCCCGGAGCGTGTTGTTGTCCAGGCCGAGCGTCTTCGCGACGGTGGCCATGGGGTCGCGGCGCTCGACGCGGCCGCTGTTGGCGTACGCGGTGTTCGCCCCACCGCTGATGCTGCTGATGGAACCCATGTCGATCTCCCTTCACGGACCGGGGGTAGACGGTCCGCTGTAATCCGGTTATCGGCCGGTTGCCGGAAGATCCCAGGAAATCCCGCCGCGGTACGGCTCACGCCGCGCCGGGAACGCGTCGCGCCGCCGGTCCCGGATGGGGGCCGGCGGCGCGGGAGAGCGGCGGGCTGGTGGTCAGGCCAGCGAGAGCGAGAAGGTGCCGGTGCCGTAGCGGGAGATCTCCACCGACAGGTCGATGCGGCGGCCGAGTGCGAGCAGGTGGGCCTGCGCGTCGTTCGGCAGCGACTCTCCGGGCAGGACGACGCGGTCGAGCTTGACGTGCGGCGCGCCCTCCTTGTTCAGCAGGCCGGTCAGGATGTTGCAGAGTTCCTTCACGTTCTCGGCGAGGTTCGGGTAGAGCTCCTTGTCGTCGATGGCGTCCTCCGCGCCGCCGACCGGCAGCAGGCCCAGCGCGGCGCCGGCGAACGCGGCGAGCTTGAGGTCCATGCCGAGGACGGCGGCCACCTTGTTGTAGGCGTCGACGTAGATCGCCACGGTGGCGGTGGGGAGGTCCTTCTGCGTCAGCGGGTTTCCGACATTGACGGTGACATCACGGCCGAGGGTGTCCCCCAGCATGTTGCGCACCGCGAGAGAGGCGGGAACTGCGAGAGTGTCAGACATAGCTCATATCATCCCAAAATTGGACTAAACACCTCATCAAATCGTTCAGCTGTGAACGGCTTGATGATGAAGAATTCGGCACCGGCGTCTTCCGCCTGTTTCATCATTTCCGGCGTGCATTCCGAGGTCACGAACCCGAACTTGACGTTGTTCCCGTTGGCCCGCAGCTGCCGGAGGCATTCCACGCCGGTCATCTCCGGCATGTTCCAGTCCGAGATGACCAGGTCCGGCTTCTCGGACTGCACCATGTCGAACGCCTGCTTGCCGTCCTGCGCCTCGACCAGGTCGTGCCCGTCGAATCCGGCCTGCCGCAACGTACGGGTGACGATCTGGCGCATCACCCGGCTGTCGTCCGCGATCAGGATCTTCACGCCGCATCGCCCCCGTCGCCACGGCTCTGCCACATGGTGATCACGAAGGGGTCGCCCATCCAGTGGCCGGCGAGCTGGCAGACCGGCTCCGCGGACGGGTAGTGCGGAGCCTCGCCCGTGACCACGGTCGGCAGGGAGACGAAGCAGCCGGGCGGGAGCATGCTCTTCACGTTGCCGCCGACGATGTTGGCCAGCTCGCCCAGCACGTCCATCATGTCGGCCTCGCCGACCTCCTCCACCTCCATCGCCAGGAAGGCGGCCGAGCAGTTCTTCGCGGCCGGCTCGTTGCAGGCGACCACGACGTGCCCGTGCCAGGTTCCGGTGATCGACACGGACGCGTGCATGTCGGTCTTCATGGCGTCGATGTCGTCGTAGACCGGGATGAGCGGCTCGATGCCCTCCGGATCGAGGTACGACGACCACACCTGTTCGACGATCTCCTGCAGGTCTTCGACCCGAAGTGCAGCTACATCACTCATGAACTCGCTCCCTGAGGGACGAGGCCCAGCAGGGCCAGCTTTTCGATCATGGCGCCCGCGGTGAACGGCTTGATCACGTACTCGTGGGCGCCGGCGGCGAGCGCGCGTACGATCTGGCTCTGTTCGCTCTCGGTCGTGACCATGACGAGCGTCATCTCGCGGTACTTCGGTTCCTTGCGGACCGCGGTGACGAACTCGAGGCCGTTCATGTTGGGCATGTTCCAGTCAATGAGCGCCAGTTCCGGCGCCTTATCCATGCTGTTGAGCAGGTCCATCGCGGCCTGCCCGTCCTCGGCCTCCACCGCGTCGAAGCCGATCTGCCCGACGATGCGGCGCAGGATCAGGCGCATCGCCCGGGAGTCGTCGATCAGAATCGCCTGCACGTGGCTCACCCCTTCCTCGCGGTGCCGGCCGGCACCGCAGACTTGAGTCGGTAGGCCGACGTGCGCCCGGCTACGACCCGCTCATAGTTGTCATCGATGCCAATCGTCGTCTCGGCGGCTCCCAGGAAGAGCCAGCCGTCGGGCCGCAGCATCCGCCCGATGTTGCGCAGCACGGTGCGCTTGGTGTCCACGTCGAAGTAGATGAGCACGTTCCGCAGGAACACGACGTCGAAGGGTGGCATCGGCGGCAACGGCGCACACAGGTTCAGCCGGGTGAAGGAGACGTTGCGCCGCAGCGAGGGCGCGATCCGCCAGTGCGCGCCGGCGCGTTCGAAGTAGTGCACGAGCTGCGCGGCGGGCAGCCCTCGGTTGATCTCCACCTGGCTGTACTCACCCGCCTCGGCCCGCTTGATCATTTCGGTGGAGATGTCACTGCCGACGATCTCGTAGTTCCAGCCGGCCGGCATCGCCTGCTGGAGCGTGATCGCAAGGCTGTACGGCTCCTGCCCGCTGGAGCACGCCGCCGACCAGAACCGCAGCTTGCGGCTGGTGGCACGGGAACTGATCAGGTCCGGAAGGATCTGCTCGGTGAGGGCGGTGAACGGCTCACGGTCCCGGAACCAGGACGTCTCGTTCGTCGTCAGCGCATCGATGATCATGCGCTGGTGCGTGGGGTCCGGCCGGCGCTGGATGTTCGCCAGGAACTCGGTCACGCTCGCCGCCCCGACCTGGCGCGCGACCGGGATCAGCCGCGCCTCGACCAGGTACTCCTTGCCCGGCGCCAGAACGATCGACGCCTCGCGCCGCACCAGTCCAGCGACGAATGAGAAGTCTTGTTGAGACAGTGTCATCGAGTCACCACCTTCGGCCGGGCCGTGCGGCCGGCGTTCACACGTGAGGTCAGGTACGGGCCGATCTGGTCCAGCGGCAGCACGGTGTGGGCCAGGCTCGCGGAGACCACCGCGCCGGGCATCCCCCACACCACCGAGGTCGCCTCGTCCTGCGCGACGATCTCGGCGCCGGCCGCCCGGAGTTCCTGGCAGCCATTGCGGCCGTCCTGACCCATGCCGGTCAGGATCACGGCGAGCGTCGAACCGCCGTAGGCGCGCCCGACCGCTCGGAACATCACGTCCACCGCGGGACGGCAGGAGTTCTCCGGCGGCGCGGTGGACAACTGGGTGACCACGCCGGTCCCTCGCTTGACCAGAACGAGGTGGCGATCGCCGGGAGCGATGTACATGACCCCCGGCTTGAGCGTCATGCTGTCCGTCGCCTCGACGACCTGGATCGCGTTGGTACGGTCCAGCCGCTCGGCGAACATCTTCGTGAAGACCGGCGGCATGTGCTGGGTCACCACCACCGGCACCGGCAGGTCGCCGGGGAAGGACTGGACCACGCGGGCGAGCGCGTCCGGTCCGCCGGTCGAGCAGCCCACCGCGATCAGGTCGACGCGTCCGCTGGGCGCGCCGGGACCGCCGGTGGGTGCCGGGCCGCCGGCGAGCGGCGGCAGGCCGGGACGGCCGGTCGGCGCGCCGGGACGGGTGGGGGCCATCGGGCGGGCCGGAGGGCGCCCGGCCATCGGCGGGCCGGCGCGGCGGCCGGACAGCGCGTGGATCTTCGGCACCAGCTGGTCGCGGACCGCCTGGATGGACGCCTGCACGCTGCCCACGTTCGCCGGCTTGGTGACGTAGTCGGTGGCGCCCGCGGCCAGCGCGTCCAGCGTCGCGGTGGCGCCCGCGGCGCTGAGCGTGCTGAACATGATCACGGGAATCTTGGGGTGCCGTTTTCGCAGTTCCCGGACCGCCTCGATGCCGTTCATCTCGGGCATCTCGATGTCCATCGTGATGACGTCCGGCTTCAGCTGATCAATCTTGGCCTGGGCCAGCCGGCCGTTGGAGGCGGTGCCGACGACCTTGATGTCCGGCATACCGTCGAGGGCGTCCACGATCAGGCGGCGGACGACCACTGAGTCGTCGACCACCATCACTGCGATCGTCACTTCGTCGCCTCCCTGCGCCACGTGCGGAGGGTCTGCGCGCCCTGCGCACCCTGCCTGCAACCTTGAATCGACCCCACCGCGACCGAATTGAGGCTTTCTCGCAACGGGGATATAACGGTCAGGACAGCCATGCCGGTCCCAAAGCGGCGACGACCGGACTCAGCAACCGGTGCGCGGTGCCGGTGTCCAGCAGGTCGCGGACCACCAGTGCCTGGACCGCGCCGCTGAGCATGTTCCAGACGCCGCCGGCGCGCGCCGACATCGGCACCGCGGAGGTGTCGATCGCCTGCACCAGCAGCAGTTGCGCGGCCGCCGCGGTGCGGATCCGGTCCGACAGGTACGCCGCCCAGGAGGCCGAGTGCACGGCCGGGGACCAGCCGCCGGAGTTCACCCGCGCGTCAACGCCGGACCGGATCAGCCGCTCCACGTCCGACCCGGTCAGCGAGCGCAGCCGCTCCAGCAGCGAGGAGACCACGTAGTGGTGCGGGCCCAGATCGACCGGGGGGCCGCCGGGCAGCCGGCGCACCGCGGCGACCCAGCCCGCGCCGAGCCGGCGGCGCACCGACTCGTCCAGGACCTCGCGCAGGTACGAGGCGACCACCGCGTCGCAGAGCAGCGCGGTCGCCTTCTCCGCGACCTCGTCCTGGCGGGCACCCCGGCCCTTACCCGTCCACGTCCAGGACATCACGTCGTACCGCACGCAGGTCAGCAGCGAGTCGACGCTGCCGATCGGCGCGCGTTCCACCATGGTGAGCGCGGCCGCGGAGTCCGCCATGTCCGACAGCCCGCGCAGCGTCGGCACCTGCCGCGCCGCGCTCTCCACCTCGAGCCACAGCGGCGCGCGGATCTCCTCGCTCGGCAGCGCGCCGGCCAGCACCGGCAGGTCCTCCCGGCTCAGCCGCAACGATCGCAGCAGCACCTCGGCGGTGGCGGAGCCGCCGGCCAACCGGGTCAGGTCGAAGCCGAGCACGGGCGCACTGACAAGGCTGTACACGTGGGATCAGCACCCGGCCTTAAACAGCGGACCCCCGCACCGGCCGGCCGCCGGCGACGCGGCGGCACGACGGTGCGAGGGTCCGGAGATGGTCACAGGCCCTAGCTCACGGCCGGGGTGCGATAGGTGTCCACTGCCTGCGAGACGTCGAGTGCCAGCATCAGCCGGCCCTCCAGCTTGAACGTGCCGACCACCAGCTCGCGGGTCGGGCCGTTGAGCGTGTCCGGCGGCGGCTCGAAGGTGGCCTCGTCCAGGTCGACCACCTCGCCGATCTTGTCGACCAGCAGGCTGACCGGTTCCTCGTCGCCGCGCAGGATCACGTTCATCACCGGGCCGTCCAGCGACTGCCGGGGCAGCCCGAGCTGCACCCGCAGGTCCACCGCCGCGATCACCTGGCCGCGGAGGTTGAACAGCCCGCCGACCGCGGACGGCGCCAGCGGCACCGAGGTGTACTCGTTGTAGGAGAGCACCTCCTGCACGGTGTGCACCTCGACCCCGAACAGCTGGTCGGCCACCTCGAACGTGGCGTACTGCCTGCTCGCCATCTCAGGCCTCCACCAGCATCTCGTCCTGCAGGTCGTTGTAGAAGTTCGGGTCGGCCGCGACGATCGCGCGGCGCACGTCGAGCAGCTCGGTCACCCGCTGCTGGATGACCGCGGTGCCGACCAGGCCGTCGTCGTCGACGTTGCGGCGGGCGGTCATCGCGTCCTCCACGATGTCGACGATCTTGTCGACCACCAGCGCCACGCTGCGCTCGCCCTCGCTGTAGACCACCACGGAGACGGTCTCGCCGGTCTCCTCCGGCATCGCGCCGAGCAGGTACGACAGCCGGACCAGCGGCAGGATCTGGCCGCGGTACTGGACGACCTCCCGGCTACCGGCGTGCTCGATCTTGGCGATCGGGAACTCCTCCAGGCGGGTGACCGTGTCCAGCGGGATCGCCACCCGGCGCTCGCCGACCGCGGTGACCAGCAGGCGCTCGGCGTTGTCGCCGGGGCCGCGACTGTCCCGGGCGCTGATGCTGGAGTCACGCTCGGAGCTGGTCGCCAGGTTGGACCGGCGGGCCAGCGAGGCGACGTCCAGGATCAGGCCGACCTTGCCGTGGCCCAGGATCGTGGCGCCGGCGTACAGCCCTATGTCCTTGAACCGCGAGTTCAGCGCCTTGACCACGACCTCCTCGGTGTTGAGGACGCGGTCCACGACCAGCCCGAAGCTGCGGCCGTCGGCCTGCAACACCACGATGTAGACGCCCTGGTCGCCGCCGACCGGCAGGCCGAGCGTGCGGTCCAGGCGGACCAGCGGGAGCAGCTTGCCGCGCAGCCGGTAGACGGGCGCGCCGGACGCGTACTCGATCTTCGTGGAGTTGCCGTCGATGAAGACCAGCTCCAGCACCGAGGCCTGCGGGACCACGTACCGCTGGTCGGCGCAGTCGATGGTGAGCGCCTGGATGATCGCCAGGGTCAGCGGGATGGTGAGCCGCCAGGTGGTGCCCTTGCCGGGCACGGAGTCCACGCCGACCGCGCCGCCGACGCGCTCGATGTTGGTCTTCACCACGTCCATGCCGACGCCGCGGCCGGAGACGTTGGTGACCTTCGCCGCGGTGGAGAAGCCGGGCTGGAACACCATGGACATGATCTCGCGCCGGTCCATGGTCGCGATCTGCTCCGCCTTGACCAGGCCGTTCTCCACGGCCTTCTTCGCGATGCGCTCCACGTTCAGGCCGGCGCCGTCGTCGGCGACCTCGACCGTCACGTGACCACCCTCGTGGTACGCGCGGAGCGTCAGCGTGCCCTCCGGGTCCTTGCCCGCGGCGATGCGCGTGGGAACGTCCTCGATGCCGTGGTCGACCGCGTTGCGCACCAGGTGGGTCAGCGGGTCCTTGACCGCCTCCAGCAGCGACCGGTCGAGCTCGGTCTCCTTGCCCTCCATCACCAGGTTGATCTGCTTGTCCAGCGCCTTGGAGAGGTCCCGGACGACTCGCGGCAGCTTCGACCAGATGTGGTCGATCGGCTGCATGCGGGTCTTCATGATGCCCTCTTGCAGCTCACTGGTGATCAGGTTGAGCCGCTGGGCGCTGCGTACCATCGCCTGGTCGCCGGTCTCGGCCACGCCCCGGACCAGCTGGTTGCGGGCCAGCACCAGCTCACCGACCAGGTTCATCAGCGTGTCGAGCAGGTCGACGTCGACGCGGATCGCGCTGTCCGCCACGCTGCGCTTCGGCGCCTGGTTCTGCACCGCGTCACTGACCGCGGAGGGTGCGGTCTTGCCCTCGTCGAGCAGGATCGTGCCGAGCTTCCGCTCGTCGCCCTCGATCTGCTGCTGGAGCGCGGACGCGACGTCGGCCCGGGAGGCGGCACCGGACTCGACCAACTGCTCGCCGATCGGCTTGCGCTGCTCCTCGATCGGCTCCGGCGCCGGGCGCTCGCCGTCGTCGGCGCCGTCGTCCTCGAACGCGGAGGGGATGCCGACCGGCGCCTTGGGCGCCTCGGCGGCCGGCTCCTCGGCGGCGGGCTTCTCCGCGGCCGGTGCGGCGGCGGGCGCGGCCGGCTTCGCGGCGGCGGGCGCGGAGCCGGGCTCGGCCATCTGCGCGTTGACGGTGGCGATGATGCCGTCCACGTCGACGTCGCCCTCGGCGCCGGTCTCCTCGATGGTGGCCAGCAGCGCGCGGACGCCGTCGAGCATCGCGAGCAGCGCGGTGATCGTCTCCGCGGTCACCGGCTGCACGCCGTCGCGGAGGCGCGAGAGGAGCGACTCACCGGCGTGGGTCAGGGTCTCCAGCCGGGAGAACGCCAGGAACCCGCTGGTGCCCTTGATTGTGTGGATCGTCCGAAAGATGCGTGAGATCAGGTCACGCGATCCGGGGTCCTGCTCCAGCGACACGAGATCCCGGTCCAGTTGGTCCAGGTTCTCGTGGCTCTCCATCAGGAACTCGCCGACGATCTCGCCAAGCTCTTCCACAGGCTTCCCTCCTGCTCCGGTGCAGGAGCCCTATCGACCGACAACGGACATACTTGAGGAATCAGGCATCGGGGTTGGCCTTCCGGTAGCGGTAGCCGAAACCACGTACCGACTCGATGGGTGACTCTTCCGGGTCGGACCAGCCGAGCTTTCGCCGCAGCCGCAGCACGGCGAACTTGACCCGTTCCTGGCCGATGCCGGTCGGGTCGTCCCACGCCTGGGTCAGCAGCTGGTTCGGGCTGAGCACCGCTCCGGCGTGCCGGACCAGCGCGTTCAGCAGGCGGAACTCGGTCGGCGTGAGGCGCACCTCCTCGCCCTTGACGTAGACGCGCCGGCGGGTCGGGTCCAGGTGCACGACGCCGTCGTCGTAGACCTGGCTGGCCCAGCTGTTCTGGCCGGACGAGGAGCGGCGCAGCAGCGCCTCCACGCGCGCCAGGAGCTCCGCGTTCGCGAACGGCTTGGTCAGGTAGTCGTCGGCGCCGCCGCGCAGCCCGCGCACCTTCTCGGCCTCCTGGCCGTGCGCGGTCAGCACCAGCACGGGTACGTCCGAGACGTCCCGCAGCCGCTCCAGCACCTGCCAGCCGTCCATCTCCGGCAGTCCCACGTCCAGGACGACCAAATCGGGCTTCTCCGTATAGGCCTCGCGCAGTCCGCTGCGACCGTCGGAGGCGTGTGAGATGTCATACCCGGCGCGACCGAAGAGCATTCGCAGTGCCAGCGCGATGTCCGGATCGTCCTCGACGACCAGAAGTTTGCTCACCGGATCGCCCCCGCCCGGGCACACATGGGTCCCTGCATTAGCCCACCCCCTAAAGCACCGTCCAGCGCCGCCCATATGGCATGAACCGGTTACGATGCCTATAAGGTGATATTAGGAGCAAAAAACCGAACAGTCAGAGTTTATCGTGGGAAGTCACTGCTTGCGCCCGCATCGGAAACAGGACCGCTCTTGAAAACCGCGCCGGAGCCCGAGCCACGGGACGCATTCAAGGCCCAGTTCCTCGCCGTCGTCTCGCACGAGTTGCGCACGCCGCTGACCTCGATCGCGGCGTTCACGGAGATGCTCGCCGGCGTCGACCTGCCGGAGGGCGAGCGGCCGACCGCCCTCTCCGTGGTGCAGCGCAACACCGAGCGCATGCTGGTGCTGATCGAGGACCTGATGCTGCTCTCCCGCCTGGAGTCCGGCGACCTGCCGGTCGCCGTCGCGCCGGTCGACCTGGCCCCGCTGGTCGCCGGTGCCGGGCGCGAGGTGGAGAGCGTGGTGCCGACCGCGGCGGTACGCGGCGCGGTGGAGCCCGGGCCGCCGGTGCCGGGCGACGCGGGCCTGCTGCACCAGCTGTTCTACGCGGTCGTCGGCGCCGTGACCGAGCGCGCGCTGGACGGCAGCGGCGAGATCAGGGGCGAGTGCTTCGGCGACCACTGGACCGTCACGGTGCGCAGCGCGCGGGCCGAGACGCTGACCGACGAGTACTTCCTGGCCACCTCGCTGCCGGTGCCGGACGGCGACCGCACCCGCAGCCTGGCGCTCTGGATGCTGCTGGCCCGCGCGATCGCGCACCGGCACGGCGGCGCGGTCTCGATCGGCTACGACCCGCGGACCGGTGCCGTCATCACGGTGCGGCTGCCCGTCTAGGGCGGGTTCGGTGGGCCTCGCCGCGGGCCGGCGAAGATCGCCGAACCCGGCCTAGGGCACCGTCGACGGCGCCGAGCCGTGCACCACGAACTGGTTGTGACCGGCCTCCTTCGCGGCCTCCAGCGCCTCGCCGGCGCGCGCGACGAGCGCGGCGGCGTCCTCGGAGCCGTTCCACAGCGCCACGCCCGCGGAGAACGTCCGACCGGCCGGCGTGGCCTGGTGCAGCCGCGCGATGATCCGTTCCGCCGCCCGCAGCTGCACCCGGCTGAGGATCACACCGAACCGGCCGTCCCCGTACCGGACGAGCAGGTCGTCCGGGCGCACGTGTGCCCGCCAGGCCTCCCCGGCGTCGAGCAGGAGCTGGTCGCCGGCCTCGCGTCCGTGGTCGGCGCGGTAGGCGGCGAAGTGGTCCAGGTCGAGTAGCACGATCACCAGCGGGTACCGGCCTCGGTACGCGGCGGTGACCCGCCGTTCCAGCTCCTCCTCCCACGCGCTGCGGTCGATGGCACCGGTCGGGGCGTCCATAAGGGCAAAACCTCCTGTCGTACGGCTCGCAGCCACCGGCCCGAGCCGCCTCATACCCGCCGTATCGGCGCGCGGGAGCGTTTCCTGAGCGGTCGGGTTGCCGGACGGTGGCGGTCCGCGACACCCGTCCGGGACCCGAGCGCTCACCGCATAGCACCTGGTCGATTCGTCAGACCCGCGAACACCCCGCCGAACTTGATGGGCGTAAGCAACGCAACGCCGATCGAGAGGCTGAATTCTTGCGCAACCTGGTCCGCTCCGCCGTTCTGACCGCCGTCACCGCCGCCGTCACGATCAGTGGCACCGCCACCGCCGCGACCGCCGCCGTCACCCCGGCCACCACGCTGGAGACCCAGGTCGTCGCCGCCACCAACACCGAGCGCGCCAAGCACGGCTGCAAGAAGCTGACCATCTCCCCCGCCCTGACCAAGGCCGCCCGCGGCCACTCCAGCGACCAGGCCAAGCACGGCTACTTCTCCCACACCGGCCGCAACGGCTCCACCTTCACCCAGCGCGTCAAGTCCGC
The DNA here is from genome assembly GCF_031458235.1 of Catenuloplanes atrovinosus. Classification (NCBI taxonomy): domain Bacteria; kingdom Bacillati; phylum Actinomycetota; class Actinomycetes; order Micromonosporales; family Micromonosporaceae; genus Catenuloplanes; species Catenuloplanes atrovinosus. The sequence goes on along the minus strand of NZ_JAVDYB010000001.1, from coordinate 8,091,878 downwards.
CGGCTACGCCCCCGCCGTCGGCGAGAACATCGCCTGGGGCTACGCCGACACCACCGGCGTCATGACCGCCTGGATGAACAGCCCCGGCCACCGCAAGAACATCCTCAACTGCAAGGCCATCAAGATCGGCGTCGGCGTCGCCCGCGACGCCAAGGGCACCATCTACTGGACCCAGGAGTTCGGCGGCTGACCAGACTTCCCCTCACCCCCCGTTGATCAAGGGATCGGCGTCCTCGGACGCCGGTCCCTTGATCTGTTTCCGGGGTCAGATCTCGCAGCCGACCAGCACCGGCTCCGGGTGCAGGACCACGCCGAAGCGCTCGCGCACCCCGTCCCGGATCTCGCGCGCCAGGCCGAGCAACTGCGCGGTGGTGCCGCTGCCGCGGTTGGTCAGCGCCAGCGTGTGCTTGGTGGAGATGCTGACCGGCACGTCACCGCCCGGGTATCCCTTGCCGAACCCGGCGCGGTCGATCAGCCAGGCCGCGCTGACCTTCACCCTGCCGCCCTCGCCCGGCCACCCGGGCGGCTCGCCGATGCCCTCCGTGGCGGTGCGCAGATGCTCCCAGGCCGCGGCGTCCAGCACCGGGTTGGTGAAGAACGACCCGACCGACCAGGTGTCCCGGTCGTCGGCGTCCAGCACCATGCCCTTGCCGGCGCGCAGCGCGAGCACGGACTCGCGCGCGGCGGCCAGCGGCACCCGCGCGTTCTGCTCCACGCCGAGCGAGCGGGCCAGTTCCGCGTACCGCACCGGCCCGGACAGCGCGTCGGGGAGCAGCCGGAAGTCGACGGTGAGCACCACGTACCGGTCGTTGTGCTTGAAGACGCTGGCGCGGTAGCCGAAGCCGCAATCGGCCGCGGGCATGTCCCGGACGACGCCGTCCGCACGGTCGTAGACCGTGACGGACCGGATCGTCTCGGACACGTCCTGGCCGTACGCGCCGACGTTCTGGATCGGCGTGGCACCGGTGGAGCCCGGGATGCCGGAGAGGCACTCGACGCCGGACCACCCGGCCTCGACCGTCTCGGCCACGAACTCGTCCCACGGGTGCCCGGCCTGGACCCGGACGATCAGCTGGTCGGGGCGGCGACTGATCACCTCCACGCCGCGGCTGCGGATCAGGATCGCGGTCCCGGCGAATCCCTCGTCCCCGATGACCACGTTGCTGCCGCCGGCCAGCAACAGCAGAGGATCTCCCGTACGGCCCGCAGCCTTCGTCAATTCGACCAGTTCATCCGCATTTCCGGCTGAATCCAGCCGTCTGGCGGAGCCGCCCAACCGCAACGTGGTGTGCGGAGCGAGCGAACTGGGGACTGTCGACCCTGCGACGGTGGGCGTTTCAGCGCTAACGTCGTGCACGCCCTTAACCCTAGGCTGGGGGCGAGCGGACTGGGCGGCCGCGTGGGAGGAACGGTCATGACGAAGCTGCATGCCACGAAAGACTTCTGGATCGGCGCACTGCGCGCCGAGGGTCCCGCGTTCCGCGCGGCCCTCGAGGAGCAGCCGCTGGACGCGCCGGTCCCCACCCGTCCCGAGTGGACGGTGCGGGAGCTGATCGGTCGGCTCGGCGCGTTCTACGACTGGCTCGGCACGCACGTCACGCGCGGTGTCACCACCGCGCCCGAGGTCACCCAGCCGGCGACCGAGGTTCCGGGCGGCGCCGACCCCAAGGCGTGGTGGGACGAGCGGTACGCGGCGGCCCTGGCCACGCTGGAGGGCGTGGAGGAGGACCTCCCCGCGTGGAACCCGATGCCCGCGCCGAAGAAGGCCGCGTTCTGGCTGCGCCGGGCCGCGCACCTGACCACGCTGCACCGGTGGGACGCGCAGATGACGGCCGGGATGGCCGAGCCGATCGAGGCGAAGCTGGCGGCGGACGGGCTGGCCGAGCTGCTCGACACGCTGCTGCCGTCGGGCCGCGGGGTCGGGCCGCGCGACCGGTTCGGCATGATCCACCTGGTCGCCTCCGACCTCCAGCACGAATGGTTCGTCCGGCTGCGCGGCGAGGGCCTGGCGCTGCTGGACACGGACACGATCCTCGACTCCGACGACCACCGCGCGCGCGTGCTCGCCACCGGCTCCGCCAGCGATCTGCTCCTGGCGCTGCACGGGCGGATCGGGTTCGACACGCTGGAGATTTCCGGAGAGCGTTCTCTGCTGGACGGCCTGCGCATCGGCTGACCGCACCCGTCGTCATGATCCGAGAGTGATAATGGCGACGTGACTAACCCCTCAACACAGAGCGTGACGTTCCCGGAGGGCTTCCTCTGGGGGTCCGCCACGGCCTCCTACCAGATCGAGGGCGCCGCCCGCGAGGACGGGCGCGGGCCCTCGATCTGGGACACGTTCAGCCGTACGCCCGGCAAGGTCTACGCCGGACACACCGGTGACGTCGCCTGCGACCACTACCACCGGTGGCGCGACGACGTCGCCATGATGGCGGAGCTCGGGCTCCAGGCGTACCGCTTCTCCATCGCCTGGCCCCGGATCCAGCCGGACGGCACCGGCCCGGTCAACCCGGCCGGGCTCGACTTCTACGACCGGCTCGTGGACGAGCTGCGCGGCAAGGGGATCACCCCGGTCGTCACGCTCTACCACTGGGACCTGCCGCAGACGCTGGAGGACCGGGGCGGCTGGACCTCGCGGGAGACCTCCGAGGCGTTCGCGGAGTACGCGATGGCGGTGCACAAGCGGCTCGGCGACCGGGTGGAGACCTGGACCACGCTGAACGAGCCGTGGTGCTCCGCCTACCTCGGGTACGCCTCGGGCGTGCACGCCCCCGGCATCCAGGACCCGGAGTCCGCGTTCAAGGCCGTCCACCACCTGCTGCTCGGCCACGGCCTGGCGACCAGGGCGCTGCGCGACGCGGGCGTGCGGAAGCTCGGCATCACGCTCAACCCGGCCGCGGTCTCCCCCGCCGACCCGGACAGCGAGGCGGACGTGGCCGCCGCGCACCTGGTCGACGGCCTGCAGAACCGGATCTTCTTCGACCCGATCCTGCGCGGGTCGTACCCGGACGACGTGCTCGCGCACATCCGCCGGTTCTCCGACCTGAGCTGGCTGCGCACCGGCGACGAGACGCTGATCGGGCAGCCGATCGACGTGCTCGGCATCAACTACTACTCGCCGTCCTACGTGCGCTCGAAGCCCGGCATCGAGGGCAACCCGACCGCGCCGGGCACCGAGGGCATCGAGTTCCTGCCGGCGGCGGGCCCGGTCACCGACATGGGCTGGGCGATCGAGCCGGCCGCGCTGACCCGGCTGCTGGAGCGGATCCACCGGGACTACCCGGGCACGCCGATGATGATCACGGAGAACGGCGCGGCGTACCCGACCGGGCCGGACGAGACCGGCGAGCGGGTGCCGGACGCGGAGCGGGTCGCCTACCTGGACGGGCACCTGCGCGCCTGCCACGACGCGATCGCGCGCGGCGTGGACCTTCGCGGCTACTTCGTGTGGTCGCTGATGGACAACTACGAGTGGGCCGAGGGCTACCGGAAGCGGTTCGGTGTGGTCTACGTGGACTACCACACCCAGCGGCGCATCCCGAAGGACAGCGCGCGCTTCTACTCCGAGGTCATCCGCAACAACGGCCTGTAGAAACACCGGGCGCCGGGGGTACGCGTACCCCCGGCGCCCGGTGGGTGACGCTCAGCCGAAGCGGCCGGTGATGTAGTCCTCGGTCCGCTTGACGCTCGGGTTCGAGAAGATCTTCTGGGTGTCGTCGTACTCGATCAGCCGGCCCGGGTCACCGGTCTTGTCGATCGAGAAGAACGCGGTGCGGTCGGAGACCCGAGCCGCCTGCTGCATGTTGTGCGTGACGATGATGATCGTGAACCGGTCCTTCAGCTTGAAGATCAGGTCCTCGATCGCCAGCGTCGAGATCGGGTCGAGCGCGGAACACGGCTCGTCCATCAGCACGACCTGCGGCTCGACCGCGATGGTGCGGGCGATGCAGAGCCGCTGCTGCTGGCCGCCGGAGAGGCCGGCGCCCGGCTTCTCCAGCCGGTCCTTGACCTCGTCCCACAGGTTCGCGGAACGCAGCGACTTCTCCGCCGCCTCCTGCAGCACCGACTTCTTGGTGACGCCGTTCAGCTTCAGGCCGGCCACCACGTTGTCGAAGATCGACATGGTGGGGAACGGGTTCGGCCGCTGGAACACCATGCCGATCAGCCGGCGGACGGCGGTGACGTCCACGTGCTTGTCGTAGATGTTCTCCTGGTCGAGCGTCAGCGTGCCCTCGACGCGGGCGTTCGGCAGCACCTCGTGCATCCGGTTGATCGACCGGAGGAACGTGGACTTGCCACAGCCGGACGGGCCGATGAGGGCGGTGACGGTCTTCGGCTCGACGACCATGTTGACGTCTTCGATGGCCTTGAACGAGCCGTAGTACGCGTTGACGTTCGTCGCCTCGACGCGCTTTGCCATGGTGGTTACTCCTCGGGGGTGCTTCAGCGAGTCAGCCGGTTGCGGCGGGCGAGCAGCTTCGCGGCGATGGTCAGGACGAGGACCAGCGCCACCAGGGTGAGCGCCGCCGTCCACGCCCGGTCCGGCGAGTACCGCGTCGATTCCGTGGCCTGGTTGAACACGAACAGCGAGAGCGACGACTGGTTGTTCTCGAACGGGTTGAAGTTGATCGCGGCGCCACCGCCGGCGACCAGCAGCACCGGCGCGGTCTCACCGGCGGCGCGGGCGATCGCCAGCATGATGCCGGTGACGATGCCGGGCAGCGCGGTCGGGATGACGATCCGCAGGATCGTCTTCCACTTCGGCACGCCCAGCGCGTACGCGCCCTCGCGGAGCGGCGCCGGCACCAGCCGGAGCATCTCCTCCGTCGAGCGGACGATCGTCGGCAGCATCAGCACGCTCAACGCGAGCGCGGCCGCGAAGCCCGAGTACTGCGGGGTCCCGTTGTTGAACCACCGCGACACGATCAGCACCCAGAACGCGAGCACGAACAGACCGGCCACGATCGAGGGGATGCCGGTCATGACGTCGACGAAGAAGCGGATCGCCAGCGCCAGCTTGCCGCGGCCGTACTCGACCAGGTAGATCGCGCCCAGCACGCCGAGCGGGATGGTGATCAGCGCGGCGATGCCGACCTGCTCCAGCGTGCCGATGATGGCGTGGTACGCACCACCGTCCGGGTCACGCGCGCCGATGTTGTTCATCGACGTGAGGAAGAAGTCCGCGTCGAGCCGCCGGACGCCGTTGGAGATCAGGGTCCAGGTCACCGACGCCAGCGGCAGGATCGCCAGCACACAGGCGGCATGGATCAGCGCGCTCCAGGTGCGGTTGCGCGCGGACCGGGAACCCTCCACCGCGTTCGTCGCGATGAAGAAGCCGATCAGGTAGAACACGGCGCCGAGCACGATGACCAGCACCCAGTTGCCGATGCCGGTGCCGAGCACGAGCGCGGCCGAGACGGCCAGCGCGACGATCGCGGTGACGATCGCGGCCCACGCGGGCAGCCGCTTGGTGTGTAGGCTACCGGCGGCGACCTCTTGCTGAGGGGCGAGGATGGTCATGCGGCCACATCCGTGAACTCGCGGCGGCGGTAGATGATGATGCGAGCGATCATGTTGACCACCAGGGTGATGGCGAAGAGGACCAGACCCGAGGCGATGAGCGCGCCACGGCCGATCTCGGTCGCCTCGCCGAAGCGGTTGGCGATGTTCGAGGCGATCGTGACCCCACCGTTCGTGATGATGTCCGGCGTGATGACGTAGAGCGAGCCCAGCGTCATGGCGAGCGCGATGGTCTCACCGAGCGCGCGGCCCAGGCCGAGCATGACGGCGGCGATCACGCCGGGGCGGCCGTACGGGAGGACCGCGGTGCGGATCATCTCCCACTTGGTGGCGCCGAGCGCGAGCGCGGCCTCCTCGTTCTGCTTCGGCGTCTGCATGAATACCTCGCGGGAGAGCGAGGTGACGATCGGCAGGATCATGATGGCCAGCACGAGCGAGCCGAGCAGGATCGAGTTGCCGTACGGGCCCTCGCCGCCGAAGAGCGGGATCCAGCCGAAGTACTTGTTGAGCCAGACCGAGAAGTCCCGGACCGGCTCGATGAACACCGCGCGGCCCCACAGACCGAAGACCACCGAGGGCACGGCCGCGAGCAGGTCGATGATGAAGCCGAGCGTGGTGGCGATCCGGCGCGGCGCGTAGTGCGAGAGGAAGAGCGCGATGCCGAGTGCGATCGGCACGGCCACCAGCAGCGCGATCACGGCGGAGAGCACGGTGCCGTAGACGATCGCGGCGATGCCGAACCGGGGCGGCGACGCCGTGGCGCCCCAGTCGCGGTAGGTCAGGAAGTTCGCCTCGTTGGCCTGCAACGCGGGGATCGCCTCGGTGATGAGGAAGATCGCGATCGCCACGATGATTATCAGCACCATCGTGCCGGCCGCCAGCGTCAGGCCGCGGAAGGCCGGCTCGGTGCCGAAGGCCTTGGCGCGCGGCAGGGCGCCGCCACCACCCTGGCCACGCCCCCCGGATGGGGTGCCCCGGCCACCGCCGGAGAGGTTGTCAGTGAGTCCATCGGTAGACGCCGCGACGCCGGCGGCCCGGGTGTTGCCACCTGGACCGCCGGCGCTGGCGTCGACCGAGCGGGGAGGGTTGTCACCCATCAGCGCGCTCCGTCTTAGCGTTCGATATCGGGGGGCTTAGCCGCTTACCTACGTACTAGCTGTTCAGGTCAGGCGATCGCCGCGACGGCGGTCTCGACCTTGGCGCGCACCGACTCCGGCAGCGGGGCGTAGCCCAGCTCGATCAGCGTGGCCTGGCCCTGGGCGCTGGCCGCGTAGCCGAGGAAGCCCTTGATCAGCTGGAGCTTGTCGGCGGCGTTGCCCGCGGAGCAGGCGATCTCGTAGGTCACCAGGACGATCGGGTAGGCACCCGCGGTCTTGGTGGCGTAGTCGATCGACATCTTCAGGTCGTTACCGGTACCGGTGACCTCAGCGCCCTCGATGGTCTTGCCGGCCGCCTCCGGGGTCAGCTCGACGAACTCGCCGGCACCGTTCTGGATCTTGGCGGTGGCGAGGTCCGAGTTCTCCGCGAAGGACATCTCGACGTAGCCGATGGCGCCGGCCGCGCCGGAGACCGAGGACGCGACGCCGTCCGAGCCCTTGGAACCGGTGCCACCCTGGATGCCGGACGGCCAGGTCTTGGCGGCCTCGTAGGTCCAGTCGGCCTCGGCGACCTTCGCCAGGTACTTGGTGAAGTTCTCCGTGGTGCCCGACTCGTCCGAGCGGTGGACCGGGTTGATCGTGGTGTCCGGGAGGGTGACGCCGGCGTTGTCGGCGGCGATCTCCGGAGCGTTCCACTTGGTGACCTTGCCGGCGAAGATCTTCGCGAGCGTGGCCGGCGTCAGGTTGAGGCTGTCGACGCCGTCGAGGTTGTAGACGACCGCGATCGGGCCGATGACCGCCGGCAGGTGGATCGCCGGGTTGCCGGCGCAGCGCTGGTCGGCCTGCGGCTGCTGGTCTTCCTTCAGCGCCGAGTCGGAACCCGCGAAGTCGGCGGTGCCGTTGATGAACGCGTTGATGCCGGCGCCGGAGCCGGTACCTTCGTAGTTGATGGTCGAGCCGGCGCACGCGGTCTGGTAGGCCTTGATCCACTCAGCGACCGCGTTCTTCTGCGCGGACGAACCCTGAGCGTTCAGCGTGCCGGTCGCGCAGTTGGCGGCCGCGGGAGCGGACGCGCCGGGAGCGGCGGCGTCGGTCTCCGTGTTATCCGATCCGCAGGCGCTCAGAGCGAGCGCCGTGGTCAGGGCGAGGCACGCGAGAGCGCCGTGCCGGTGGAGCTTCACCTTGGGAATTCCCTTCGAGTGGACGGTTCGCCGGGTTGGGCGTCCCGGCCGCCGGAGTCGCACCGGCTGATTTGCAAGCTAGGGATGTCAGGTAGCCGTAACGCCCGGTGCAAGTGAACAAGGACTTAACACGTCACTCCCCGAAGTTGGCTTGCGTCTGAGGCGCAGTTGTCCAGCCCGTGAACCGAGCGTCTCCTGACCGAAATATCGCATATTTCCGGTCAGCCGAGATCACGATGAGTTGTTGCCGTGACACTCCCGTTATGAAATCCGCAGGTCAAGGCTGCATAACGAAGGGCCCGGCGGACGCGATGTAGATCACCGCGTCCGCCGGGCCCTTGGCGGTATGGGAGGTTTTGTTACCCGACCGGGATCGGGGCGAGTTCGGACTCCGGCAGCGGCCGGCTCGGCGGCACCACGAACTTGTAGCCGACCTGGCGCACCGTGCCGATCATCGACTCGTACTCCGAGCCGAGCTTGGCGCGCAGCCGGCGGACGTGCACGTCCACGGTGCGCGTGCCGCCGAAGTAGTCGTAACCCCAGACCTCGCGCAGCAGCTGGTCGCGGGTGAACACCCGGCCGGGGTGCTGGGCCAGGAACTTCAGCAGCTCGAACTCCTTGTACGTCAGGTCGAGCGGGCGGCCCTTCAGCTTCGCCGCGTACGTGTCCGGGTCGATCGACAGCTCGCCGGCCCGGATCAGGCCACCGGCCCCGGCCGTCGCGTTGGTGAGCCGGCCGACCGCCAGCCGCAGCCGCGCCTCGACCTCGGCGGGACCCGCGCTGGCCAGGATGACGTCGTCCACGCCCCAGTCCGCGTTCAGCGCGATCAGGCCGGCCTCGGTCACGACCGCGACGAGCGGGACGCCCAGTCCGGTCGCGTGCAGCATGCGGCAGGTCGCGCGGGCCTCGGCCAGCTCAGACCGGGCGTCCACGAGGACGGCGTCCGGGCTGGGGCCGGAGACGAGGGTGCGTACGTCGCGGGGAGCGGTCCGCACCGAGTGGGGGAGAAGATCAAGGGCGGGGAGCACGACCGAGGGCTCGCCGGCACGTGCCGTCACCAGCAGCAGAATTTCCACACAGACCTCCGTCCTGGCGGCGGATGGGCCGCGCAGGTGACCGGTAGCAGCTCAAGCCTGAGGCCGGCCACCCCGAACTGGCGTCGGTCCCGGCGTCACTGACGGGCGGTAAGGCTTTACCTTAGCCGATCGTTAAACAAAAGCGCTCCTGCGAGTTCAAGGAGTGAGCAAGCGGACGCGGTATTGACACCGGAATCACACATGCGCGTTCATCGCCCTGAGCGTCGCTGTGCCGCGTCTGGCACGATCGCAGTCGTGTTCCCCTCCGCTGATGACGACCGGCCCGCGGGCCCGTCCAAGGACGCCGGTTTCTTCCCCAAGACGCCGAGCCTGGTCGGTGACGCGCGCCGCGCCGAGGAGGAGGACGACGACGAGCCGATCGAGCCGGTCGAGGTGCGCCGGCTGCTGTCGCTGGCCATCGCCGCGTTCGCGGCGCTGCTGGCGATCGGCCTGATCTTCGGTGCGCAGACCTCGGGACCGGGGCAGGCACGCCTGCCGTACGCGACCGTGGTCCTCGGTGTGCAGCTGCTGTTCGTCCTGGCCTGGACCATGGCGACCCGGCCGCCCGCGCTCCCGGTGGTCGCCACCGTGGCGGTGGGCACCGCGCTGGCCGCGGACGCCGCCGCCGTGATGCCCACGATCGCCGGCGTGCGCCCGCTGCTCTGGGTCGCGCTCGGCGGCTTCCTGGCCGGCGTGGTGGGCCAGCTGTTCCGCGCCCAGGACCGGGCCCGGGTGCGCGAGTCGCTCGGCTCCACGCTGCTGATCGTGCTCGGCGTGGTGGCGCTCGCGACGCTCATCGTGCTGACCCGCAAGCCGGCCGGCACCCAGGCGATCGTGGTGTGCCTCGGCGCGGCCGGCGTGGCGCTGGTGGTGGCGCGCGCGCTGGACTCGGTCTTCGCCTGGCCGCGGTTCGAGCCCCAGGTGCCGCGCGGCGGGCTGGGCGTGGTGCTGGGCACCATGATCGGCACCGCCGTGGCCGCGGTCATCGGGCGGTACCAGGTCGGCTTCGATCCGGGCAGCGCCGCGATCGTCGGGCTGGTCGCGGCCGGTGCCGCCAGCCTGGTGGACCTGGCCACGGACTACTCGGAGGCGGGCCGTCAGCTGGCCGGCGACGCGCCGACCATGTGGATCGCGCGGCACATGCAGGGCCCGCTGGGCGGTTTCGCCCTGGCCGCCCCGGCCGCGTACCTGATGTCTGTCATGTTCCTCACCTGAGCCCACTGGGTATCGGAATCCGTAGGAACACTGGAGTGAACGAGCGCGCTGGGAGGCGACGGTGACGGTGTACGAGCAGCCGACCGAGCAGTACGAGGTCGAGCGGCCCCGACGCCGCCGGCGGGGACGGGCGTTGCTCATCACGCTGCTGGTGCTGCTGATCATCCTCGGCGTGCTGGTGGTGGTCGCGGACCGGGTGGCGCACGGCTACGCGGAGAACCGGATCGGCACCGAGATCGACAACCAGATCTCCACGCAGGGCCTCAGCGCCGAGCCGGCCGAGGTCTCCGTGGGCGGCGTCCCGTTCCTCACCCAGGTGCTGGCCGGGCGTTACGACCAGATATCGGTGGTGCTTCGGGAGGTGCAGGGCCCGGTGCCCGGCGCGGCCGACGTGGTCCGCATCCCCACGCTCGACATCGACGCCACCGGCGTCACCGCGCCGCTCGACACGCTGCGCACCGGCCAGGGCGAGATCGTCGCCTCCGACGTGGCCGGCGTCGGCACCATCGACTACGCCAGCCTCGCCGCCATGATCGGCCAGGAGGGCATCACGCTGGCCGAGCGCGACGGCAAGCTGGGCGCGACGCTGCCCGTCGAGGTCCTCGGCCAGCGCTTCGAGCTGAACGGCACGGCGAACATCGCGGTCCAGGACAACCAGGTGCAGGTCCGCTTCGACACGCTCACCGCGGACGGGCTGCCGGACAACCCCCTGGTGCAGAACCTGATCAGCGGGTACGCGGAGCAGCTCTCGCTCAACGTGGCGCTGCCGGCGCTGCCGTTCGGCCTTCAGGTCACGGAGATCAAGCCGGCGGCCGAGGGGCTGCAGGTGACCGCGAACGCGAAGGACGTCCCGCTGAACCAGGGGGCGTAACCCCGGTCACTTCCCGCATGGTGGTTGCCTCTGTCCGTGACGTGGACGCGCTGGTAGGGTCCTTCGCATGGGCACGATGCTCACTAAAAGGCGCGCGGTCGACCTGTGCCGCGTGGCCACCTGCCTGTGTCCCCGCGTCCACTGACGGCGGGGCTGCTTCTCACGCCCGCGAGCCGGCTCGGTTGAGCCGCCGCGACCGCGTGGCACTCAATCTCTGAGCCCGGCACCGGCGCCGTCGCACAAACCCGAGATCCCTACATCCCAGGGTCCCGCGCGTGGTGCGACAACATCTCACCGAAAATCCGCGCGCTGACTCGACCCACCAAATCCTCACAGGGAGTGATTCGATGAGTCGCGACACCGCACTCGTTTCGGCTGACTGGGCCGAGAAGAACATCGACGCGCCCGGCGTCGTCTTCGTCGAGGTCGACGAGGACACCACCGCCTACGACGGTGGCCACATCGCCGGCGCGATCAAGCTGAACTGGAAGACCGACCTGCAGGACGAGGTCCGCCGCGACTTCGTCAACAAGGAGCAGTTCGAGGCGCTGCTGTCGTCCCGCGGCATCTCCAACGACGACACGGTCGTGCTCTACGGCGGCAACAACAACTGGTTCGCGGCGTACGCGTACTGGTACTTCAAGCTCTACGGCCACCGCGACGTCAAGCTGATCGACGGCGGCCGCAAGAAGTGGGAGCTCGACGCCCGCCCGCTGGTCAAGGGCGAGGTCACCCGCCCCGCCACGACCTACGTGGCGCAGGAGCAGGACCTGTCGCTGCGCGCGTTCCGCGACGAGGTGGTCGCCGCGATCGGCACGAAGAACCTGGTCGACGTGCGCTCCCCCGACGAGTACGCGGGCCGGCTGCTGGCCCCGGCGCACCTGCCGCAGGAGTCGGCGCAGCGCGGCGGGCACATCCCGACCGCGGTGAGCGTGCCGTGGAGCAAGGCGGCGAACGAGGACGGCACGTTCAAGTCCGACGACGAGCTCCGCAGGATCTACGGCGAGGCCGGGCTGGACGACGGCAAGGACACCATCGCGTACTGCCGGATCGGCGAGCGCTCCTCGCACACCTGGTTCGTGCTCAAGGAGCTGCTCGGCCACCAGAACGTGAAGAACTACGACGGTTCCTGGACCGAGTACGGCTCGCTCGTCGGCGTGCCCGTGGTCCTCGGCGACGAGCCCGGAAAGGCGTGAGCACCATGACCGCTGTCACCGACGCGACCTGCGCCGCGCCCGACCAGTCGGCTCCGCTGCCGGCCGGCATCGACCTGGAGAAGGAGACCGTGATCACCGGCGTGGTGACCTCGTCCGAGGGCGAGACCGTGCAGGGTGCGTACGTGCGCCTGCTCGACTCGACCGGCGAGTTCACCGCGGAGGTCGTCACGTCCGCCCAGGGCCAGTTCCGGTTCTTCGCCGCGCCGGGCGCGTGGACGCTGCGCGCCCTCTCCCGCCACGGCAACGGTGACCTGACGGTCTCCGCCGACCGCGGCCTCAACCAGTTCGCCGTGACCGTCGGCGACTGACGCCGCCGCACTCCGGTGAGAGCCGGTCCGCCTCACCCGGGGCGGGCCGGCTTTCCCGGTTTTGGCACCATGGCGAGGTGACGCAGGCCCAGGTACTCCCGTGGTGGCGGCGCCGGGGCGTGCTGCCGGCCGCGCTCACCGCCTGGGCGCTGGTGATCGTCGGGCTGGCGTACTACTCGTACCGGACGGACGCCGCGACCGTGCGCGACCAGCGGCCGCTGGACCGGGCGCTGCCGGTGGCGGAGACCGCCTTCGGCACCGTGCTGGCCCGGGTGGCCGCGGTGCCGGGCGACGGCGGCCCGCGGCCGGTGATCGTGCTGGAGCCGCCGCGCGTCGAGCCGGGCTGCCGGGTGACGAGCGCGCGGGACGGCGCGGAGCTGACCCGCCGCGCCACCGTCTACATCGCACCGGCGGACAGCGCGCCGCTGATCGAGCGGCTGGCCGCGGACGGTGCGCTGCCCGCGGGCTACCGGATCTGGCTGGGCCGGGACGCCGCCGGCGCGACGAACTCGTTCCGGGTGGACGCGGGCGAGTTCATCGGCCTGCGCGGCATCGTCGAGGAGCCGGGCGTGCTGCGGGTGGCGCTGACCACCGGCTGCCGGCCGGTCGACGGAGCACTGCCGGCCGTGCCCGACCCGCCCGCGGACCCGGCGTCGGCCGGGCGCGCGGAGGGCGTGCTGGCCGCGCTCGGCGCCCAGGGCTCCCGGCAGAGCGCGGCGTCCGTGGCCTGCCCGGGCGGGGGCGCGCTCACCACCACGCTGGTGGCCGGGTTCCCGGCGCGGGCGCCGGTGCTGAAACAGGTCCTGGAACAGCGCGCCGGTGAGGTGCTGGTCGACGCGGAGGACCGGTTCGCCTACACGACCGGTGGCCCGGAGGGCGTCGCGGTGGAGGTGGCCGACGGCGAGATCGCGGTCGCGGCGACCACCTCCTGCGGCTGAGCCGCCGAGCGCCGGATCAGCCCGCGACGCGCAGCAGGCGCGCGGACAGGTGCGGGGTGAGTGGCAGGCCCTCGGCGGCCATGTCGTGCGCGTAGAGCAGCGCTCCCTCGACGATGCCGAAGAGCCGGTGGCCCGCGGTGACCTCCTTGGCCGTGGAGGTGCGCACGACCAGGTCCGTCACCAGCTCCAGCTGGGTGGTGCCCTTGGTCTTGCCGAGGTACATCTCCATGATGCCGGTGGGGCTGCTCATCAGCGCCTCGACCTCGTCGGTGATCCGGTCGTTCACCACCACCGGGCGCCACCAGCCGATCTCACGGCCGGCCGGGCGGATCGGCTTCGCCTCCTCGTCGATGATCCACGCGCGCGACTCGTAGAACAGGAACGGCCGGCCGTCGTGGCTGATCCGCAGCTCCTGCGCGAAGTGGAAGTCCTCGCCCTCGAGCGTCGGGTAGCCGCCCTGGCCGCGACCGCGCCACACGCCCACGTACGGCAGCAGGCCGAGCAGGTGCGGGTGCAGGTCGGGCCCGCTGCGCAGATCGTGCGTCTCCTCGTACGGGTACGCATACTCCACCGGAGCGAGCGAGGCCCACGGCGGCAGCAGCGGGTTGTCCGACGGTGTGGCAGGCGTTGTCACCAGCGTCCCCTTGAAATCCTGACGGCGAGGTAGGCGAGACCGCCCGCGAGCGCGCCGAAGCCCGCCACCAGCAGGCTGACAAACCCGATCTCGGTAACCATGACCGGCCCATCCTATGCTGACGGTCATGGCCCGATCTCTCGTCATCAAGGTGACCGCCGGCTCCGACGCGCCGGAGCGCTGTGCGCAGGCCTTCACGGTGGCCGCCACCGCGGTCGCGGCCGGCGTCGGCGTCTCGCTCTGGCTGACCGGCGAGTCGGCCTGGTTCGCGCTGCCGGGCCGGGCCGCCGAGTTCTCGCTGCCGCACTCCGCGCCGCTGCCCGACCTGCTGGACGCGGTGCTGGCCGGCGGCCGGGTGACGCTCTGCACGCAGTGCGCGGCCCGGCGGGACATCGGCCAGGAGGACGTGATCGAGGGCGTCCGGATCGCCGGTGCCGCGGTGTTCGTGGAGGAGTCGCTGACCGAGGGCGCTCAGGCACTGGTCTACTGAGTGACGTACGGCACGGGCCGCCGGACTATGCTCGGACGGTGTCCGAAACTTCGCTGGCCGAGATGTTGCGGGAGCGTGGACTGCGGCTGACGCCGCAGCGCCAGCTGGTGCTGCAGGCGGTGCACGAGCTGGGCCACGCCACCCCCGAGCAGGTGCACCACGCCGTGCGTGAGGTCGCCGCCGGTGTCAACATCACCACCGTCTACCGGACGCTCGAGCTGCTCGAGGAGCTGGGGCTGGTCCGGCACACGCACCTGTCGCACGGGTCGCCGACCTACCATCCGGCCGGGCAGGACCAGCACATCCACCTGGTCTGCCGGCAGTGCGGCGCGGTGAGTGAGATGGACCCCATGCTGATGGCGCCGCTGGCCGATGAGCTCGCCCGCGAGAAAGGATTCACCGTGGACGTCGGGCACGTGGCCCTCTTCGGCACGTGCGCCGACTGCGGAGACAGCGGCAGGGAGAAGTAGATGCTGGACGTGCCGGGCGCGATCGGGATCCGGGAGCTGGACGAGTCCGTGCCGGACGCGAAGGGCTTCACGGACGTGGCCGCCCACTACGGCGATCCGGCCCGGGAGCAGCGCCTCCTCGACACCGAGGCGGCCATCGTGGACCGTTCGCACCGCGGCGTGCTGGCCGTGCCGGGCGCGGAGCGGGCGAGCTGGCTGCACTCGCTGACCACGCAGCACCTCGCGGACCTGCGCGACGGCCAGGGCACCGAGCTGCTGGTGCTGTCGCCGCACGGGCACGTCGAGCACCACGCGGGCGTCGCGGAGATCGGCGAGACGGTCTGGCTGGACACCGAGCCGGCCAGCACCGGGGACCTGCTCACGTTCCTGTCCAAGATGGTCTTCCTGACCCGGGTGGAGCCGCGCGACGCGACCGCGGAGCGGGCCGTGCTCTCACTGGCCGGGCCGCGGGCGGCGGAGGCGCTGGCCCGGGTCGGCGTGACCGGGCTGCCGGCGCCGTCGGTGCAGCCGGTGCCCGGCCCCAAGTTCCCCAGCAGCGCGCTCGAACCCCGGCCCACCAGTGGGTACGCGGTGCGGGCGCTGCCCTCCGGCGGCTTCGTCCGGGCCGGGCGGCTGGGCTACGACCTGGTGGTGCCGCGCGACGGCGTGCCGGAGCTGGTCGCGGCGCTGGGCGTACCGCCGGCGGGTCTGTGGGCCTATGAGGCGGTGCGGGTGGCGGCCGGCCTGCCGCGGGCCGGGTTCGAGACCGACCACCGGACGCTGCCCAGCGAGGTCGGGCTGATCGAGCCCGCGGTCCACCTGGACAAGGGGTGCTACCGCGGTCAGGAGACCGTGGCCCGCGTGCACAACCTGGGCAAGCCGCCGCGCCGCATGGTGCTGCTGCACCTGGACGGGATCAGCTCGGACGAGCCGCCGGCCCGGCACACCCCGGTGACGAACGAGACCGGCCGGGAGATCGGCTTCGTCGGCACGGCCGTGCGCCACCACGAGCTGGGCACGATCGCACTCGCCGTGATCAAGCGCAACACGCCGGACGACGCGGCGCTGCGCGTGGGCGTGGCGACCGCGGCCATCGATCCCACGATGAGCCTGTAGACCCCCTCGGAAGGACGCCGGATGGCCCTCGGCACGCTGATCACGGTGGCTCCGACCGGGGCGGAGGCGCGCAAGCGGGACGTGCCCGCGCTGCCGGTCACGCTGGACGAGCTGATGCTCACCGCGAAGGAGTGCGTGGCGGTGGGCGCCGCGATGATCCACGTGCACGTGCGGGACGACCGGGCCGAGCCCACGCTCGACCTCGGCCGGCTGCGCGAGACGGTGGCCGCACTGCGCGCCGAGACGGACCTGATCGTGCAGCTGTCCACCGGCGGCGCGGTCGGCGACCCGGAGGAGGCGCGGCGCGCGGTGCTGGAGGCGCGGCCGGACACGGCGTCGCTCACCATGGGCTCGGTCAACTTCGGCGACGGCGTCTTCCTGAACCGCTGGGACTTCATCGTGGACCTGCACGTCCGCATGCGGGACCGGGGGATCGTGCCGGAGTACGAGATCTTCGACCTCGGCCAGTTGCACGCGCTGCGGCGGCTGCTCGACGAGCACGGGCTGCCGGCCGGCGGGCACGTCCACCTGGACCTGGTGATGGGCGTGCCCGGCGGCATGGACGGCACCCTGGAGTCGGTGGCCGCGTGCCGGGCCGCGATGCGGGACCTGCCGGAGGACACCACGTTCTCCGCGACCGGCGTCGGGCGCTCCACGATCCCGGTGATGCTGGCCGCGCTCGCGGCGGGCGGGCACCTGCGGGTCGGCATGGAGGACACGCTGACCTACGCGAAGCGCCGCCCGGTCGAGTCGAACATGCAGTTGGTGGCGCGGGCGGTGGGCTTCGCTCAGCTGGCCCAGCGCCCGCCCCTCACGCCGAAGCAGGCCCGGGAGCTGCTCGGCCTACCCGCGTAGCGCGCCGAGGAACGACAGCAGGATGCGGTTGACCGCCTCCGGCCGTTCCAGCGGGGCCAGGTGCGCCGCGTCCGGGATGTCCGGCAGGCGATGCGCGTTCGGGATCTCCGCGGCCATCCGGTCCGCGAGCCGCCGGATGTCCGGCACGTCCGCCGCACCGGCCGTGACCAGCGTCGGCGGGCGTACCTCGGCGAGCCGGTAGGTGGCGACCGGCTGCAGCTGGCGCACGTCCACCTGGCCCAGCGCGGCCTCGGCGGCGAGCGCGCGCCGGTCCATCCGCCAGGCGAAGTCGAGCAGGTCCGGGTCCATGGTGGAGAGGTCGCGGCCGGGGCCGACCACCCAGAAGCGCACCTCGGCCTCGGCCATCGCGTCCACGTCGTCCGTGCCGACCTGGGCCGCCAGCGCCTCCCACAGCTCGTCCACCTCTTCGGACCACTCGTGGCCGGAGAGCGCGGAGCCGATCAGCGCGAGCCCGGCGACCCGGTCCGGGTAGGCGAGCGCGGTGTCGATCGCGACCGCGCCGCCGAACGAGGCACCGACCAGCACGGCCCGCTGCACGCCGAGCGAGTCGAGCAGCGCGACCACGTCGTCGTGGTGCGCGAACGACGCTCTGGTCAGCGTGGAGTCACCGTAGCCGCGCAGGTCCAGGCGGATCACCCGGTGCATCGCGGAGAGCGGGCCGACCTGCTCGCGCCACATGCGGCGGTCGGCGATGCCCGCGTGCAGCAGGAGCACGGCCGGGCCGGTGCCGTCGTCGTCATAGGCGAGACTCGCCCCAGAAAGATCAAGATAAGGCACCTAGCGACAGTAGGTCGCGTCGATGCGTGCGGCAATGCGAGATCTGTCTACGTTCCGTAACGCAGTGAGCGTGCTAACTCGGGCAAGCACTTTGCTTGCAAGAGTTAGCACCCCGGGCTACCGTCGAGGCATGGCACCGGCAGACCTCCCGCGCGACATCGGCGGATTCATCCGCGACATGCGGCGCAACGCGAAGATCTCGCTTCGGCAGCTCGCCGAGCAGGCCGGGGTCAGTAATCCGTACCTCAGCCAGATCGAGCGCGGGCTCCGCAAGCCCAGCGCCGAGGTGCTCCAGCAGCTCGCCAGCGCGCTGCGGGTCTCCACCCCGGCGATGTACCTGCGGGCCGGGCTGCTCGAGGGCGAGACGCCGGGCGTGCTGGAGGCCATCGCGGGTGACCCGGACCTGACGATGGCGCAGAAGCAGTCGCTCAGCCAGATCTACGACACGTTCCGCCGGGAGAACGCCAGGGAGGCCGCGGCGGCCGCCGCCGAGGCCGAGACGCACCCGGACCCCACGGATCAGGCCGCGACGGACGGTGACGCGGCCGAGCGGGCGCCCACGGTGACGAAGGCGCCGACCACGACCACCCCCATCACGGAGGAGACGCCATGACCAACCAGCCCGAGACCACGACCCCCGGCAACACCCGCATCCCCACCCCGCTCTACGCGGTGGCCGGCGCCGGCGACCTGGCGTACCAGCAGATCCGCAAGCTCCCCGAGGTGGTCGAGCAGTTGCGCGAGCGCGTCCCGGTCGCGGTCGCCGAGCTGCGCACCAGGGCCGGCGAGCTGAACGGCCGGCGCGACGAGATCCGCACCCGGGCCGTCGCCGGCCTGCGGGTCGCGCAGGCGCAGGCCGACGCGCTGCGCGTGCGGGCCGCCGGGCCGGACGGCGAGGTGGCGAAGCTGACCGAGGCCGCCAAGCGCAACGCGGTCGCCGCGCTCGCGGTCGCCCAGGCCGGCGCGCAGGTGGCGCAGCAGCGCGCGGTGACCACGTACGCGGCGCTGGTCGCGCACGGCGAGCGCGTGGTCGGGGCCGGCGTGGTGCAGGCCGCCGACACGGTGAACGCGGACATGGAGGCGACCGAGGCCCCGGCCGAGGTCACCGCCACCCCGGCCGACGTGGCCGAGGCCGCCGACGCGAAGAAGGCCACCCCGGCCGCCGAGTGACCCACGCGTGCGCGAGGCCCGTCCGCGGGTCTCGCGCACCACTCCGTGCCCCGGCGGACGCTCTAAGCTTGGGGCATGGCCACCGACGTCCCACTCGCGTTCATCATTCGCGACCTCATCGACCTGGCGATCCTGTTCCTGGCGCTGGTCGTGCTCGGCGTCTCGTTCGTGCACTGCCTCACCCAGCGAGCGGATGCGTTCCCCGCCATCGGCACGCTGCCCAAGGGCGGCTGGCTGGCGATCCTCGGCCTCTGCATGGTCTTCTGCCTGCTGCTCAACCGCCAGACGATCTTCCAGATGATCGGCATCGCGGCCGGGATGGTCTACCTGCTCGACGTCCGGGTCGGACTGCGCGACCTGTCCGACGGCAAAGGCTTCTGGTGAGGGATTTCCGCTGGCCGCCGCGTCCCGACGGCGGCCCGCGGACCTACGGTCCCGGTCCCACCGCACCGCGCAGCGGCCGTCCCACGCTTCCCGAGCCGCCGACCGACATCATCTCGACCCCGCACGGGGTACGGCTGGAGCGCCTGATCAGCGGCGCCGGCGAGCCGGGCACGGTGTTCGCGCACGGGCTGGCCGGCAGCATCGCCGCGACCCGGCCGCTGGGCAGCGCGGTCGCCGGCCGACGGATCTTCTTCCAGTTCCGTGGCCACGGGCGCTCGGAGGCGCCGCCCGGGCCGTGGGACTACGGCGACCTGGCCCGTGACCTGCGCGCCGTCGCGGACCTCTCGGACGCGAGCCGGGCGCTCGGCGTCAGCATGGGCGCCGCCGCGCTGGCCCGGCTGCTCGCCGAGAGCCCCGGCCGCTTCCGGCGCGTGGTCTTCTTCCTGCCGATCCCGGTCGACGAGGCGCGTGGCGACGCGCTGCGCGAGCGCGTCGAGACGCTGCTGGCCACCGTGGAGGACGGCGACCTGGCCGCGATCGCGGAGGCGGTCTCCGACGAGCTGCCGCCGTCCGTGCGCAACACGCCGGCCGGCTGGGGCTACCTGCGGCAGCGGGTCGAGCAGTTGTCCCGGGACGGGCTCGGCGCGGACCTGGCCGGGCTGGCCGGCGCGGTGCCGGTGCCGGACGTGGCCGCGCTGTCCGCGGTCACCGCGGAGGCGCTGGTGATCGGCGCGCGCGGCGACGACCTGCACCCGGTGGAGGCGGCGGAGCGGCTGGCCGAACTGCTGCCGCACGCGACGCTGCACGTCTACGACCGGCCCGGACCGGTCTTCACGCACCGCGCGGACCTGCGGGAGCGCATCTCCGGCTTCCTCGCCGAAGCGGCGTAACCTTTACGTACCGTTTTGCGGTGATTAGAGGGTGAAGGTCTCGCCGAGGATCGTGTTCGCGGCCATCGTGGTGTGCGGCCTGCCGTCCGCCATCCACGTCGGCTGGCGCCTGGGCGGGCTCTCCTCCCCGCTCGGCCCGTCCGGTGTCGGACTGTTCGGCGACGCGCCGGCCACCAGCGCACCGCCCAGCGCGGTTGCGACCTGGGGCACCGCGCCGCCGGGGACGCCGCCACCGGGCACCGCGCCGCGGGATTCGCCCGGCGCCGCGGGCGGCGACGGCGTGACGCCGGCACCCGGCACGCCGTCCGGCTGGACCGGCGGGCCGCTGCCCGCACCACCGGCCGGCACCGGCGCGGCCACGCCGCGGCCGCCGGCACCGGACTTGGACGTGGACCCGGACCTGGATCTCGATCTGGATCCGCCGTTCGGCTCCCCCGCCGAGTCGCCGGCGGAGGCCGGCACGCCGACCGCGCCGGTCGAGGCCGGCACCGGCGAGCCGGAGGCCACGACGTGGCCGGAGCCGATGCCGCCCGCGCCGGACTGGGACTGGTCCTGGGAGTGGGAGATGTCCGAGCGGTGAGGCCGGCGCCCCGCCGGGAGGCGGGAATGGCGCGGTGGTCTTAGGCTTCCAGGTCGTGACGCAACCGCAGCCGCTCGGTCCCGGCACCCGGCACCCGATCACCGCACACCCGGCCACCGCGCGCGCCGGCGGCACCGCGCAGGAGTTCCTCGCCGGGGTCCGGATGCTGCTGCGCGGCCTCGGCCTCTACCTGAGCAACCCGCGACTGATGCTCTTCGGGCTGATCCCCGCGCTCATCTCCTTCGCGCTCTACCTGGCCGCGTTCGGCACGCTCTTCTACTTCATCTCGGACATCGCGTCCTGGCTCACGCCGTTCGCCGACGGTTGGGAGGAGGGCCCGCAGGAACTGGTCCGGCTGGCCGTGGCGATCGCGGTGCTCGGGCTGTTCGTGCTGGTCGGGATGCTCACGTTCACCGCGATCACGCTGCTGATCGGCGACCCGTTCTACGAGAAGATCTCCGAGGCGGTGGAGAACCGGTACGGCGGCGTGCCCGACGAGATCGACCTGCCCTGGCACAAGACCATGCGACTGAGCCTGGCCGACTCGATCCGGCTGATCGGGCTGACCGTCATCTGCGGCATCCCGCTGTTCGTGCTCGGCTTCGTCCCGGTCCTCGGCCAGACCGTGGTCCCGGTGGTCGCGGCGTTCGTCGGCGGCTGGTTCCTCGCCGTCGAACTGACCGGCTTCCCGTTCTACCGCCGCGGCATGCGCCTGGCCGACCGCCGCCGCGTGCTCCGCGCACACCGCCCGGCCGCGCTCGGCTTCGGCGTCGGCGTCTTCGTCTGCTTCCTCATCCCGCTCGGCGCGGTCCTGGTCACACCGGCCGCGGTGGCCGGGGCCGCGCTGCTGTCCCGCCGCGCCCTCGGCTTCCCGATCGAGCACCGGTAACCGCTGAGCCGCCACTGACCGCTCGTGCGGCGCTGACCGCTCGTGCGGCACTGACCGCGCGGGCGGCACTGACCGCGCGGGCGGCACTGACCGCTCGTGCGGCACTGACCGCTCGTGCGGCACTGACCGCGCGGGCGGCACTGACCGCTCGTGCGGCACTGACCGCTCGTGCGGCACTGACCGCGCGGGCGGCGCCGACCGCGCGGGCGGCACGACCGCGCGGGCGGCACGACCGCGCGGGTGGCGGTGGCGGCTCAGACGTCGATGACGAGCTTGCCGTCGATCGCGCGGGGCATGATCGGGTCGGCGGCCGGGCGGGAGGCAGCGGTGGCGAGCGCGCTCGCCAGGTCGCCGGCCTCCGCCAGCTGGCGCAGTGTGACGACGGTGGGCGGGAGCATCGACCACTCGCCCGCGGCGTGCCGGTCCAGCGCCTCCGCCGGTGTCACCCACGCGGTGGCGTCCGATTCCTCGGTCAGTGCGCGCGGGTCCGCGCCGGGTGGGAGGGCGACCAGGTAGAAGTACGTGTCGAAGCGGCGCGGCTCGAACTCGGGCGTGATCCACCGGCTCCACGGGGTCAGCACGGCCGGGTCGAGCAGCACGCCCGCCTCCTCCGCCACCTCGCGCGCGGCGGCCTCCGGTGGCGTCTCGCCGGGCTCCACGCTGCCGCCGGGGAACGCCCACACGCCGCCGAAGACCATCGCGGAGGCGCGGCGCATGACGTACACCCGCATGGGCCCGTCGGGTTTGATCATGACGACCGTGGCGGCGACGCGCGGCACGGCCGGTGGCTCCCCCGACTCGGCGAAGCGACGCATGCGGTCGACCATGGGCGCGGGCAGGGACCACAGCTCAGCCATTCCGCGACCCTAACCCGCGACGTGGTCGGATACCGTGCGTCACATGAATGATCGACCCGTTCGCTGGGGCATCCTGGCCACCGGCGGCATCGCCGCCTCGTTCGTGGAGGACCTGAAGCTGCTGCCGGACGCGGAGGTCGTGGCCGTCGGCTCGCGGTCGCCGGAGTCCGCGCGCGCGTTCGCCGGGACGCACGACATCCCGCGTGCCCACGGCACCTGGCAGGAGCTGGCCGCGGACCCGGACGTCGACGTGATCTACGTGGCGACGCCGCACTCCGCGCACTTCGAGGCCACCATGCTCTGCCTGGACGCCGGCAAGGCGGTGCTCTGCGAGAAGCCGTTCACGCTGGACCGGGCGCGTGCGGAGCGGATGATCTCGCGGGCTCGGGAACGGAACGTGCTGCTCATGGAGGCGATGTGGACGCGCCTCAACCCGGTGGTGTTGCGCGCGGTGCAGCTGGTCCGGGACGGCGCGATCGGCGAGGTCACCACGGTGTCGTCGGACTTCGGCGTGGCCGGGCCGTTCCCGCCGGAGCACCGCATGCGTGCACGGCGGTTGGGCGGCGGCGCGCTGCTAGACCTGGGGGTCTACCCGATCACGATCGCGCACCTGTTCCTCGGCATGCCAGATCACGTGCGGGCCTGGGCGAAGCTCGGCCCGGAGGGCACGGACGAGAACACCGGGATCATCTTCGGGTACGACCGGGGCGCCGTCGCCACGCTGACCTGCGGCATGCTCGGCGCCACGCCGAACAGCGCGGTGATCAGCGGCAGCGCGGGCCGGATCACGCTGCACGACCCGGCGTTCGTGCCGCGCGCGATGACGCTGCACCGGGCCGGCGCGGAATCCGAGGTGATCACCGAGGACTTCCCGGGCAAGGGCTACCACTACGAGGCCGCGGAGATCCACCGGTGCCTGCGCGACGGCCTGACCGAGAGCCCGGTCGTGCCGCACTCGCTCACGCTGGACATGATGGGTCTGCTGGACGACATCCGGGCGCGGATCGGCGTCTCGTACGACTGAGCGGCCGGCCGCCCCTCCCGGCAGCCGGGAGGGGCCGCGGCTCAGCCGAAGATCGGGGCCACCACGAAGTAGGTCAGGCAGGCGAAGAACGCGGCGGCCGGGAACGTGATGACCCAGGCGATCACGATGTTGCCGGCCACGTTCCACCGGACCGCGGAGAGCCGCTTGGTGGCGCCGACACCCATGATCGCGCTGGTGATCGTGTGCGTGGTGGAGATCGGGGCGTGCAGGACCAGCGCGTTGAAGTAGAGCACGCCACTGGCGACGGTCTCGGCCGCGAAGCCCTCCGGCGGGCCCAGGTCGATGATCTTGCGGCCGAGCGTCCGGATGATCCGCCAGCCGCCCGCGTAGGTGCCGGCCGCCAGCACGATCGCGGCCGCCCAGACGACCCACTCCGGCGGATCGGTGCGGTTGGCCGCGAACCCGCCGGTGTAGAGCGCCAGCACCACGATGCCCACGATCTTCGCGGCGTCCTGCATGCCGTGCCCGATCGCCATCGCGGCGGCGGACACGGACTGCGCCGCGCGGAAGCCCCGGTTCAGCCGCGCCGGATGCCCGCGCCGGAAGATCCACAGGATTGCGATCATGACGGCGAAGCCGAGCACCACGCCGACCAGCGGGGACAGGAACATCGGTACGACGATCTTGTCGACGATGATCCCCCACTGCACCGACCCGCCGGCCGCGAACATCGTGGCGCCGACCAGCCCGCCGAACAGCGCGTGCGACGACGAGGACGGCAGCCCGAGGTACCAGGTGATCAGGTTCCAGATGATCGCGCCGGTCACGCCCGCGAAGAGCACGCCCAGGCTCGCCACGCCGGTCGGCAGGTTGACCAGCCCTTCGCCGACCGTCGCGGCCACGCCGGAGCCGAAGTGCGCGCCGACGAGGTTGCCGAACGCGGCCATCACCAGCGCCGCCCGCGGCGTCAGCGCCCGGGTGGAGATGCTGGTGGCGATCGCGTTCGCGGCGTCGTGGAACCCGTTGGTGTAGTCGAACACCATCGCCATCACGATCACCGCGACCACGGCGACCAGCTCGGGGCTCATGCCGGGCTGCCCTTCACGCTGCGGTATCCGTGTGGTCGGCGCTGAGCCGATGATTCGCTCGCAAGCTCACGGAGGCCGGAGATCCTTCGCAAGCCGCAGTCGCGTCGTGGTCGGCGCTGAGCCGATGATTCGCTCGCAAGCTCACGGAGGCCGGAGATCCTTCGCAAGCCGCAGTCGCGTCGTGGTCGGCGCTGAGCCGATGATTCGCTCGCAAGCTCACGGAGGCCGGAGATCCTTCGCAAGCCGCAGTCGCGTCGTGGTCGGCGCTGAGCCGATGATTCGCTCGCAAGCTCACGGAGGCCGGAGATCCTTCGCATGCCGCAGTCGCGTCGTGGTCGGCGCTGAGCCGATGATTCGCTCGCAAGCTCGCTCATGACTCCTTGACCGCGATCGTCTCGACCGTGTTGGCCACGTGCTCGAAGGCGTCGCAGGCGGCCTCCAGCTCGTCCGCGACCTCCTTGAGCTTCAGCACCGTCAGCGCGTCGTACTCGCCGGAGAAGAGGCGGACCAGCAGCATCCGGTACGCCCGGTCGCCGTCGTTCTCCAGCCGGTTGCACTCGATCCAGTACTCGTCGAGGTCCTTCATGGCGCGCAGCCGCGGCATCGCGTCCGCGGTCAGCTTCGCCTGCTGGTCCAGCACGTTGACCAGTTCGTGCAGTTCGCGCGGCAGCGCCGGGAGCTTGGTGAGCCCGTAGAGGTAGAGCAGGTTGCCGACCGCCTCCAGGTGGTCCATCACGTCGTCCAGCTGCGAGCCGAGCGAATAGATGTCCTCCCGGTCGAACGGCGTCACAAAGGTGGAGTTGATCTTCTTGTACAACTCGTGCGTGATGGCGTCGCTGTCGTGCTCCACCTCGGTCAGCCGCTCGCTGACCGACTGCACGTCGACCCCCGGCAGGGCCAGCTCGTTCAGCAGCTCGGTGCCGCGTACCAGGTTGTACGCGGCCCGGGTGAAGAGCTCGTAGAAGGCGCCCTCGACGGGGCGGAAGGAAAACTTCACAGGGTGGACCTCGCTGCGTCTGGCCGGCGTTCCTGCGGCCGGGGTTGTTCGCGCCGGCAGGTCGACGTTGATCCTGCGCAGGTGATGCTAAGGAACGCTGTCACGACGTAAACCCCCGGATACCGTATGCATCATTCCGTTAGGACCATGTTCACCATGGATTCATGCCGGCCTGGCGTCCAGTGGTGTCGTGAATACTTTTCGTAGCCTACGTCGACCTTGGCGGCACCACCGGACGGCGAGGCCGCCGGGCCGTGCGCAGGTAGCGGGCCAGCCCGGCGAGATCCGCGTCACCGATGAGATCCACACCGGCCGCGGCCAGCTCCGCCCAGCACGCCGCCCGGATCCGCCGGGTCCGCCGCGGCGCGCCGAACAGCCGCACCCGGCG
Organism: Catenuloplanes atrovinosus; assembly: GCF_031458235.1. Classification (NCBI taxonomy): domain Bacteria; kingdom Bacillati; phylum Actinomycetota; class Actinomycetes; order Micromonosporales; family Micromonosporaceae; genus Catenuloplanes; species Catenuloplanes atrovinosus. The sequence goes on along the minus strand of NZ_JAVDYB010000001.1, from coordinate 8,065,882 downwards.
GCCGTCCTCGTGCGCCCGCCGAACCAGGTCGTGCAGCAGGTAGCGCTCCTCCGCCGCGATCGGCTCCTCGCCGTCCCAGCCGAACCGCCACGACCAGTGCTCGCTCACCATGGGCACCAGCGACGCGGGCACCTCCGCCACGCCGAGATCGTCGAACGTACCGTCCGCGAAGATGTGCCGCCCCGGGTCGGCGGCCAGCACGTCGCGCACCTCGGGCGGCCCGGACACCAGCACGGTGATCGCGCCGGGCACGACGCGGCCGTCCACGCAGCGGGTGACCAGCCCGGCGTGCGGCGCCACCTCCTCGTGCAGGCACCCCAGAAGATCACGCACGGGTACGGCCGAGGAGACCTCCAGCACCAGCCCGAACGGCGGCGTGGGGCCGTGGTGCACGCGTCCACCGCGGCGCCGGGCGCGGTCCAGCAGCGGGCGGAGCAGCAGGTGGCCGACCGGGCGGCCGCGCACCAGCGGCCCGCCGTCCGGGCCGGCCTGGATCGGGATGGAGGCGCTGCCGTACCCGCGGCGCAGTGCCTCGCCGAGCGGGTCGCGGCGGTCCGGGTCGAGCAGCGCGTGACTGCCCGGCAGGTAGGGACGCGGGCGGCGGAGCACGGCCAGCCCGATCGCGGCGGCACCGCCGGCACCCGCCAGGCCGACCAGCCCGCTGGCGACCGTGGACACGCTTCCCGTCATAGGGACAAATAGTACGAAATACGTAATCGCTGCATCACATTTCGTCGGGCACGCGCTGGCCGGATGGCCCTATCGATCGACACAAATCGATGGGGAGGCGGCTGATGAGCGATCTCGCCACCGAGTTCGGGGCCGAACGGGCCGCACCGGCCGAGCAGCGCCGCGTTCCTCGCCGTCGCCGCACGCGGCGACCCGGCGGGCCTGGTCGCGGTGCTCGCGCCGGACGGTGCACGACCGAGCCGGCCCGCCTCGGTCGAGGCGGGCCGGCTCCAGGTGTGCCGATCAGCCGGGCAGCGCCTCGCGGGAGCGCCACGCCTGGGCGAGCGACGTCCTGCCGTTCGTCCGCAGCAGCGAGCCCTCGTAGAGCCGCGCCGCGGCGATCAGCATCCCGGCCGCGGCCAGCACCAGCACGACCAGCGACACGATCGGCTCCCAGCCCGCGGCGTCGCCGGTGAACAGCCGCACCGGCATCGCGATCGGCGCGGAGAACGGCACGTACGACATGATGGTCATCGCCAGCGGGTTGCCGCTGAGGAAGATCACGCCGAAGAACGGCAGCATGATGGTGAGCTGCACCGGCGTGGAGGCGCTGTTGATGTCCTCCTGCCGGCTCACCAGCGCGCCGGCCACCGCCCACATCCCGGCCAGCAGCACGAACCCGACCACGAAGAACGGCAGGAACCAGCCGATCGCCGGGGCCAGCAGCTTCAGCAGGCTCACGTCGCCGTCGGTCTCCCCGCCGGTGAACCGCAGGCCGGCCACGGCCACCAGCGCGAGCAGCGCGATCTGGCCGAACGCCAGGATCGCCCCGGCGAGCACCTTGCCGGTCAGCAGCACCCGCGGCGGCACGCTGGACACCAGGATCTCCACGATCCGGGTCTGCTTCTCCTCGGTGACGCTCTGCGCGATCTGCAGCCCGAACATCAGCGACGTGAAGAAGAACGTCATCGCGAACAGGTACGGGATCAGGAACGCCAGCGTCGCGCTGAGCACGTCCGCGTCGAGCAGGCGGACCTCCGGCTCGGTGCTGAGCGCGGACACCACGTCGTCCGGCGCGTCCTCCATCGCCAGGACCACGCCGCCGACCACGGCGGAGTCGACCTCGCCGTCGCGGACCAGGCGCTCGGCCTCGGCCGCGTCCGCGACCTCGCGCACCTCCAGGCCGGCCGCGGTGAGCGGCTCGGTGGACGTGCCGGCGACGACCGCCACGCTGGTAGGGCCACCGTCGAAGAAGGACGGCAGAACCGTACCGAGGACCGCGAAGATCAACAGGAACGCCGTACTGATCAGGAAGGCCTTGTCCCTGATCTTGACCTTGATCTCGCGCGCGGTGACGAGCCGCGTCGCCTCCCAGCTGGACAGCTGCCGTCCGCTCATGCCGCACCTCCCGCGATGCCGCGGTTCCGGCGTGGTCGGCGCTGAGCCGTCGATTCGCTCGCACGCTCGCTCATCGGGTGGTCACCTCTCGGAAGATCTCGGCCAGCGTGGGTACGACCGGGCGGAACGTGCGGACCGGGCCGCGGGCGAGCGCGTCGCGCAGCAGTTCCTGATCGTCGGCGCCCGGCTCCAGCTCGACGATCGCGCGGCGGCCGTCCAGGTCGGTCAGCCTGGTCTCCGGCCGGTCCCGCAGCCAGCCCAGGTCGGAGTCGACCATCAGCTCGAACTCGCGGCGTGCGTACTGACGGCGCAGCGCCTCCCGCTCGCCGGCCGCGCGGATCACGCCGTCCGCGATGATCACGACGTCGTCGCAGAGGCGCTCCACCACGTCGAGCTGGTGGCTGGAGAACAGCACGGACGCGCCGGCCCGCGCGCGCTCCCGCAGCACGGAGACGACGGTGTCGATCGCCATCGGGTCCAGGCCGGAGAACGGCTCGTCGAGGACCAGCACCTCCGGGTCGTGCACCAGCGCGGCGGCCACCTGCGCGCGCTGCTGGTTGCCGAGCGACAGCGTCTCGAGCTTGTCCTCCGCCCGGTCGGTCAGCCCGACGCGCGCCAGCAGGTCGTCCGCGCCGCGCGTCGCCTCGGCCGCGGTCAGCCCGTGCAGCCGTCCCAGGTAGACGACCTGCTCCCGGACCGACATCTTGGGGTAGAGGCCCCGCTCCTCGGGCATGTAGCCGAAGGCCTGGCGGTCGGCCCGGGTCAGCGGACGGCCGTCCCAGGTCACCTCGCCGGAGTCCGGGGCGAGCACGCCGAGAATGATCCGCATCGTGGTGGTCTTGCCGGCACCGTTGGCGCCGACGAAACCCGTCATGCGTCCCGCCGTCACGTCGAACGAGACGTCCTTCAGCACCTGCCGACCGGCGAACCCCCGGTCGACCGCGCTCACCCTGAGCACCTTCGTCATGCCGTCAACGCTAGGCGGTGATGATCGTCCCGGCGTCCGGCATGCGACGGATCACGCGGGTCACCCTCGGGACGGACCCACGACGCCGTGCTCGTAGGCGAAGACCACCGCCTGGACCCGGTCGCGCAGGCCCAGCTTGGTCAGCACCCGGCTGACGTGCGTCTTCACGGTCGCCTCGCCGAGGAACAGCCGCTCGGCTATCTCCGCGTTCGTGCAGCCGCCGGCGAGCAGCACCAGCACCTCGTTCTCCCGGGGCGTCAGCTCGGCCAGGCGCGCGTCGGCCTGAACCGGCACCGCCTTCTCCGGGCCCGCGAACGTGGAGATCACCCTGCGGGTGAGCTGCGGATCGAGCAGCGCGTCGCCGCGGGACAGGATGCGCACCGCGTCGATCAGCGCCTCCGGCGTGCCGGTCTTGAGCAGGAACCCGCTGGCACCCGCGCGCAGCGCCGCGAACAGGTAGTCGTCCCGGTCGAACGTGGTCAGGATCAGCACGGCCGGGCCGTCCTCGCCGGTGCCCGCCACGATCCGCCGGGTGGCCTCCAGACCGTCCACGCCGGGCATCTCCACGTCCATCAGGATCACGTCCGGGCGCAGCTCCGCGGCCCGGTCCACCGCGGTGAGGCCGTCCGACGCCTCGCCGACCACCTCGATGTCGTCCTCCGTCTCCAGGATGACCCGGAAGCCGCTGCGTACCAGGTGCTGATCGTCGGCCAGCAGAACGCGGATCATGCCGCGGCCTCCTTCTTGGTCAGGGGGAACCGGGCGCGCACGCGGAAGCCGCCGCCCTCGCGCGGGCCGGCCTCCAGCACGCCCTCGTGCGCGGCCACCCGCTCGCGCATGCCGATCAGGCCCATGCCGCGCCCGTTCGGCGGGGCCGCCGGCCGGCCCTGGTCGGTCACGTCGATCTCCACCTCGCGGCTCAGGTACCGGATGCGGACGTCCACGCCGACCGGCCCGGCGTGCTTGAGCGTGTTGGTCAGCGCCTCCTGCACGATCCGGTAGACCGCGACGGACACCGACTCGGGTACGTCCACCGGGTCGCCGTACACGCCGTGGTCGATGGTCAGGCCGGCCTGGCGGGAGCTCTCCAGCAGCGCGGGCAGGTCGTCGATGCCGTGCACCGGCGGGACCGGGCCCTCCGCGTCCGTGGCGCGCAGCACGCCCAGCATGCGACGCAGCTCGTCGACCGCGGTCCGGGCCTCCTGCTCGACCGCGGCCAGCGCGGTGCGCGCCTTGCCCGCGTCCTTGTCCAGCACCCGGCGGGCCGCGCCGGCCTGCACGCCCATCACGGCCACGTGGTGCGCCACCACGTCGTGCAGCTCGCGGGCGATCCGGACCCGCTCGTTCAGCACCGCCCGCTCCGCCTCCTTGTCCTGCTCCCGGCGCAGCTCCTCGGCGCGCTGCACCAGCAGGTGTCGGTCGTGCGCGGCGGTCCAGGACACGTCACCGAAGTAGTACGCGAATCCGAAGTAGAGCGCGTTCAGGAAGATCTGCACCAGGATCGCGGAGAGGATCGGCGGAAGCGGCCCGGCCGCGGTGGAGAACGCGTCCGGTGGCAGCTTGGGCAGGTTGATCGACATGGAGATGGTCATCCAGCCGAACATGGCCGCGATCACCACGATGCGGGAGAGCCTGGCCCGGCGCCGGTCTCCGCTCCACGCCCCGGCCGTGTAGATGGCGGCGAAGAGCGCGATCTGCGAGATCTGCGCCTCCTGCGCGTGCCGGGCCTGGCTGGCGATGTAGGCGACCGCGACCAGCAGCATCACCGGCTCCGGGAAGCGGCGGCGCCACATCAGCGGCAGCGTGGTCGCCACCGCCCAGAACGCCTGCTCCGGACGGGAAGCGGGGTCGTCGAACAGGAAGACGCCGACGCTCGTGGAAAGCACCAGGCTGAACGTGCTGCCCACCGTCGCGGCGATGCCGCTGAGCATGTCGTTGCGCCGCTGATCGGCGGTCGGCCCGGGCCGCCGCCACTCCATGTCCCCCGCCGTCGTCACGCGACCAGTGTCCCCGACCACCGCGAGTGATCGGCGATCAGGTGACCAGGGCCAGCCACTTGCGATAGGCGGAGGCGAACGGCTCGGTGCCGTCGCCCAGCGCGCCGAGCAGCCAGTCCGCGGCCAGATGCGCCTCGCGGACCAGGTCGTCGGGGTAGCCGAACCGCTCCCGGTGCTCCGCGAACTCGTCCTCGTCGCGCAACTCCACCAGGCCGGTCGCGCGCCGGCGCACCACGTCCAGATCAAGATCTATCAGGTGTACGGTGTCGCCCTCCCACCGCGCGCGCGTGGTGATGTCGCAGTAGACCTCGCTGGTGCGCGGCGGCGGGTTGAACATGCCGGTCCAGTGCGCGCTGTGCGGCACCAGCAGGATGAACGGGATGCGCTCCACGGATGCCCGGCCGTGGTAGACACTCGGCGTGCCGGCCGTCACGCCCAGCCAGACACCGAGGTCGTCCTCGGCCAGGCGGCGCGCGGGGTAGTCCCGGTGTGCGGTGCCGTCGTACTTCTGGTAGACCACCCGGACCACGTCTGACATGAGCGCACCTTAACCGATGCGATCGATCCCGCCGCGCGATCATGGTGCGTCCCCGCACGGCGTTGCGGAAAGTTCCGCAAATCGACGGCAAGTCGTAGCCGTCGCGCGTTTCGCGGACACCGGGGGCCGGGAAACGTCGGTGGGTCCCGGTACCGTTCCCCGGGTGACGATCGCTTCCTCCGAGACCGCCAAGACGCCGACCCCACGCCAGCGCAAGAGCCGCGAGCGCGCCGTCGAGCTGCTGGCCGCCGCCGTCGGCGCGGTCCCCGGCGGCTCCTCGCGCGCGGGCCAGCAGCAGATGGTGGAGGCGATCGCCGACGCCATCGCGGACAGGGAGCACCTGCTCGTCCAGGCCGGCACCGGCACCGGCAAGTCGCTGGGCTACCTCACGCCCGCGCTGATGGTCGAGGGCCCGGTCGTCGTCTCCACCGCCACGCTGGCGCTGCAGTCCCAGCTCGTCGACCACGACCTGCCCCGGCTGGCCAAGGCGGTCGAGCCGGTGCTCGGCCGGCAGCCCACGTTCGCCGTGCTCAAGGGCCGGCACCACTACCTCTGCCTGGCCAAGTTGGAGAACTCGCAGGAGGACGAGCCCGAGGACGAGGGCCTCTTCGAGGTCGACTCCCCCGCGCGGGCCGGGTCAGCGTCCGGGTCCGGCTGGCTCGGCGAGTCGGGCAAGCTCGGCAAGCAGGTGGAGCGGGTCCACGACTGGGCCATGGAGACCGAGACCGGTGACCGCGACGAGCTCGACCCCGGCGTCGACGACCGCGTCTGGCGGCAGGTGTCCATGCCCGCGCGCGAGTGCGTCGGCGCGGCCCGCTGCCCGTACGGGGAGGAGTGCTTCGCCGAGGCCTCCCGCGCCCGGGCCCGCGAGGCCGACGTGGTCGTCACCAACCACAGCCTGCTCGCGGTCGACATGCTCGCCGGCCGGCACATCGTGCCCCCGCACAAGCTGCTGATCATCGACGAGGCGCACGAGCTGGCCGACCGCGTCTCCTCCGCGTCCCAGGCCGAGCTGACCCCCGAGTCGATCACCGCGGCGGCCCGGCGCGCCCGCCCGGTCGTCCAGCCGGACGTGCACTCCGCGCTCACCGAGGCCGGTGACGCGCTCACGCTCGGGCTCGCCGAGGCGCCGAACGGTCTGATCACCGGCGAGCTGCCGCAGGCGCTGGCCGAGGCGTGCACGCTGGTCGACGCCGCCACCCGCCGCGCGCTCGAGTCGATCGGCGACGTCAAGGCCGACGACCCCGACCCGGTCCGCAAGCAGCAGGCCAAGGCCGTGCTCGACGAGATCGGCAACACCGCCCAGCGCCTGCTGGAGGGCAGCGACCACGACGTCGCCTGGGTGGAGAAGCACGAGACCGGCACCCGGCGCGCGCTGGTCGTCGCGCCACTCTCCGTCGCCGGCCTGCTCTCCGAGACGCTCTACGAGGAGCGCACCGTGGTCGCCACCAGCGCCACGCTCGCGCTCGGCGGCCGGTTCGACCTGGTCGCTCGCTCGCTCGGCCTGCCGCTCGGCCCGGTCAAGCCCACCCCGATCGCGGCCGCCGCCGCGGAGGCCGCCCGCCCGGCGACCGCCGGGCCCAAGCCACCGGCACCGGCCGAGGGCCCGGGCTGGCGCTCGCTCGACGTCGGCTCCCCGTTCGACTACGCACGGCAGGGCATTCTCTACGTCGCCGCGCACCTGCCCCGGCCGGCCGCGTCCGGCCTGCCGGAGGCCACCGGCGAGGAACTGCTCAAGCTGATCACCGCGCTCGGCGGCCGCACGCTCGGGTTGTTCTCCTCCCGCAAGGCCGCGCAGCAGGCCGCCGAGCTGGTCCGCGCGAAGACGTCGATCCCGGTGCTGCTCCAGGGCGAGGACGCGCTGCCGGTCCTGGTCCGCCGCTTCCGCGCCGAGCGGGAGAGCTGCCTGTTCGGCGTCATGTCGCTCTGGCAGGGCGTCGACGTCCCCGGCGACGCCTGCCAACTGGTCATCATCGACCGCCTCCCGTTCCCCCGCCCCGACGAGCCCTTGGCCGCCGCCCGCTCCGCCGCCGTCGACGCCACCGGCGGCTCCGGCTTCTCCTCCGTCAGCGTCCCCATCGCCGCCATCCGCCTCGCCCAGGGCGCCGGCCGCCTCATCCGCGCCGCCGGTGACAAGGGCATGGTCGCCGTCCTCGACTCCCGCCTCGAAACCGCCCGCGGCTACGGCCCCTTCCTCCGCAAGACCCTCCCCCCGTTCTGGTACACCACGCGCCCGGAAGTCGCCCTCGGCGCCCTCCAACGCCTCGCCAAGTCCTGACCACCCGCACCCCGGCCTGGTCTTCCTCGCCGTTCCGTCCGTGGTGTCTGTTCCGGCGCCCGGCCGCCGGGACCGCGGCCAGCGGCGCGCGGTGGTCGGTTGCGTGCGGGGGTGGGTCGGTGAGGTGACCACACGGAGGCGGGAGCCCGCGGGAGCGGACGGGAGTGGGCACGCCGGGAGTGGGAAAGTCCGCCTTTATGGGTTTTTGGGGTTGACGACGATCGCGTCGGCCGGGACCTCGGGGCGGGGGTCGGCGGTGAGGCGGCGGACGGCGGTGTTGAGGACGGCGATCAGGGGGACGGCGACCAGGGCGCCCGTGATGCCGGCCAGGACGACGCCGGCCGCGATGCCGATGATCACGGCGAGGGGGTGGATGGCGACGGCGCGGCCCATGATCAAGGGCTGGAGGATGTGGCCTTCGATCTGTTGGACGGCGATGACGGCACCCAGGATGATCAGCGCGGTGACCCAGCCGCTGTCGACCAGGGCGACCAGGACCGCGACGGCGCCGGAGACGGTGGCGCCGACGATGGGGACGAAGGCGGCCAGGAAGACCAGTGCGGCCAGGGGGAACGGGAACGGGACGTCGAAGATGAAGAGGAACAGGCCGATGCCGACCGCGTCGATGAACGCGACCAGCACGGTGGCGCGGACGTAGGCGACGAGCGTCTGCCAGGAGGCCTCGCCCGCGTCGGCCAGCCGCCAGCGCGCGGTGACCGGGAACAGCCTGACCACGAAGCGCCAGATCCTCCGGCCGTCGCGGAGGAAGAAGAACGTCGAGAACAGCACCAGCAGGGCGCCGGTGAACAGCTCGAAGACCGTGGTGGCGGTGGAGACCGCGCCGGTGGTGAGCGCCTGCGTGTTCTCGTCGAGCCACTGCTGGCCGGTGGTGAGCGCGGTGTCGAGTTGGTCGTCGTCGAGGTGCAGCGGACCGTCGCGCAGCCAGTCCTGGATCTGCCGGATGCCGACGGTGGCGTTGCTGGTGAGTTCCGGCAGGCCGTCGACGAACTGGGTGACGACCATGGTGAGCGTGCCGACCACCGCGCCCAGGCCGGCGACCAGGACCAGCGCGGTGGCCAGCGAGCGCGGGAAGCGCAGCTTGAGCAGCCAGCCGACCGCGGGCGTGAGCAGCGCGGAGAGCAGCAGCGCGATGGAGAGCGGGATTATCACGATCCGGATCACGCCGAAGAAGCGGAGCAGGACGTAGCCGATCACGCCCACCACGATCAGGCGCCAGGACCAGGCGGCGGCGAGGCGCAGCGCGTGCGGGACCTCGGCGTCGTCGCGGCTGATCGTGGACGTGTGGACGATCTCCGGCGCGTCCTCCGGCGGCGGCGCCTCCACCGCGGCCGGTGGCTCCGGAATCCGGGATTCGTAGGCGCGGCGGAGGTTGCGCCGGATGCTGCTCAGTCGTCCCACACGCACCTCCCGACGTTAACGCGTGATCACCCGCGCACCCGCGCGCCGGGCCCGGCCGGGTACGGGTAGCGTCTCCTGACGTGAACGACGACGCCAAGCTGCCGATTCGGCTGCTGCACGACCGCGTCCTGGTCCGGCTCGACGGTGCCGAGGGGGAGCGCCGTTCGTCCGCCGGCATCGTCATCCCGGCCACCGCGTCGATGGGCCGCCGCCTCTCCTGGGCCACCGCGGTCGGCGTGGGCCCGAACGTGCGGTCCGTGGCCGCCGGTGACCGGGTGCTCTTCGACCCGGAGGACCGGTCCGAGGTGGAGTTGCACGGCCGGGAGTACGTGCTGCTCCGCGAGCGGGACGTGCACGCGGTCGCGGCCGAGCGCGTCGAGTCCGACGGGATCGGCCTCTACCTGTAGTAGCTGGTGATCGGGATCGGCACCACCGGCGAGGCGGGCGCCTCGATCGGCCGGCTCACCCCGTCCGGGAACGTGATGTGGTACCGCTCGCCGTCCCAGCGGGCCGGCGGGGTCTGCGGGTCCCGGCCCACGAAGACGGACCGCTCGGCCGAGATCCGGCCGAGCAGCGCCCGCTCCTCCGCGCCGGCCGCGTCCAGGTTCCGGTAGAGCCCGCGGTCCATCCCGTCGCGCAGCAGCGCGAGCTTCGTGGTGGCGAACTGGAAGTTGCGCATCGCGCGCACGCCGGCGTCACCGGCGACCCGCTTCGCCCAGCGGCGGGCGGAGTGCCGGCGGCCGAGGCTGCTCAGCGTGGCCACCTCGGGCGGGGAGAGCCAGCCGGCCCGGACGTACGCCGGGAGCGTCCGCTCGGTGAGCCGCCCCTCCCAGCCGCGCAGCCAGATGGCGAAGCCGCCCGTGGCGAAGAAGACCGGGATCATGAGCCCCAGGTAGCCGTAGAGCAGCACGATCGGCTCGCCGGTCGCCACCACCAGCGACGGCAGCAGGTTCCACGTGCCGTGGATCATCATGGCGACCAGCAGGCCGGAGATCGGCGCGAGCCAGCGGACCGGGCGCGCGGCGGTACGGGCGGCGATGCCCAGCCCGACGCCGGCCATGGACGTGAACAGCGGGTGCGCGAAGCCGGTGAACAGGATGCGCACGATGAAGATCAGGAACAGTTGCTGCGCGCCGCTGGCCGGGCCGTACTGCTCGTTGCTGGCCGCGTAGCCGTGCCCGCCCAGGTAGAGGATGTTCTCCACCATGGCGAAGCCGATCGCGGAGAGGCCACAGTAGACGATGCCGTCGGTGATGCCGGACCACTCGCGCCGTCGCCACCAGAGCAGCAGCACCGGCCCGAGCGCCTTCATCGCCTCCTCGATGAACGGCGCGACCAGCACCGCCACCAGCGAGTCGGACAGACCCCAGCCTTCGAAGAGGTACGCCGAGACGCTGTTCACCACCAGAGCGGCGCCGGTCGCCACGAACGCGCCCCAGGCGAAGCAGAACGCGAGGTAGCCGATCGGCTCGGGCTCGTACCGGTCGAGCCACATGAACGCGCCGATCAGCACCGGCACCGGCAGCAGCGCCGCGGCGGTGCCGAGCAGCAGCCCGTCGATGCCGATGTTGAAGCCGAGGAAGACCGTCACCGCGATCGCGCAGGCGGCGATGAAGACGATCATCACGGCCAGGCCGATGATCCGCCACACCCGCCTCCGCAGGCCCGGCTCCGGCGCGGCCGGCGGCAGCGAACCGGCCGGCGGCAGCGAACCGCTCGGCGGCAGCGAACCGCTCGGCGGCACCGGACCGGCCGGCGGCACCGGACCGGCCGGCGGCATCGGACCGGCGGGCGCGTAGGGCTGCGGTGGAATCTCCGACATGAGGTTCAGCGTATCCAGAACGGGCTTGCCACGATCGCCCAGTGCGTGGCTATGATTGCCGCCAGGTCACGAGCGTCAGCGACAAGCCCCGGCTAGCTGACCGGCAACCCTCGTCTGTTCGCGGTGGGGTGCCCCGGGTGATGACCGGGCCCGCGTGTCCGCGCGGGCAAGCGCGGACCTCGTTCCCGACGGTGTGCTCGGGGTCCCTCAGACCCCGGAGGTCATCGCATGTCGACGCTCACGCTGCCCGCCGCCGTCGCCACCGCCGCCGAGAGCACCGCGCCCGCCGTCCTGGGCGTGCCCGGCGTCCTGGGCGTGCCCGGCCAGATCAACCTCGACTACGCGGCCACCGCGCCGTGCGCGGTCGCGGCCGCCGAGGCGGTGAACGCGATCCTGCCCTGGTACGCCAGCGTGCACCGCGGCGCCGGCGCGCTCTCCCAGCGCTGCACGCTCGCCTACGAGCGGGCCCGGCAGACCGTCGCGGACTTCCTCGGCGCGCGCGCCGAGGACCACGTGATCTTCACGCGGAACACCACGGACGCGCTGAACCTGCTGGCCTCGGCGTTGCCGGCCGGCACCACCGTGGTCACGTTCGGCGGCGAGCATCACGCCAACCTGCTGCCCTGGCCGGGCCACCCGCTGCGGCTGCCGGTCCCGTCGTCGCCGGGCGCCGCGGTGCGCTCGCTCGGTGAGGCGCTGGCCGAGCTGCGCCGCGGCCCGCACGCGCCGGCGCACATCCTGGTCGCGGTGACCGGCGCCAGCAACGTCACCGGTGAGGTGTGGCCGATCGCGGAGCTGGCCGCGGTGGCGCACCGGCACGGCGCCCGGATCGCGCTGGACGCGGCGCAGTTGGCCCCGCACCTGCCGGTGGACGTGGCGGCGCTGGACGTGGACTACGTGGCGGTCTCCGGCCACAAGCTGTACGCACCGTTCGGCGCCGGGGTGCTGGCCGGGCGCGGCGACTGGCTGGACGCGGCCGAGCCGTACCTGCGCGGCGGCGGCGCCACCACCCGGGTCGGCGCCGGTACGCACGACGTGACCTGGGCGACCGGGCCGGCGCGGCACGAGGCCGGCACGCCGAACCTGCTGGGCGCGGTGGCGCTGGCCGCGGTCTGCGCGGCGTTGCAGGTGGCGGACCGGGACACGCTGCGGGCGGACGAGGAGCGGCTGGTCGCCCGGCTGCGCGCGGGCCTGGCGTCGATCCCGGGCGTGGTGGAGCTGCGCACGTTCGGCCCGGACGCGGAGCGGGTGGGGATCGTGTCGTTCGCGGTGGCCGGGCGGGACTCGTCCGCGGTCGCGGCGGAGCTGGGGCGGGAGCACAACATCGGCGTACGGGACGGGCTGTTCTGCGCGCACCCGCTGGCGAAGCGGCTGCTGTCCGAGGCGTCCGCGCGGTCCGGGCTCACGCTGCCGCCGACCGCGCTGCGGGTCAGCGTCGGCCTGGGCAGCACGGAGTCCGACGTGGACGCGCTGATCGCCGCGCTGGGGTGAAACGCTAGGCCGCGGTCTTCGTCTCGAACGGGCGGCCGAACGCGCGACGGACCTGCCGGATCGCCTCCTCGTGCTCGACGCCGGAGGCCCGGACCAGGTCCGTCGCGGTGGACCGCACCTGCGCCACCACCACGGAGCCGGAGAAGCCCACGCCGTCCGCGTAGGCCCGCCCGGCGTCGGACACCGCGCGCAGCGCCCGCCCGCGCGCGGCCTCCGGCTCCACGCCCAGCTCCAGCTCGGTGCGGAGCAGCTCGACCGCCTCGCCCAGCGCGACCACCGCGGGCGCGAGGGTGCGCGGCACCGGCTCGCCGTCGTTCAGCATCGTCACGATCCGCCGGACCAGCACGCGGCTGTTGCGCAGCGCGTGCGCCACGTACCGCGCGCTGTCCAGGTACTGCGCCAGTGGCGCGCGGGCCCGCCAGCGCACCGGTGCCAGCGTCGCGTTCTCCCGGCCCGCCTTGATCGCCTCGTCCATGGTGCTGAGGTCCGACTCGGCCGCGCGCAGCCGCTCCAGCGCCTCGGCGGCGCTCTCCGGTTCGCCGGCGACCAGCGCGCCGGCCGCGTGCCGGAGGCCGTCGGCGAGCACGTCGAGCGCCGGGTTCGCCGCGCGGATGACCACGGTGAGCGGGTTGATCGGCAGCAGCAGCGCCATCACGGCCAGGCCGACCGCGCCGCCGATCAGCGCGTCCCAGAACCTGCCGAGGTAGATGCCCTCGGTCGGCGGCGTGAGCGTGGCGACCAGCACCGCGGACGAGCTGGCCTGCACCACCAGCGACGAGCCGCCGCCGAGGAATATCGCGGAGACCACGGCCAGGCCCACGGACAGCCCGATCTGCCACGGCCCGGTCCCGATCAGGAGGATCAGCGCGTCGCCGACCGCGATGCCCAGCGCCACGCCGATGACCAGCTCGAACGCGCGGCGCAGCCGCTGCCCGACGGAGACCGCGAGCGTGATCACCGCGGCGATCGGCGCGAAGAACGGCGTCTGGTGGTGCAGCAGGTCGTTCGCGATCAGCCAGGCGATGCCGGCGGCCACGCCGGTCTGCAGCGCGAGGCCCGCGTTGCCGCGCACCCGGCCGAGCCGTTCGCGGAACGTGCCGCCGGACCGGCGGCCCAGCTCGGCCACGCGTTGGCCGAACGGCGCGCTGCCCATGTACCGACCCTACCGTCGATCATGGGAGTTCTCCTGCCAGGATGACGTGGTGAGCGAGCTGATGGCGGGCTGGCGCGGCGCGCTGGCCGGTGCGGGTGGCACGGATCCGGGCGACGTGGCGGGCGCGGCGCTGCTGGCGCGCTGGCGCGAGCCGCATCGGGCGTACCACGACGAGGACCACCTCACCTCGATGCTCTCCACCGTGGACCGGCACGCCGGCAAGGCGGATGATCCGGACCTGGTGCGGCTCGCGGTCTGGTACCACGACGCGGTCTACGATCCCACCGCGCCCGGGAACGAGGAGGCCAGCGCCCGGCTCGCCGAGTCGGAGCTGGCCGCGCTGGGTGTCGCGGAGCACGCGGTGGCCGAGGTGGCGCGGCTGGTGCGGCTCACGGCCGGGCACGCGGTCACGGACGATGACCGCAACGGCGCGCTGCTCTGCGACGCCGACCTGGCCGTGCTGGCCCGGCCTCCGGCCGACTACGAGCGATACACCCGGGCGGTACGCCGGGAGTACGCGCACGTGCCCGACGAGCTGTTCCGCCTCGGGCGCGCCGCCGTGCTGCGCGGGCTGCTCGACCTGCCCGCGCTGTTCCGCGATCCGGAACTGGCCGCGCGCTGGGAGGCGCCGGCCCGCGCCAACCTCACTCGCGAGCTGGCGGAGCTGACCGCCTGACCGTGTGCTTCGGCTTGCGCAGCCCGGAGGCGCGCAGCACGGCCACGATCTCCCGGCTGGAGACCAGCCGCGCCCCGAGCAGGATCGCGGTCTGCAGGCGCTCGGCCGGCACGTCGTAGTGGTCGCGGTCGAACGCGCGGCGCGGCGCGCCGATCTTCTCGGCGAACGCGTGCAACTCGGCCAGTGAGTGGTCGCTGACCATGTGCGACCACAGCCGTCCGTGGGCGGGCCAGGCGGGAGGGTCGACGAAGATCACTCTTAAACCGTACCGTCGAAGGATGGCGGACCTGATCGCGCGACTGGCGGAGGTGCTGCCCGCCGGGGCGGTGCTGACCGACCCGGATCTGATCGACGGCCACCGGCACGACGAGGCCGACCTCTGCGACTCCGGCGTCCCGGCCGTGGTGGTGCGGCCGCGCACCACCGCCCAGGTGTCGGACGTGCTGCGGATCGCGTCCGAGCTGCGCGTGCCGGTGGTGCCGCAGGGCGCCCGGACCGGGCTGGCCGGCGCGGCGAACGCGGTGGACGGCGCGATCGTGTTGTCCACCACCGCGATGACCGAGATCCGCACGATCGACCCGGTCGACCGGATCGCCGTGGTGCAGCCCGGCGTGGTCAACGCGGTGCTGGCCACGGAGGTGGCGAAGGCCGGGCTGCGCTATCCACCCGACCCGGGGTCCTGGCTGACCAGCACGATCGGCGGCAACGTGGCCACCAACGCGGGCGGCATGTGTTGCGTGAAGTACGGCGTGACCACGGAGTACGTGCTCGGCCTGGAGGTGGTGCTCGCCTCCGGCGAGGTGCTCCGGACCGGCCGGCGAACCGCCAAGGGCGTCGCGGGGTACGACCTGACCAGCCTCTTCGTCGGCTCGGAGGGCACGCTCGGGGTGATCACGGAGGTGACGCTGGGGCTGCGCCCGCCGGCCGAGCAGGCGCTGACGCTGGTGGCCGTGTTCGGCTCGGTCGCCGCCGCCGGGCGCGCGGTGGCCGCGATCGCCCGGCGCGGGCTGTCCCCGAGCCTGCTGGAGCTGCTGGACCGGACGCATCTGCGGGCGATCGAGGCGTACCGCCCGATGGGGTTGCGCACGGACGCGCGGGCCCTGCTGCTCGCCGCCGCGGACACCGGCTCCCGCGCCGCCGCCGACCTCGCCATGATCGAGGAGGCGTGCCGGTCCGCCGGCGCGGAGGAGGTCTTCGCCGCCACCGACGCGGCCGAGGCCGCCGCGCTGCTGGAGGCGCGCCGGCTGGCGCACGCCGCGATGGAGCGGCTGGCCGCGGAGACGTACCCGGAGGGCATCGGCGCCCTGATCATCGACGACGTGGCCGTGCCGCGCGCCCGCCTGGCCGAGTTGCTGGAGGGCGTGGAGCGGATCGCGGAGCGGCACGGCATCCCGGTCGGCACGATCGGCCACGCCGGCGACGGCAACATGCACCCCAACATCGTGGTCGACCGCACCGACCCCGCCTGCGTCGACCGCGGGCGCGTGGTGTTCAACGAGATCATGGAGCTGGGTCTCTCCCTCGGCGGTACGTGCACCGGCGAGCACGGCGTCGGACTGCTCAAGCGCGAGTGGCTGGCGCGCGAGGCCGGCCCGGTGGGCATGCGCGTGCAGCGGTCGATCCGGGACGCGCTCGACCCGCTCGGCATCCTCAACCCCGGCAAGGTCCTCTAGGGCGTGCGGTTCGCGCCGATCGGATGGCTTCGCGGCGTCCGGAACGGTCAGGGTCGGCCAGGTCGCCCGGCGTGCGGACCTCATCGTCTCGCCGGCGCGGAACCGGCAGGGAGGAGCGCCGGCGACGACCGGTGCCCGCGGGAGCATGCGGAACCGGACCCGCCGGAAGCGGGAAGATCGCGAATTTGATCTTCCCGCCACCCGCGGGCTACAGCTTCGGCAGCTCCTCGGCCGCCTCGTTGCGGTCGGCCGCGAAGCCGCGGACGTCGGCCGCGCCGAGCCGGGCCGCGTCCGCGGTGAGGTCGTCCGGCATCAGCTGGGACTGGCGCTCCGCGGCGACGCGGGCGAGGTAGTGCTCGACCTCGCGCGCGCGGACCGCCTCGTCCCAGCCCAGCACGGAGCCCATGATCTCGGCGGCCTGTTCCGCGCTCTCGGTGCCGCGGTCCGGCGTCTCGAACGAGATCCGGGTACGCCGGGTGAGCACGTCGTCGAGGTGCAGCGCGCCCTCGGCGTGCGCGGCGTAGGCGACCTCGACCGCCAGGTACTCCGGGGCGCCGGCCAGCGGCGTGGCCAGCAGCGGGTCCGCGTCGATCATGGCGATCAGGTGCATGGCGAGCGTGCCGTAGCGCTCCAGCAGGTGCTCGACCACGCCGACCGGCATCCCGTGGCGGCGGGCCAGGTCGGCCCGGTCGCGCCAGGCGGCGGCGTAGCCGTCCGCGCCGAGCAGCGGCAACTGGTCGGTGCGGGACGGTCGCACGCTCGGGCCGAGACGGCGCGCGGCCTTGTCGATCACGTCCGCGGCCATCACCCGGTACGTCGTGTACTTCCCGCCGGCGACCAGCAGCAGGCCGAGCATCGGCTCGACGACCGCGTGCTCGCGGGAGAGCCGGGAGGTCGAGTCGGCCTCGCCGGCCAGCAGCGGGCGCAGGCCGGCGTAGACGCCCTGGATGTCGTCCGTGCTCAGCGGCCGGTCGAGCACCTTGTTGACCTGGTCCAGCAGGTACTGGATGTCCTTCGCGGACGCGGCCGGGTGCGAGCGGTCGAGCTGCCAGTCCGTGTCCGTCGTCCCGATGATCCAGTGCCCGCCCCAGGGGATCACGAAGAGCACGGACGTGGCGGTACGCAGGATGAGCCCGGCCTCGCCGGTGATCGCCGAGCGCGGCACCACCAGGTGCACGCCCTTGGACGCGCGCACCCGCAGCCCGGGCCGGACGCCGACCTCGCGCAGCATGCGGGTGATGTCGTCGCTCCACACGCCGGTGGCCGCGATCACCGTGCGCGCCTTGACCTCGAACTCCGCGTCCGGCGAGCCGGCCGGCGCCTCCATGTCGCGGATGCGCACGCCGGTGACCTCGCGGGCCTGGCGGAGCAGGCCGGTGACCCGGGCGCTGGTGACCACGGCCGCGCCGAGGCTGGCCGCGGTGCGGGCGGTGTTGACCACCAGGCGCGCGTCGTCGACCTGGCCGTCGTAGTAGCGGATCGCGCCGGTGAGCACGTCCGGCCGGAGGCTGGGGAAGATCTCGCGGGCGCCGGTGCGGGTCAGGTGCCGGTGCAGCGGCATGCCGCGGCCGCCGCCGAAGATGCCGGCGAACACGTCGTACGCCGCGACGCCGGCGCCGTAGTAGGCCCGGCGGAACGCGCGCATCGGCCACTCGCGCGGACCCTCCCGGCCCTCCAGCGGCACCAGGATCGGCACCGGGCGCACGAGGTGCGGCGCGATCCGGGTGGCGAGCAGGCCGCGCTCGGTCAGCGCCTCGTGCACCAGGTGCAGCTCCAACTGCTCCAGGTAGCGCAGGCCACCGTGGATCAGCTTGGAGGAGCGGCTGGACGTGCCGGCGGCCAGGTCACGCGCCTCGACCAGGGCGACCTTGAGGCCCCGGGAGGCGGCGTCCAGCGCGGCGCCGGCGCCGGTGACGCCCGCGCCGATGACGAGCACGTCGAAGCGCTCGCTGCGCAGGCGGCGGAGGTCGGCGGCGCGGCGCAGCGGGGACAGCTGGCCGGCGGTGTATCGAGACACGGCTGGGTCACGCACGTGTCCCACCGTAACTCCCCTGCGGGAGCGCTGTAGCCGTACTGTGCGGATCATGACTGTGCCGGGTCCCCCTCCGCCGCACCAAGGTCCGTACCCCGGCCCGTGGCCGGGCGCGCCGATGCCGCCCTGGGATCCGGGGCCGCCGCGCACCAACCCGTGGCCGGTGGTCGGCGCCGTCTTCGCCGGTCTGTGGATCGCCGTGGTCACCGTCGTCGCACAGTGGATCGGCTGGTTCGTCGAGCAGCTCGGGCAGGCCACGACCGGTGACGCGCCGGCCGGCGTGGCCGCGATCTGCGGGGTGGTCGCGGCGGTGCTGGCCGCGATCCCGAGCCTGCTGCTGGCCCTGCTGCCGCGCTCGCCGGGGGTGCGCGCGGCGGGCCGGGCGTGGCTGCTGGGCGCGATCGGGCTCGCCGCGTTCAGCCTGCTGCGGCTGGTGCCGACGCTGGAGCACGAGCTGTACCTGTTGGCGCTGGCCGTGGCCGCGACGGCCGGCGCGCTGCTGCTCCGGCTGACCGGTCGCGATAAAGGCGAAATTTCCGAAGAGTCGTCTTCAGCCGATGACGCGAATATGGACGGCCGGTGGCCGGCACTGCTGCTCGCGCTCGGCGCCGGCCTGGCGATGCTGGCGCCGTGGCTGTGGGCGGGCGCGCTCGGCGGCCTGACCGAGACGCTGCTGGCCGCCGCCGCCTCCGCCGCGGTCGGCTGGTTCGCCGCGGCGGTGCTGGACGAGCCGTTCTGGCGCGCGTACGGCGGGCACGGCGGCCCGCGGATGGTGCTGGTCGGCGGCCTGGTGGCGGGCGTGGCGCTGGCCGCGATCGCGGGCGGCACCGGGCAGACCGGCACCGACCTGGCGATGCTGCTGATCCCGATCGTGGCGTTCACGGCCGCGGCGCTCCAGCCGCACGCGCGCACGCCGCGCCCCGCGCGGCCCGGGCGCCGCCGGGCCAGCGGTCCGGTCGCCGTGCTGGTCGCCGCCGCCGCGTTCGGCCCGCTCGGCTTCGTGGACCCGGAGGAGGTCACGCTCCTGCTCACCGGCCGGGACGTGCCGTACTGGACCGCCGTGGCCGCGGGATGCATGTGGCTGGTCGCGCTGGTCGCGGGCATCGCGTACGGCCTGCTCCTGGGCGGTGGCGTGCGCCGGGCCCGGACGCCGGTCGCGGCCGTCGCGGCGCTGCTGCTGGTGGCCGCGGCCGGGTTCGTCTACGCCGGGCCGGGCACGCCGGGTCTCTACGGCGACCGGCTGTTCGTGGTGATGGCGGACCAGGCGGACCTCTCCGGCATCGACACCACGCGCACCGGGCAGGCCGGCCGGGACGCGCGCGCGGCCGACGTCTACCGCGCGCTGGTCACGCAGGCGGACACCAGTCAGCGCGACCTGCGAGCCGCGCTGGACCGGTTCGGCCTGGACTACACACCCTATTACCTGGTCAACGCGATCGAGGTGGACGCCGGGGCCGGGGTGCGCGCCTGGCTGGAGTCGCGGGACGACGTGGCGGAGGTGCGTCCCAGTCCGCTGCTGCGCCCGCTGCCCGAGCCGGTCGGCACCAGCACCGGATCGGCGGACGCGCCCGGCGGTCCCACGTCCGCGATCCGCGCGGTCGGCGCGGACCAGGCCTGGAGCCAGGGCGTGCGCGGCGCCGGAATCGTGGTGGGCACGTCGGACTCGGGCGTGGACGGCGGCCACCCGGCGCTGCGGGACGGGTTCCGCGGCGGCGACGACTCCTGGCTCGACCCGTGGAACGACACCACCGCGCCGACCGACCACGGCGGGCACGGCACGCACACGATCGGCTCCGCGGTCGGCGACGGCGGCATCGGCGTGGCGCCGGACGCGCAGTGGGTCGGCTGCGTCAACCTCGACCGCAACCTCGGCAGCCCGGCGCGTTACCTGGACTGCCTGCAGTTCATGCTGGCGCCGTTCCCGGCCGGCGGTGATCCGTTCCGGGACGGGCGGCCGCAGCGCGCGCCGCACGTGCTGACGAACTCGTGGGGCTGCCCGGCGATCGAGGGCTGCGAGACCGGCACGCTGGCCGGGGCCACGGCCGCGTTCGCCGCCGCCGGGATCATGTTCGTCGCCGCGGCCGGGAACACCGGGCCGGCCTGCGACTCGATCGACGACGCGCCGGCGCCGTACGCGGACGTGCTGACCGTCGGCTCGGTCGACGACACCGGCACGGTGAGCGACTTCTCCAGCCGCGGCCCGGCCGAGGGCGGCGCCGCCAAGCCGGACGTGATGGCGCCCGGCGAGGAGGTGCTGTCCGCGATGCCGGGCGGCACCTACGGCGCGAACAGCGGCACTTCGATGGCGACGCCGCACGTGGCGGGCGAGGTGGCGCTCATCTGGTCGGCGGACCCCGCGCTGATCGGCGACCTGCCGGCCACCCGCGCGCTGATCACCGGGAACACCGTCCCGGTCCGGGCGAGCGGCGACTGCGGCGCGCCTGGCAACGAGTCCGGCGCCGGGCTGATCTCCGCGAATCAGGCCGTGCGTGCCGCGCTCGGCTCGTGACGGCCGCTACTGTCATGATCATGGATGCCGAGTTCGCCATCAGGGAGCTGACCGACGACGACGTACCGGCGGTGGTGACGCTCTGCGCGGGCGCGCTGGACCTGCCGGAGGACGCGGCGGAGGCGGCCGAGATCGTGCTGCGGCTGCGCGAGCGGCCGTCCCCGGAGTCACCGGCCGGGCACCGGACGCTGGGATACGTCGCGTTCGACGCGGAGGACGCGGTGCTGGGCGCGGTGCTCTGCTCCATCGCGCAGCGGGACCCGGGCACCGGCCACGTGGACCTGATCGCGGTGCGCCCGGACGCCCGGCGGCGTGGCATCGGGCGGGCGCTGATGGTGCGCGCGGAGGCCGGGCTGGCCGGGCTCGGCGCCTCGGAGGTGCTGCTCGCGGGCAACTCGCCGTACTACGCGTGGCCCGGCGTCGACGTGCGGTACACGCCGGCGGTGTGCGCCGCGATGGCGCTCGGCTACGAGCAGGACCGGACCGCGTGGAACATGACGGCGGACCTGGCGCCCGGCTCCGCGGCGCTGCGTGAGACGGCGACCGCGGAACGGCGGCTGGCCGAGGCCGGCATCACGGTACGGCTCGCGCACCGCGGCGACATCCCGCGGCTGGTCGAGTTCGCGGACCGGACCTTCGGCGGCGACTGGCCGAGCGAGGTCGCCGACTCGATCGGCCGGGACCGGGCCGGCTGCCATCTGGCCGAGCGCGACGGGGAGATCCTGGGCTTCGCGGCGTACGGATCGTCGCGGCCGAGCTGGTTCGGGCCGATGGGCACGGCCGCCGCCGCGGAAGGGCTGGGCATCGGAGGCGTGCTGCTCCGGCGGTGCCTGGCCGACCAGCACGCGCATGGCCATTCCGCGGCGCAGATCGGCTGGGTCGGCCCGGTGCCGTTCTACTCCGGCGCGGCCGGCGCGCGGATCGAGCGGGTGTTCTTCCTGTACCGCAAACAGCTCTGACCTTTTCCGGATAATCTGGCCGTACCCCCGGTCTGACGTTGTTCAGTGACTGGGGGGTGCGCCGATGCGGGTGATCATCGCGGCGTCCGAGGGGGACGACCCGAAGTGGGCGAACCACCTCGGCGTGCCCAAGCAACTCGCGCCGTTGCACGGCGCGCCACTGCTCGCCCACACCATCGACCAGGCCGTCTCGATGTGCGACGACGTGCACGTGACGCTGCCGGACGATCCCCGGTACGACGTGCTCTCCGGGCTGCCCGGCATCACCCGGCACGTGCGCGCCGGCG
This sequence comes from Catenuloplanes atrovinosus, assembly GCF_031458235.1. Taxonomy (NCBI): domain Bacteria; kingdom Bacillati; phylum Actinomycetota; class Actinomycetes; order Micromonosporales; family Micromonosporaceae; genus Catenuloplanes; species Catenuloplanes atrovinosus. The sequence continues at coordinate 8,044,014 of NZ_JAVDYB010000001.1, read as the reverse complement.
ACTATCCCAGCGAGTACGCCTCCACCCGCGACCTGTGGTCCACCGACGACCGCACGGTGCTGCTGCTCGGCGACGTGTACTTCACGCCCGAGGCGATCTCCACCATCGCCGGCACGCCGGACCGCGGCATCCGGATCTTCGGCCGGGAGGGCGCGTCCCGGCACACCGGCAGCGATTGGGGGGCGGTCTTCGCCACCTCGTTCTGGCCGGAGCACCACGCGGAGCTGGACCGGTACCTGACCGACGTGCACTACGAACACGCGGTCGGCCACTGCCTGCGCCCGCCCGGCTGGATGCTGCTGTGCGCGGTGCAGGGCACGCCGTGGGAGGTGCACACGGTGCAGGCGCCGTGGTTCGTGGAGATCGACGACCTGACCGACTCGATCGACCGGGCGGTCGACTACGCCCGGCACCCGGTCTTCGACTTCCGCCGGCGCGGCGCGGTGGTCACGCCCAGCTTCACTGCGCCGCGCGGAAGCTGACCTCGTCCTCCACGTCGAGGCTGAGATCCCGCACCGCCAGCTGCGCGATGTCGGCGAGCTGGACGCGGCTGATCCGCGCGCCGTACAGGCTCGGCACGCCGTTGATCCGGGAGAGGTCGTTGCCGCGCAGGTCCGCGCCCTCCAGGTCGCAGTCGGCCAGTTCCAGGTCGGTCAGCCGGCAGTCGGTGAACGTGGCCGTGGTCAGCCGGCACCGGGTCAGCGACGCCTTGCTCAGGTTGGACCCGACCCAGGTGACCGGCCCCTTCGCGACCACCGCCTCCCAGACCGCGAAGTCCAGCCGGCAGTCCTCGAACGTGACGTCCCGCAGCGTGGCGTCGAACAGTTGCGCGCCGGTGAGCCGGCATCCGATCAGCTCGCAGCGCTCGATCGTCAGGCCGCGAAGGTACGCACTGGAGAGGTCGACGCGGTCGAGCACGCACTCGGTGAGCCGGACGTTGCGCCAATCCGCCTCGAGCAGTTCCACATCGGTGAGGTAGCACCGGGTCAGGCGCACCCCGGCCAGCTCCAGGCCTGCCCAGTCCGCGGCGGAGACGTGTGCGTCGGTGAGGTCGGCCGACGGCGGCTCGGTCACCCGATCAAGATCATGAAGGTCGAGGCCGGGCGGGAGGATGTCCAGCTCCTCGCCCTCGCGGCTCTCCACCCGATCGAGACTAGCGCTGTCCGCGGCGGAATCCAGCCGTCACGATCACCGGATCGGCCACGCACGGTGGCAGCCATCGTCGCCGCGCTGCCCGCGTCATGACGATATGTGGCCACAAAGTTGGTGACTTCGGACCACGGCTAGTTGCGTTCGGTTATCTTCTGATCACCCAAAGTACACGGCTGTGCTGCACGGCAGCGCTGGATCGGACGGCCCGACACACGACAACGCGCGGGCCAAGACCAGAGCCGAACTATGCGGTTGCATAACCGTAGGAGGACCCACGCATGCGCAAGTCCCAGCCAACCATCGGCCGCCGGCTGCTCCGCGCCGGTATCGCGGCAGGAGCGGTATCCGCCGTCCTGCTCGCGGCCGCTCCACCCGCGTTCGCCGCGAACGTGGCCGTCACCCTCACGCCCAACAGCGGACCCGTCACCGGCGGCACCACGGTCACCGCCAACGCGACCGGCCTCCTCACCGGCATCGCGACGGCCGCGCAGATCGACGTCCGGCTGACGACGGCGGCCACCTGCCCGGCCACCAACGTGGCGACGTCCGCCACCAACCTGGCCGGCCTCAGCATCACCAGGATCTCCGACGACGCGGTCTCCTTCGTCACGCCGAACCTGGGCACCGCGCCCAACACGTTCCGGGTGTGCATCTACGGCGTCACCAGCGGCACCGTGGCCGTCGGCTCTCCGCTGATCGGCAACGCGTCGACCGCCACCACGGCCTTCCGCAGCTACCTGCCGGGCACGCTGTCGGCCACCACCGGCCCGTCCGCCGGCGGCAACCAGATCACCATCGGGGCGACCGGCATCATCGGCACCGCCACCACCGTCGGCGCGACGCTGACCAGCGGCGCGTCCTGCCCCGCGACGTACACCACCGGCAACACCAGCTTCGCGGCCACCGCCACGCGGAACTCGGCCGACCAGGCCTCCGTCACGATCCCGGCCGGCGCGACGGCGTCCGGCGGACCGTACCGGGTGTGCCTCTACAACGGCTCCACCGCGACGAGCGTGCTGCTCGGCGTGGGTAGCGCGACGTACCAGCCGTCGTTCCCGCAGGCCATCCTGAGCAGCACCACGGGCAAGAACGCGGGCGGCAACCAGATCACCGCCACGCTGGCCGGCGCCTTCACCGGCATCACCCCGGCCGTGGTCTTCTCGTCCGCTCCCTCGTGCCCCACCACCTACGGCTCGCCCGGCGCCGGCACGGTCGCGACGACCTCGTCGAACAACGACACGGTGACCATCACGGTGCCGACCGGCGTGCTGGCACCGGGCACCTACAACGTCTGCATCTACGGTGGCAACACCGCCGGCAGCGGGCAGATCGCGGCCGGTAACGCGGCCTACACGCCGACGCTGCCGACCGTCACGCTGAGCCCGGAGTCCGGGTCCACCGCCACGGCCACCACGATCACGGCGACCTCGTCCACGACCGCCAACTTCCTGCTCGGCGTGACCACGCCGGCGGCGACGCTCACCAAGAGCGCCTGCCCGTCGACCTACGCCACCAGCGGTACGGTCCTCGCCGCGACGAACGTCATCCGGATCTCGAACACCAAGGCGGCGCTCACGGTGCCGAACACCGTGGTCTACACGCCCGCGGACGGCACCACCAGCGCGTGGAACGTGTGCATCTACACGGGTAACACCGCCTCCGACACGCTGGTCGGCACGAGTGTCTACCGGGTCGGCGCGACGCTGACCGTCAGCTCCATCTCGCCGGGTAGCGGCCCGGCGCAGGGTGGCAACACGGTCACGGTGCAGGGCAGCGGCTTCACCGCCGGCCTCACCGCCTCCATCGGCGGGGCCGAGTTGGAGGACATCGTCGTCGCGGCCAACGGCACCAGCTTCACCGGTACGACCACGCCGCGCGCGGCCGGCAACAATCTCGCGCTGACCGTCAAGACCGACGCCGGTACGAAGTCGCTGTCCTCGGCCTACGACTACTCGTTCGGCATCACCGTCACGCCCAACACGGCGCCGTCCAACACCACCGTGACGCTGGACGTGCTCGGCGCCGGTTTCGAGGATCTGGCGCCGTTCGGCACCGGCAACGCGGCGAGCGCGCACGTCTACCTGGTGCGCGGCGGCTCCGGCACGGCGACCGCCTACAACCCGCTGGAGACGACCGGCGGCAGCGGCATCAAGACGGTCGGCCAGATCCAGGAGTGCACCAGCGTCCTGGTGATCAGTGACCTGGAGCTGCTCTGCACGCTGGATCTCACCAACAGCGTGACCAACACCGACCCGCCGACCCCGACCGGCAACCCGGTGCCGAACGGCACCTACACGGTGACCGTGGTCAGCAGCGGCGTGGTCGGTGACGCCACCGCCGTGGCCGACGTCACGCAGTCGCTGATCACCAGCGGCTCGACGTTCACGGTCTCGCCGTACTGATCCGGCAGGTAGCCGTACCGCACTGAGGCGGCGCCCGGGGCTCACGCCCCGGGCGCCGTCGCGTGTGTCAGCCGAGCTTGCGCCAGGCCGCCTCCAGCGCCTCGATGCTCCGGACCCGGGACGGCTTGCCGTCCACGTTCACCGCGACCGTGTAGACGCTCCTGGTGGCGCTGACCCGCCAGCAGATCAGCAGCGTGGACCGCGGCTGAGCCGGCAGGTCCGGGCTGAGCCGGATCCTGTTGGTGCACCGCACGTCGCCGATCCGCTCGTTCTCCTCGGTCACCCAGGACAGCTCGCGGTACCCGGTCAGATCCGCCCGCGCGGACGCCACCTTCAGCCGTTCCTTGTCGTCCGGGGAGGCCGTCTGGACCACCTGCACCTCCGAGTCCTTGACCGCGGTGCTCTGCGGCTGCGCGCGCAGAGTCTTGGACGGTTGCGGCAGCGCGGCCGCGCCGGGCTGCTCGTTCCGCTCCGACCGCGCGGTGGCCGCCGGTGCCGGGACCGCCCTCGTCGCCGCCGTCGGGGCCGCGGCGCCGGGCCGCGGCGACACCGGGGCGGGGGCCGGCGCGGAGGGGGCGGCGCCGGCGGTCGCGGAGGGCGGGACCGGCAGGCCGGAGGCCGTCGGGATGAGCGGCACCGACGGGACGACGGTGGCCACGCCCGGCGGCGGCGCGGGGTCCGCGGTGGAGATGGCGACGGGTTCGTTCCGGCCCTGGGTGGCGAGGATGACGCCGCCGACGCCGAGGACGGCGAGCACGCCCGCGGCGCCCGCGATCAGCTGCTGCTTCGGCCGCCGGGGCCGGTGCGCCACCGCGGAGGTGTAGGTGCTGCCGTCGTCCGGCTCCGGGCCTTCGGCGGTGGGTTCCGTGCCTTCGTTGCGCATGTCGGTCCTTTGCGGGTTTCGGCTTGGCCGGGCCACCCGCGGAGGACGCGGATGCAGCCCCGAAATCCCAGACTTTCACGCGAAACGGACATTTTCCGCAAGATCGACGCTCGTGGAGTCGCCGGTGGAACGGAAACGGGCGGGCCGCTCGCGCGACCCGCCCGTTCGGTGAAGCTCGGACTCAGAAGTCCATGCCGCCCGCGTCGGGGGCACCGGCCGGGGCCGGGGTCTTCTCCGGCTTGTCCGCCACCACGGCCTCCGTGGTGAGGAACAGCGCCGCGATCGAGGCCGCGTTCTGCAGCGCCGACCGGGTCACCTTCGCCGGGTCGATGATGCCGGCCTTGAGCAGGTCGACGTACTCACCGGAGGCGGCGTTGAGGCCGTGACCGGCCTCCAGGTTGCGCACCTTCTCCACCACGACGCCGCCCTCGAGGCCGGCGTTCACGGCGATCTGGCGCAGCGGGGCGTCCAGCGCGACCTTGACGATCTGCGCACCGGTCGCCTCGTCACCGACGAGGTCCAGCTTGTCGAACGCGGTCTTGCCGGCCTGCACCAGGGCGACGCCACCACCGGGCACGATGCCCTCCTCGACGGCCGCCTTCGCGTTGCGAACGGCGTCCTCGATGCGGTGCTTGCGCTCCTTGAGCTCGACCTCGGTGGCCGCGCCGACCTTGATCACCGCAACACCGCCGGCCAGCTTGGCCAGACGCTCCTGCAGCTTCTCGCGGTCGTAGTCGGAGTCCGACTTCTCGATCTCGGCGCGGATCTGGGCGACCCGGCCGTTGATCTGGTCGGCGTCACCGGCACCGTCGACGATCGTGGTCTCGTCCTTGGTGACCTGCACCTTGCGGGCACGGCCGAGCATGTCGAGGCCGACACCCTCCAGCTTGAGGCCCAGCTCCTCGGAGACGGTCTGGCCGCCGGTGAGGATCGCGATGTCGGTCAGCATCGCCTTGCGGCGGTCGCCGAAGCCCGGGGCCTTGACGGCGACGGACTTGAAGGTGCCGCGCACCTTGTTGACGATCAGGGTGGCCAGGGCCTCGCCCTCGACGTCCTCGGCGATGATCAGCAGCGGCTTGCCCGACTGCATGACCTTCTCCAGGATCGGGAGCAGGTCCTTGACCGAAGAGATCTTGCTGTTCGCGATGAGGATGTACGGGTCGTCGAGGACGGCCTCCATCCGCTCCGCGTCGGTCCAGAAGTAGGGCGAGATGTAGCCCTTGTCGAAGCGCATGCCCTCGGTGAGCTCGAGCTCCAGGCCGAAGGTGTTGCTCTCCTCGACGGTGATGACGCCTTCCTTGCCGACCTTGTCCATCGCCTCGGCGATGATCTCGCCGACGGTGCTGTCACCGGCGGAGATGGAGGCGGTGGAGGCGATCTGCTCCTTGGTCTCGACGTCCTTCGCCAGCTGGCTCAGGCCCTCGGAGACGCTCGCGACCGCGGCCTCGATGCCCCGCTTGAGGGCCATCGGGTTGGCACCGGCGGCGACGTTGCGCAGGCCCTCGCGAACCAGCGCCTGGGCGAGGACGGTCGCCGTCGTCGTGCCGTCACCGGCCACGTCGTCGGTCTTCTTGGCGACCTCCTTGACCAGCTCAGCGCCGATCTTCTCGTAGGGGTCCTCGAGCTCGATCTCCTTGGCGATGCTCACACCATCGTTGGTGATGGTGGGGGCACCCCACTTCTTCTCGAGCACCACGTTGCGGCCCTTCGGGCCCAGCGTCACCTTGACGGCGTCGGCGAGGGTGTTCATGCCCCGCTCAAGACCGCGGCGCGCCTCCTCGTCGAACGAGATAATCTTGGCCATACGGCGATGTCCTCCTGGACGCTCACGGCACCCGGACTTTTCCCGCCGGCTGCCGCCTGCTGACGCACCATCGAACGACGTCACATGGACGCCTCCGTCGGCCGGGCCGGATAAGCCCGCGACGACCGGCCCCGCCCTCGTGAGCCGCCTCCTGACGACCCGCTCGGACGTGACCCCACCGTCCCGACCTGTTGGCACTCACCATCAGCGAGTGCCAGAACCTTTTTTAGCACTCTGCCCATGCGAGTGCAAGCACGATGCGTGGTCCCGCGACCGCGCGGAGGACCCGTTCAGCCGAGTTCGTCCGCCAGTTGCGCGGTGGTCAGCGGCGCGGACGCCGCCCGCTGCTCCGCGTAGGTGAGCAGGGTGCCGATGATCTGGATCGCCTGCAGGGGCAACATCACCAGGGCCAGCACCACGCCGCCGCCGGCGGCGAACGCGAGGATCGTGGCCGGGTCGGTGAGCACCGCCATCGGGATCTGGAACAGCGTGCTGACGATGCCGCTGGCGAACTGCACCACGCCGTAGACGATGATCACGCGCACGATGATCGTCAGCGCGTTGCGGTGCAGCGCGCCGAACGACGCGCCGAGCCCCTGCCGCTGGAAGATCACGACCGGCGCGAGCATGGCCAGGCCGAAGGCGACGTAGATGCCGGGCAGGACGCAGGCCACGATGCCGAGCACGAACAGCAGGCCGCCGAGCAGCGACCAGCCGACGAGACCGAAGCCGCGCCGGACGCCGTACCGCAGCGCCGCACCCAGCCCGGCCGGCTGCCCGGTGGCGGCCTCGCGGACGATCGCCCAGGTGCTCGCGGCGATGCCGACCACCTGGACCCACAGGCTGACGAGGAGGAGGGCGACGCCGCCGGCCACGAGCGCGGCGCCGACCGCGATCGTCACGCGCGGGGGCGGCGGCGAGTCGCCGAACGGGTCCGGACCGATCAGCCGGTCCGGCAGATCCGGGTTGGAGATCAGCACCGCGACGATAATCCCGACGGCGACCAGCGCAATCCCGATGCCCGGCAGGAACTGGGTGACAAAGATGATCGAAAAGACGCTTCGCCAGCTGCGTTTGAACGTGTCGCTGATCCGCGAGACCCAGCCGCTGACTCCGGCGCCGGGCGGGGTGACGAGCGGATCGTTCACGTCGTACTGAGGCTGATAGTAATAAGGTTGCTCGATAGGCGGGTAACCCACCGGTGGCGCTCCTCAGGAAAAGCTGTCTGATACAGCTAGCGGCTCATGCTCGCATTACGAAGCCGAATAAGAGTTTGAAGCTCATCAACATGCCGGGGTGGGGTGCAACCGTGCCCACACGTGAGCAGGGCGCCGCCTCAACGAGTGAGGAGCGACGCCCCGAATGGGAGATGGAGAGGTCGGCCCGGTCCGGGCCGCCACCGGCGAATCAGGCGATGACCCGCACCTTCTCCGCCTGCGGTCCCTTCTGACCCTGCGCGATCTCGAACTCCACGCGCTGCCCGTCGTCCAACGCCTTGTAGCCGTCCATCTCGATCGCGGAGAAGTGGACGAAGACGTCCTGCCCCCCGTCAACCGCGATGAAACCGTAGCCCTTTTCGCTGTTGAACCACTTGACGGTGCCCTGTGCCACGGTGCACTTCCTCACTTCAATGGTGCTGGTTGCGCCAACCCCCCGGCTTAAGCAACTGCTCATCCGGGGCCGCCTGATCCGGGTCCGTCTGGGTCCTCGAAACACTGCGGCCGAACCGCACGCTACACGAGCAACACCAACCGTGCACTACCCTAAAACGGACACCGTGGACGCAGCGCTTCCGCCCGCGGCTACTGATGGTGATCGTTGCCCGGCCCGCCAAGGAACGATCCCGGACGGTTCCTTCTCGTCGATACCGGTTGCCCGATCCCCCGCTTCCGGGTAGGCAGAGCAACATGACCAGCACCATTGCCCCGGTACGCCACCCCGCCCCCGTCACGATCGCGCGCGTTCGGGTCCCCGACGCCGCGCGAATGCGGGCGCTGCGACTGGAAATGCTCGCCGATTCTCCGCTCGCATTTCTGGAAACGGTGGCGGATGCCGCGGCACGGCCGCACGAGGATTTCCGCGCACAGATCGCGCACAACATCCGATCGGGTCTGGCCGTCCAGTTCGTGGCCGTCGAGGATGGACGGTTCGTGGGGCATGCGGGCGGGATCGTGCTGGCCTCGGACCGCCGGGTGACCGTGATATTCGCGGTCTACGTGACGCCGCGGCTGCGCGGAACGGGGCTGGTCGGAGAGCTGATCGAGGCGGTGGCGCGATGGTCGCGGGACGAGCGGCGGCCGGAGCTGATGCTGGAGGTGGTGACCGGCAACGACCGCGCGGTCCGGGCGTACGAACGACTCGGTTTCCGCGACACCGGCATCCGGGTACCACATCCGACGCTGCCCGGTCTGACCGAACTCCAAATGCGACGGCGGGCCTGAGCGGAATGGCACGGCGGACACAAAACTCCACACAGATACGTATCAATTACGGAGAGTGAGGACATGCGGGCGCGGCACGTGGGTCGGACGGCACTGACCGCCATAAACGGCACGACGCCGATCGGGCTGCTGATCGCCACGGCCGCCCGCGCCCGGCTCCGTCGCGGGCCGGGCGGCGTGCTGATCGCGGGCGAGTGCCGCCGCCCGGCGCTGCGCCGCACGTTCACGGTCGGCTCCGTGATCCTCACCCGGCGGCCGGCCGAGTGGATGCTGCACCCGGACCAGGCCGAGCTGCTCGCGCACGAGACGCGGCACGTCGCCCAGTACGCCGGGCTGGGCCCGCTGTTCTTCCCCGCCTACTGGCTGGCCTGCGGCTGGTCGTACCTGCTGACCAAGTCGTACGGCTCGCGGAACTGGTTCGAGCGGCGCGCCGGCCTGGCCGCCGGCCGGTACCGGGAGAACCCGCTGCGCCCGTGGGCCACGCGGCTGCGCCGGACACGCGCCGACCAGGGCGCACCCTAGGGCGGGTTCGGCGGATCTCGCCGAGCCGAGGCGAGGTCCAGCTGTCGTCCGGGTGTGCGGCGCGGAAGTCCGGATACCGGTGCTGCATGTGGGCTTCCGCGACGTGCGGTCAGGCGGCGGCTGGGCCACGCCGCAGGCCGGCGACGATCCGCCAGACAGGCCCTAGAAGCGCCGCTGCCAGTCGATCGTCGCTCCGGCGGGACGGAAGCCGAGCGCCGCGTTGATCGCCATCATGTGCGTGTTCGCGGCCGAGTTCCAGGTGTGCAGGTGGCGAAGTTCGGGCGCTTTCGCCCGTACCTGCAGATGGTTGTGGATTTTGACGGCCATCCCGAGGCGGTGACCGCGGTGCGCCGGGTCGACCAGCGTGATCTGCTGCCAGCCCCACGAGACCGGCTCGTCCAGCTGCTCGATCATCGTCCAGGCGACGAGCCGGCCGGTGGCGTCGTCCCGCATGGCCGCGTGGAACAGCGTGCCGCCCTTGTCGCGGTAGCCCCGCTCGTAGGCGCGGATCACGGACGGGTCCGGCTTCTCCGCCTCCAGCTCCAGCTCGCCGGTCGGCGCGTCGAGCAGCAGCCGCCCGTTCAGATAGGCGATGTCCTCGACGTCGGCCTCCGGCACCTCGCCGGTCCAGAGCACCGGCGAGTATCCCGCCGTGTGCGGCGTGGCCTGCGACAGGAGTCGCTCGACCGGTACGTCGTCGAGGTCCAGTGCCTGCCCGTGCGCGGTCGAGGCGCGCCGGTAGCCGAGCGCCTCCGCGAACGCGGAGCCGTGACCGGGGCGCGCCGGGCCACCGGGCAGCGACTCCGACGTGGTCGCCAGCACGGTCGTGCGGCCCTCGCCGCGGACGATCCCGGTGAGGTGCTCGTGCAGCGCGCGGCCCGCGCCCCGGCGGCGGTGCTCCGGCAGCACGTGCACCTCGATCATCGCGGTGTCCCGGTTCCGCTCGTCCGGCAGGACCAGCAGGCCGGTGCCGACCGCGACGCCGTCCGCCCGGGCCAGGAAGCCGAGCCGACGCTCGCCGACCTGCGGATTCCGTAACCGGGACAGGTATCGGCGCTGGCTGAGAACGGGCAGGTCCGGGGTGTCGGTGCGGCCGGCGAGGCGCATGATCGCCGTCGCCTCCCCGCACTCGGGGTCGTCGGCGAGGTCGACGGCGGTGACGCGCAGGCTCATGCCGTGCACCCTGCCCGGGAAGCCCGCGATCTGGCGAATGAATTTGGTCGGGGAGACGCTCGCACAGCACCTCGATGAACGATCAGCACTGGGTCGTCGAGTCGGCGGAAGAGATTGTCGCCAAGCTCAGGATCCGCAACTCTTACGGCGTCGCGTCTCCCCGCACGGAGCATTTTGCGGTGTAGCGAGAATCACGTCAAGGCTTTCCGCTACGCGTCGATCAACAGGCCACCCCGGAGGGTGATCAGTCAGCCGAGCAGGCCCGCCTCCCGCGCGGAACGCAGCGACGGCTTCACCGTGTGCGTCGGCCCCACGAGGCTAGCCACCGCGTCCAGCGTCTTCAATCCCTCGCCGGTGTTGTAGACGACCGTCTCCTTCGCCGGGTCGAGCCGGCCAGACTTGATCAGCTTGGCCAGCACCGCGGTGGTGACGCCGCCCGCGGTCTCCGCGAAGACGCCGGTGGTGCGCGCCAGCAGCCGGATCGCGTCGCGGATCTCGTCGTCGTCCGCGTAGTCCATCCAGCCGCCGGTCCGCCGCACCGCCTCCAGCGCATAGAGGCCGGCCGCCGGGTCGCCGATGTTCAGCGACTTCGCGATGCCGGTCGGGCGCACCGGGCGGATCTCGTCGGTCTCCTCGTGCAGCGCCACCGCGATCGGGTTGCAGCCGGCGGACTGCGCGCCGAACACGGTCCAGCCGTTCGCCGGCGCCTCGACCAGTCCGATCTCGACCAGCTCGGAGAACGCCTTGTCGACCTTGGTCAGCAGCTCGCCGCTGGCCATCGGGATCACGACCTGCTCCGGAATCCGCCAGCCGAGCTGCTCCGCGACCTCGTAGCCGAGCGTCTTGGAGCCCTCCGCGTAGTACGGCCGGACGTTGACGTTGACGAACGCGGTGTCCTCGAACTCGTCCGTCTCGACCAGTTCGCTGCACAGGCGGTTGACGTCGTCGTACGACCCCTCGATCGCCACCAGGTCGCCGCCGTACACCGCGGTGGTGATGATTTTGCCCTGCTCCAGGTCGGCCGGGATGAAAACGATCGACGGCACGCCCGCCCGGGCCGCGTGCGCGGCGACCGAGTTGGCCAGGTTGCCGGTGGAGGCGCAGGCGAACCGCGTGAAGCCCAGGCCGCGGGCGGCGGACAGCGCCACCGACACCACCCGGTCCTTGAACGAGTGCGTCGGGTTCGCGGAGTCGTCCTTCACCCACAGCGCGCCGGTCATGCCCAGCTCCGCGGCGAGCGCGGGCGCGGAGACCAGCGGCGTCATGCCCGGGTTCAGCGTGATCCGGTCGGCCGGGTCCTGGCCGGACGGGAGCAGCCCCGCGTACCGCCAGATGTTGTTCGGACCGGCCTCGATCTGCTCACGGGTGACCCGCTTCAGCAGGTCCTGGTCGTAGGCGACCTCGAGCGGGCCGAAACACTCGTAACAGGCGTGCTGCGCGGCGAGCGGGTATTCGGCGCCGCAACCGCGACAGACGAGGGCGCGAGCGGGGCTGACGGCAGACGTCATGAGGAGGTGTCCTCTCATCTTTCCCATCGCCACACCGTGTGACGGGGACGGAATTGGCACCTGCCGCCGCCGCGCTCGTCGTCGAGCGCGCGGGGTGGTTGCCGGGGCGTCATCGGGCCGTATCCCTCAGCCCCTCTGGATGAGGTATTCAGTTGTGCGGGTTCGAGTTTACGGGCAGGTTTCCGGATCTCCACCAGGCGATCCCGAGGTGTGAGCGAATCGTCGCCGTTCACTCACGTACCGAGGCGGTGGCCAGCCCTCGCATCCGCCGGCGCAGCACCTGCTCCATCAGCTGCACCAGCGCGTCCTTCACCGAGGACCGCGCGCGGGCGTCACACTCCGCGATCGGCACCTCCGGTCCCACGCCGAGCGCGTCCCGCACCTCCTCCAGCGCGAACCGTGGCGCGCCGTCGAACGGGTTCACCGCCAGCAGGAACGGCAGGCCCATCTCCTCGAAGTAGTCGACCGCGGGATAGCTGTCCTCGATCCGGCGCGTATCGACCAGCACCACCGCGCCCAGCGCACCGTCCACCAGGTCGTCCCAGAGGAACGAGAAGCGGTCCTGGCCCGGCGTGCCGAACAGGTAGAGCATCAGCGACGCGTCGAGGTGGATGCGGCCGAAGTCGAGCGCGACCGTGGTGGTGGTCTTGCCGGCGACCGCACGCGTGTCGTCCACGCCGATCGACACCTCGGTCATGTCCGCCTCGGTGAGCAGCGGCTCGATCTCGGATATGGCGCTCACGAAGGTGGTCTTGCCCACTCCGAAGCCGCCGCTGATCACGATCTTCACGACCACCGGGGTGGTCGTCGCACTAGAGGGCCCGGACACGGTCGACGATCCTCTCGATCAGCTCGATGGGCAGGGCGGAGGAGTCCGGCATCGGCTCGTCCACGGTCACGTAGCCGTCCGCGGCGAGGTCCGCGACCAGCACCCGGGCCACCCCGACCGGCACACCCAGGCAGGTCGCGACGTCCGCGAGCGCGCGCGGCTCCTGACAGAACCGGACGATGCGCAGCAGCTCGAAGCGCAGCGGCGCGGACAGCGCGGCGGGCGCGGCGCGGATCAGCGTCTCCAGCCGCAGCCCGTCCCGCAGCGGCCGGGTCCGGCCGCCGGTCAGCAGGAACGGCCGGATAACGCCCTCGTCCTCACCGCCGCGGACCGGCTCCTCCGGCGCACCGGCGGCCTGACCGCGGCGGCGGGGCAACTCGTCCGCCGTGCGGTGCCAGGGCGGCACCATCCGCGGGTCCGGCACCCGCGGGCCGAGGTCCCCGGCGCTCACCGCGGGAGCGTCCGGCGGGACTCGGCGATCAGCGCCGGCGTGAGCAGGTCGCCGACCCGCTCGCCGAGCAGCGCGATCTCGTACCCGATCAGCGCCACGTCGCAGTCGCCGACCGCGAGCACGCCGAGGCAGGTGCCGCCGCCGAGCGCGGAGACGATCAGGAAGCCGGAGGTCATCTCGATCATGATCAGTTTGAGGCCGGTGAACTCGTAGCGGCGGGCCGCGCTGCGGGCCAGGCTGCTCAGTCCGGAGACGATCGCCGCGAGGTGGTCGGCGTCGGCGCGGGACAGACCGGCGGACGTGGCGATCAGCATGCCGTCCGAGGAGACGGCTACGGCCTCGCGCACGCCGGCCGTACCCCGGACGAAGTTGGTGATCAGCCAGTTGAAGCGGTGAGCCGTGGTGTCCGGCCCTGCGTCGATGCTCATCGCGCCTTCCCGTTCTCGTCGTCGAAGCCGTCGTGGGTGGTGCCCTCGCTCGCCGCGCGGCCCAGGTGCAGGCCGCGGCGGAGCGCCGTCATGGTGGCGCCGATGTCGGCCGGCACCGGCCGCTCCGCGGCGAGGCGCGCGGCCGTGCCGTTCCCGGCGCCGCGCGGGCCCTGCCGGGGGACGGCGCCTCCGGCCGGGCCGCGACGATGCCTCGGTACGCGCTTGACCAGCCCGTTCGGCGTCACCTCGGCCTCCGGTGCGGCCGGCGCGACCGGCGCCGGGACGGGAGTGCGCGGCACCGGGGCGGGAGTGCGCGGCGCCGGGGCGGGCGGTGCGGAGGCGGGCGCCGGCACCGGCACCGCGTCGATGTGGAACGTGGTGGTGGGCGTCGACGCCGGCACGTTCTCCGCCGGCGGCGCGACCAGCAGCGAGGCCGGCACCTTCACCCGGGCGGTCGTGCCGGTCACCGGCGACTGGCAAATCTCCACGGTCATGCCGAGCTTCCCGGCGAGGTGGCCGACCACGTAGTGCCCCAGGTACTTCGTGGGCGCCACCGAGAACGGCTCCGCGCCGGCCAGCCGCGCGTTGGCCCGGGCCAGTTCCTCCGGGCTCATGCCGACGCCCTGGTCCACGATCGCGATCAGGTACGCCTCCCGGTCCACCCACCGCCCGTGCACCTCCACGTCGAAGTCCGGCGGGGAGAAGGTGAGCCCGTTCTCGACCAGCTCGGCGACCATGTGGGCCAGGTCGGCCACGTACGCGCCGGGCACGAACGCGTCATCGATCCGGCGCAGCGACACCCGGCGGTAGTCCTCCACCTCGGCGAGCGCGGAGCGCAGCACGTCGGCCATCGGCAACGGGCGCGACCAGCTCCGCGGCGTCGCCTCCCCGACCAGCACCAGCAGGCTCTCCGCGTTGCGCCGCATGCGGGTCGCCAGGTGGTCCAGCTCGAACAGGTTCGCCAGACCGGCCGGATCGGTCTCCTCGCGCTCCAGCTGGGTGATGAAGCTGAGCTGGCGGCGGAGCAGGTTCTGGTTGCGGCGGCCCAGGTTCGCCATCGAGTCCGCGGTGTTCCGGCGCAGCACGGCCTGCTCGGCGGCGAGCCCGTACGCGGAGGACTGCAGGCGGTTCAGCGCCTCCGTCACCGAGCGGATCTCCGCGGTGGCCCGGGCCGGCACCGCCACCGGCGGCGGCGGGCCGGTCGTCTCGCCCTCGTGCAGCCGCGCGACCGCGGCCGGGAGTCGCTGCGACGCGGCGGCGTCCGCCTCGCTCGCCAGCCGGGCCAGCGGCCGGGTGATGCCGGTCGAGGCGGACCGGCCGAGCAGCAGGCCGGCGATGAGCGCGAACAGGATGCCGACGCCGAGCCCGCTCAGGTCGAAGATCGCCTCGCCGCGCAGGTCGTCGGTACGGGCCCGGACGTCGTCGGCGACGATGCCCTGCACCGCGCCGAGTTCGTCGGTCAGCACCGTGCTGGCGCGCAGCCAGTCCGCCGGGTCGCCCTCCGGCGCCGCGTCCAGCGCGGCCTGCTCGGCGGCGGTGACCTCGGTGCCGTCCGGTCCGGTGGTGGCGGCCTTGAGCCGATCCAGCGCGCGCGGCGAGGCGTAGCGGGAGACCTCGGCCAGCGCGACCCGCTTCGCCGCGATCAGCGTGGAGAGGTCGGCGCGCTCGCCGTCCTCCAGCCGGCCGCGCACGTACGCCGCGCCGATCAGCCCGCGCGCCGCGGAGCCGGACTCCTTCGCGCCGGAGAGCGCCTGGAGCGCGGCGAGCCCGCGGCGCAGCTCCGGGTCCGGGTCCGGGAACGGCGCGTCCAGCCCGGTGTCCAGCCGGTTCAACGCGGCGATCCGATCGGTGTACCACTGCGCGGCGGGCTGCCGCGCGGTCCGGCCGGTGTCCGCCTCCACGCGTACCCGGCCGAGGTCGTCGAGCTGCCGCACGACCGCGTAGACCGCCTCGGGACCGGGCCCCTCCGCGTCGCGGACGCCCTCGAGCGCGCTGCGGGCGGCGTCCACCTTCACCCGCTGGGCGACCAGGTCCGCGCGCCACCGGGCGTCGCCGGCCAGCACCACGCCGGTCAGGTCGCGCTCGTACTGCAGCTCGTGCACCAGATCCTGCGCCGACATGCCCAGCTCCACCGTGGCGGTGGCGCCGTCCGCGGCGTGGTACTCGTCGATCTCCTTGAGCACCAGGTCGCCGAGCAGCAGCAGCACCGCCACCAGCGGCACGGCCAGCAGGCGTGCGACGCGGCCGTGGATGGTGGCCGACCGGCCGCGCCGGTCGCGCTCGGCGGCGTCCACCCCCGGTGGCTCGATCGGCGCCTGCGTCCACTCAGGAACGATGGGCCCGTGGCGACGCTCCGATATGGAACGGAGGGAGTTCCGCATGTGGCCTCTTCTCGAAAACCGAACCGGTGACCGTCTGGCAGCAGACGGTGAGGCACCGGGTCCGGCCTCCGTCGCACGGCGTGTGCGAAGGTGCCACGAACGGGTGAGCGGTTACGACGTCACATCCTTGCGGGTGAATCGCCAGAACGCGGCCGACCAGAACAACGTCGCGTAACAGACCGCGGAGATGGTGCCCTTGACCATGTCGTCCGCCTGGATGGGCGTGGAGAGCAGGCCCAGCCAGGCGTCGGAGAAGTGGGTGGGCAGCAGGTTCCGCAGGCCGCCGAGCGCGGTGATCTGGTCCAGGATGTTGGAGAGGATCACCAGCAGCACCGCGCCGCCGACCGCGCCGAGCGGCGCGTCGGTCAGCACCGACAGCAGGAACGCGAGGCCCGCCACGACCAGCAGGCTGACCGCGAGATAGCCCACCACGCCGCACAGCCGGAGCAGGCCGGCACCGGGCGGGATCTGCGCCGCGACCGTGCTGCGCAGCGGCGACCAGCCGTACCGGGCCGTGCCCAGCAGCAGCGCCGTCGCGGCCAGGGTCAGCAGCGCCAGCCCGGAGTAGGTGAGCGCCACCGCCAGCTTCACGGCCAGCAGCCGCGCCCTCGGCACCGGCACCGCCAGCAGGTAGCGCAGGCTGCCCCAGCTCGCCTCGCTGGCGACGGTGTCGCCGTGGAACAGCGCCACCACCACGCCGAGCATGAAACCCGCGGAAACCAGCAGCGTGAACAGCGTGAAGTTGAGCCCGCCGGACGTGGCCAGATCGATCAGGCTGCCGAACTCGCCGTTGCCGTCGTCATCGTCGCCATCGGCCTCGAACTGGAACGCGATCAGAATGATCAAAGGCAGCAGGACCATGAAACCCAATGCCAGCCGGGTACGCATCCGCGTCGCCTGCCGCCGGAACTCCGCCCCGAACGACAGCGTCCGCCCCGGCCGGTAACCCACCGCGCCACCGCTCATGCCGACTCCCCTGCTTCGCCGCGGTCGCGCCGGGTGAGGCGCTGAGCCCATGATTCGCTCGCAAGCTCGCTCATCGGTCCCCACTCCCCCGCGAGTTCTCCCCGACCAGCGCCAGGAAGGCGTCCTCCAGGCGGCGGCGCGGCGCCACCCGGTCCACGCCCACGCCGGCCCGGACCAGCGACGCCACCACCTCGCGGCGGGGCGTGCCGTTCAGGTCCACGATCAGGCCGCCGTTCTCCGCCTCCTGCAGGAACCGCACGCCGCCGAGCCCGTCCAGCGCGGCGCGCGCCGCGACCGGATCGTCCACGTCCAGGTGCACGGTGGGCGAGTCACCGACGATCTCCTCGACCGGGCCGGACGCCACGATCGTGCCCTTGTTCACCACCACCGCGTGCGTGCAGGTCTGCTCCACCTCGGCCAGCAGGTGGCTGGAGACGAGCACGGCCCGGCCGTCCGTGGCGTACCGCCGCAGCACCCGGCGCATCTCCGCGATCTGCGGCGGATCCAGGCCGTCCGTCGGCTCGTCCAGCACCAGCAACTCGGGCAGGCCCAGCATGGCCTGCGCGATCGCCAGCCGCTGCCGCATGCCGTGGCTGTACTTGCGCGTCCGCCGGTGCACCGAGTCGCCGAGGCCGGCGATCTCCAGCGCCTCCTCGAACCGGGCGTCCTCCCACGGCCGGCCGGTCGCGCGCCAGTACGCCCGCAAGTTCTCCTCGCCGGTCAGGTGTGGCAGGAAGCCCGGGCCCTCGACCAGCGCCCCGACCCGGGAGAGCACCGGTGAGCCGGGCGTCAGCCGGTGCCCGAAGATCCGGATCTCGCCCCGGGTCGGCTGGGTCAGGCCCATCAGCACCCGGAGGGTGGTGGTCTTCCCGGCGCCGTTCGGGCCGAGCAGCCCGACCACCTGGCCGCGCCGGACCGTGAAGTCCACGGTGGACACCGCGACGAAGCCGTCCGCGTACTCCTTGCGCAGCCCGGACACCACCAGCGGCGTGTCCGCGTGCTCGGCCGCGACCGAGCGGTCGATGCGGCGGTGCCGGGCGCGCGCCACCAGCAGCACCGCGGCCAGGCCGAGCGCGATCGCGGCCAGCAGCCCGGCCAGCACCCAGCGCCAGATCGCACCCGGGCCGGCCATCGGCGTACCGGTCAGGATCGGCAGGCTGACCTGCGGCTCGACCGCGACGGTGTAGACCGCGGGCGTGTCCGGGCCGGCGAACGCCTGGTCCGAGGTGGCGACCACGACCCGCAGCCGGTGCCCCTCGTCGACGCGGCGCACGACGGCCGGCAACGTCACGGTGACCGGGCGCGCGGCGTCGATCGTGGCGGGCAGGCCGGTCAGCCGTACCGGCGCGATCAGACCCTCGGAGAGCGTGGCACCACCGTCCGGGTCGACGTCGTAGAGCTTGACGAACAGCACGGCCTCGCCGGTCGGCGACGCGGCGCGCAGCCGGACCCGCGGTGAGCCGCCCACGTCCAGCGCGGCCGTCAACGGGTCGGACACATAGGACGCGTGCTGGCCCGGCAGGTCGGAGAGCGCGGTGCCGAGCACGGACGACAGCGCGGACCCGGCGCCGGGCAGCGAGGAGAGCGCGGCCGGGTTGCCGCCCGGCGGGTTCGCGATCCGCTGCGGCGGGCCGGTCACGCCCACCGACACGGCCGGCTCCGCGGTCAGACCCGGATAGTCCGCGATCGAGTACGCGTTCGTGACCAGTCCGCGATCCAGCGCGTCGAAGCCGGCCACCCGCGAGTAGGTGAACGAGTCCGGCGGCGCGCCGCCCTCACCGGCCACGTAGTGGTCCAGCCACTCATCGGTCAGCTCCTCGACCCGGTCCTGGTCGGTGCGCGGGCCGGGGCCGCCGTCGTGCCCGCCCGCGTACCAGGCGACCCGGACCGGCGTGCCGTGGCCGTTCGCCGCGATGCCGCGCGCGTTCGCGTCCGCCTCGGAGAGCGGGAACAGCGTGTCCGCCAGGCCCTGGATCAGCAGCGTGGGCGCCTTGATCCGGTCGAGCACGCGGGCCGGGCTGGACCGGTCCAGCACCGCGACCGTCTCCGGCGTGGCCCGGCCGGTGGTCGCGATCGCCAGGAACGCGGCGCAGACGTCCGCGGCGAAGCGCCCGCAGGCGGGATCGGTGTCCGGCCCCGGTGGCCCGGCCCCGCTGGAGAAGAACGTTCCGGCCCAGGCCTTCTTGAACACGCCGTCCACCACCGGGCCGCCGGCCGCGTCCGGCAGGAACGCGCGGCCCAGGTCGTTCCACGTGATCATCGGAACGATCGCGTCCACCCGGGAGTCGCGCGCGGCCAGCAGCAGCGCGAGCGCGCCGCCGTAGGAGCCGCCCACCGCGCCGACCCGCGGATCGCCCGGCGCGTCCCGGCGCACCTCCGGCCGGGCGGCCAGCCGGTCCAGCAGCCGCTGCGCGTCCCGTACCTCGTGGTCCTGGCTGTTCAGGTGGATCTGCCCGCCGCTTTTGCCGAAGCCGCGCGCGGTCCAGGTCATCACCGCGTACCCGGCCCGGGCCAGGTCCTCCGCCTGCGCGTGCACGCTGTGCATGTCGCCGCCGAACCCGTGCGCCAGCAGCAGCGCCGGCACCGGCGCGGACTCCGACGCGCCGTCCGGCACGAAGTAGCGGGTGTCCAGCGCGACCGGCTCGGTCCCGGACGGGCCGGACGCCACGGTGATCACCTCGTCGTGGAACGTGAAGCCGGGATCCTCCGGCCACACCGCCCACCCGGTCAGCCCGGCCAGCACCGCCAGCGCCGCCGTACCGGCGATCCAGCGGCGGGGGGTCATTCGCGACAGCACACGGGGCATGGCGCGAGCCTACGGCGCGGCGGCGGTGCCGACGCGGCGAAGCGTGATCACGCTAGTCTCGCTGAGGTGAGCGATGCTGAGCTGACGCTGACCGCGATGCTGCGACCCGCCGCGCTGGACGCACGCCGGGGGATCGTCCGGCTGCACCCTGAGGTGCTGGCCGCGCTCGGTCTGCACCCGGGCGATCCGGTCCGGCTGTCCGGGCGGCGCACCACCGCGGGCATCGTCGCGCTCGCGGAGCCGACGTCCAGCCGCGCGATCCTCTACGCGGACGACCTGATCCTCGGCAACCTCGGGCTGCGCGAGGGCGGGCAGATCACGATCGCGCCGATCCCGACGCGGGGGGCGCGCCGCGTGGTGCTCTCCGGGCCGCCGGAGATCGTGGTCGCGGTCTCGGCGGACATGCTGCGGCTCGCGCTGCTCGGCAAGGTGGTCACGGCCGGCGACGACGTGTCGCTGCTGCCGCAGGACGTGCTGCCGGACGCCACCACGCACAGCCTGGTGCAGACCGCGCGGCGCAGCCTGGCGAACACGGTCGGCTTCGGCTGGACGACCACGCTGCTGCGGGTGGACGCGGTCGAGGACGCGGACGGCGCGCTGGTCACGATGGACACGGTGGTGACGTGGGCGGCCGGCCACACCACGCACGGGCAGACCTTCCACGCCGAACCCGCACCCCCATCGGCGGTACGCCGCACGCCCGTCCCCCCGGTCTCGTCCTCCGCCACGTCCGTCACCGCCACGTCCGTTCCCGCCTCGGCCGACCCGATCGAGGGGGAGATCGTCGAGGACGTGGAGGCGGTGCCGCCGGTCGAGGATCTGCCCGGCCTGCGCGCGCAGGCCCACGAACTGCGCGAACTGCTCGACCTGGGCTTCCACCACCACGAGGTGCTGGGCCGGCTCGGCGCCACCGTCTCGCTCGGCGTGCTGATCACCGGCCCGGCCGGGTCCGGCAAGGGCGTGCTGGTCAGGTCCGTGGCGGCGTCGGTCGGCGCCCGGGTGGTCTCGCTCTGGGCACCGGAGCTGGCCGCGCTCGCCAACGACGCCGCGGCGCGCCGGCTGCGTACCGCCGCGGACTCGCTCACCGGCGCCGGCACGCCCGGCGTGCTGCTGGTCGCGGACGTGGACGCGCTGGTCCCGCGTGCCGACGCCGGCCCGGTCGCCACCGTGTTCCGGCAGGTCGTCGCGGGTCTGATCAAGGCAGGCGCGGCCGTGGTGTGCACCAGCAGCCGGCCCGAGGAACTGGATCCCGGGCTGCGCGCGCCCGACCTGCTGTCCGTGCAGATCAGCGTGTCGCTGCCGGACGCCGCGATGCGACGCGAGCAGCTTGACGTGCTGACCCGGGGCATGCCGCTGGCCGAGGACGTGCGGCTGGACGACGTCGCCGGCCGTACCCCCGGATTCGTCGCCGCCGACCTGGCCGCGCTGACCCGGGAGGCCGCGGTCCGCGCCGCGCTGCGGCAGAAGGCGGACGCCCCCGAGACGCCGACCATCGCGATGGCCGACTTCGCCGCCGCGCTGGAGGTGGTGCGGCCCACCTCGATGGCCGAGTCCACGCTGGAGCTGGCCCGGGTCACGCTGGACGACGTCGGCGACATGGCCGAGGTGAAGGAACTGCTCACCGAGTCGGTGCTGTGGCCGCTGACGTACCCGGACACGTTCGCCCGGCTCGGCGTGCAGGCGCCGCGCGGCGTGCTGCTCTACGGCCCGCCCGGCTGCGGGAAGACGTACCTGGTCAAGGCCGTCGCCGGCTCCGGCAAGGCGAACGTGCTCTCGGTCAAGGGCGCGGAGTTGCTCAGCAAGTGGGTCGGTGAGAGCGAGCGCGCGGTGCGCGAGCTGTTCCGCCGCGCCCGCGAGGCCGCGCCCACGCTGGTCTTCCTGGACGAGGTGGACGCGCTCGCGCCGGTCCGCGGTCAGTCCAGCGACGGCGGCACCACCGACCGCGTGGTCGCCGCGCTCCTCACCGAGCTGGACGGCGTCGAGTCCCTGCGCAACGTGGTCGTCATCGGCGCCACCAACCGCCCCGACCTGATCGACCCGGCACTGCTGCGCCCCGGTCGCCTGGAGCGCCTGGTCTACGTCCCACCACCGGACGGCGACGCCCGCACCGCCATCCTCCGCGCCGCCGCCAAGCCGGTCCCCCTCGCCGACGACGTGGACCTGGCCGCCCTCGGCGCCGACCTGGACAATTTCTCCGCCGCGGACTGCGCCGCCCTGATCCGCGAGGCCGCCCTCGCCGCCATGCGCGAATCCCTGGACGCCACCTCCGTCACCGCCGCCCACGTCACCACGGCTCGCTCCCGCGTCCGCCCCTCCCTGGACCCCGCCCAGGTCGCCCACCTGGCCGCCTACGCCGAATCCCGCTCCCGCTGACCCCCCACCCGATACGCCGTCGATCTAGGCCATATGCACGTCGGTGGAGATCGAACCGCAGGAATCCGCCCTCGATCGACGCGAGTGGGGGGTGGGGCGGGTGGGGGGTTACTGGGAGATGGCGAGGCGGAGGCCGAGGGCGAGGAGGGCGGAGCCGGTCAGGGTGTCGAGGCCGCGGCGGACGGCGCGGCGGTCGAGGAGGCGTTTCATGGCGCCGACGACCAGGGTGACCGTGGTGAACCAGCCGGCGGTGACCGCGAACGAGACGGCGCCGAGGACCAGTGTGTCGCCCGGCGTGGGGTGCTCGGGCAGGAACTGTGGGAGCAGCGCGAGGAAGAAGACCGCGACCTTGGGGTTGAAGACGTTGGTGAACAGGCCGGCGCGGAACGCGGCCCAGTGGCGGCGGTCCCAGAGCAGCAGCGACAGCCAGCGGAACCGGATGCGGCGGTGTCGGGGTACGTCGAACGCGGCGGCGAGCGCGGCCAGGTCGGCGTGGGCGGCCGGGGCCAGGTCGCGGCGGGCGGTGATGGCGGTCCAGAGCGTGCGCAGGCCGACGAAGACGAGGTAGGCGGCGCCGATCAGCTTCATCGACAGGTACGCGACGGGGGACGTGGCGACCAGCGCGGCGACGCCGACGGCGGCGAGGAGCACCCAGCCGAGGATGCCGGTGGCGATGCCGACCGCGGTGGCGAAGCCGGCCCGGCGGCCGGAGGCGACGGCGTGGCGCAGCACGATCGCGAAGTCCGGGCCGGGGGACATCGTGCCGAGCGCCATCACTCCCGCGAAGGCGGCAAGGTGCGTAACGGTCAGATGCATGACCCGAGAGGTTAGTGCCCCATAGCCGGATTTATTCCGAAAAATGTCCGAGAATTCCACTATGCGGGAACGGCCATGTGCACGCTCACACGGCCGCACCGTACCGAAGAGAAATGGATTACTGGAAGACTCCGGCGTGAACAACGCCGGTGACCTGCAGCTGCTCGTCGAGGAGCACCAGGTCCGCACGCAGGCCGGGAACGATCGCGCCGACCGTACCGGAGAGGCCGACCGCGCGGGCGGGGGTGCCGGACGCGGCGCGGGAGGCGTCCACGATGGAGACACCGGCGCCGACCGCCTGTCGCACCGCGGCGTCCATGGTGAGCGTGCTGCCGGCGATCGACCCGTTCGACGCCAGCCGCGCCACCCGGTCCGCCACCACCACGGAGAGACCACCCAGCTCGTAGGCGCCGTCCGGCATCCCGGCCGCGGCCATCGCGTCGGTGACCAGCGCGTACCCGCCGCGCGCGGCGCCGGCGACGAAGGCCAGCGTGCCGTCGTGCAGGTGTACACCGTCCGCGACCACCTCGCAGACCACGCCCGGCGAGTCGAGCAGCGCCAGCACCGGGCCCGGCTCCCGGTGGTGCACCGGCCGCATGCCGTTGAACAGGTGCGTGGCCACGGTGGCGCCGGCCTCGACCGCGGCCCGGGTGGCGCCGTGCGACGCGTCCGTGTGGCCGACCGCCGCGGCGACGCCGTGCGAGGCCAGCAGCTTGATCGCGTCGAGCGCGCCGGGCAGTTCGGGTGCGATCGTCATCATCCGGACCGCGCCGTCGCCGAGGTCGATCAGCGCGGCCAGTTCGTCGAGGTCCGGGTCGCGCAGGAAGTCCGGGTTCTGGGCGCCGCACCGCGCGCCGGACAGATACGGCCCCTCGTAGTGCACGCCGCCGAGCACGCCCTCGCGGACCAGCGGCAGGAACGCGGCGGTCGCGTCCCGCATCAGCGCGGGCGGCGAGCTGACCAGGCTCGCGATCACCGTCGTGGTGCCGTGCCGCCGGTGGAACGCGGCCGCGGCGCGCGCGGAGTCCGGGTCGCCGGTGGTGAACGTGTGCCCGCCGCCGCCGTGGTTGTGGATGTCCACGAATCCGGGCAGCACCCACGCGGCCCGCTCCGGCCGGCCGATGACCGGGCCGGAGCCGACCGACGCGATCAGCGGGCCGTCCACCGTGACGTGCCCGTCGTCGACGATCCCGTCGGGCGTGACGATCCGGCCGGCGATCTGCATGGTGATCCGTGCTTTCTACTGGGTGGAGAGCGCGTCGAGGCCGAGCAGGGCCGCGCCGCGCAGTCCGGCGGTGTCGCCGAGGCTGGCCTTCACCAGCCGGGGCATGCGGTGAAACGTGACGCGCGCGGCCAGCGCCTCGCGGAGCGGGCCGAGCAGCGCCTCGCCTGCCTCGCCGAGCCCACCGCCGATCACGAAGACCTCCGTGTCGAGCAGTGCCTGCGCGGTGAGCAGCCCGTCCGCGAGCGCGTCCACGGTCTCCCGCCAGATCTCGCCGGCCGCGTCCTCGCCGGCGACCGCGCGGGCGACCACCTCCGCGGCGCTCTCCGCGCGGCCGGTCGCCTCCGCGTACCGCCGGGCCACGGACGCGGCGCTGGCGATGGTCTCCAGGCAGCCGCGCTGACCGCACGGGCAGGCGAGGCCGCCGGGCCGGACCACGATGTGGCCGAGTTCGCCGGCCGCGCCGTGCGCGCCGCTGTTCGTGTGGCCGCCGCGCACGTGCGCGGCCGCGATTCCGGTGCCGATGCCCACGAAGATCACGTCGTCGGCGCCGTGGCCGGCGCCGAGCCGCGCCTCCGCCAGCCCGGCCGCGCGCATGTCGTGGCCGAGCGCGGCCGGCACTCCCAGCCGGGCCGAGACGAGATCACGCAGCGGTACGTCCCGGAAGCCCAGATTGGCCGCGAAGACCGCGATGCCGCGCACCTCGTCCACCACGCCCGGGATCGCCACGCCGGCCGCGACCGGCGCCTGCCCGAGCACGCGCGCCTTGCCGGCCAGTTGCTCCGCGATGTCGCAGATGGCGGCCGCGACCGCGGCCGGCCCGCGGGAGGCGAGCGTGTCGTGCCGTTCGGTGTGCAGCACGGGGCCGTCGACCGCGACGACCCCGCACTTCATTCCCGTACCGCCGATGTCCATGGCGATGACGACGGGCTGTGCGGTGACGGAACCGGTCACGTGAGGACGACCGAGCGGGTCAGGTTGCGTGGCGCGTCCGGGTCCAGGTGCCGGCCGGCGGCGAGCGCGACCGCGAAGCGCTGGGCCAGGATCAGATCGGCCATCGGGTCGAGCGGCACCCGGCCGCCGTTCCAGCTGCCGAGCGCGGTGTGCCCGCAGTGGCCGCTGCTGTGCACGAACGTGGCGCCGGTCGCCGCGACGGTCTCGTCCAGCCCGGCCGGGACCTCGCCGAACGCCCACACCACGCGGTGCGGCGCGGCGATCGCGATCGGGCCGTGCCGGTAGTCCATCGCCGGGTACGCCTCGGACCAGAAGTTCGCGGCCTCGCGACACTTGAGCGCGGCCTCCTGGGCCAGCCCGACGGTCCAGCCGCGGCCGAGGAAGGTGATCTGCTCGACCAGCGCGGGGTCGACCGGCAGCGGCGTGCGCACCGCGACCTCCGCGTCGGTGACCGCGTCGCTCAGGTCCTCGCCGAGGTGCGCGCGGAGCAGCGCGAGCGCGCTGGTGGCGAATCGGGTCTGCACGACCGAGCGCTCGTCCGCGAACGGCATCGCGACCACGTCGGTGGCGAGCCGCGCGGCCGGGGTGGCGCCGTCGCCGACGATCACCGTGGACGGCGTGCCCGGCAGCGCGGCGAGCAGGTCGGTGACCTCGGTGGTGGTGCCGGAGCGGGTGATCGCCACGACCCGGTCGTACCGCCGGTTGATCGGGAACTCGGAGGACTGGAACGCGTCGGTCTCGCCCAGGCCGGCCCGCTCCCGCAGCGTGGCATAGGCCATGGCCATGAACCAGGAGGTGCCGCAGCCGGTCACGGCCACGCGCTCGCCGGGCCGGCCGAGCACGGCGGCGTGCTCCGGGGCGAGGGCGGCGGCGGTACGCCAGCAGTCGGGCTGGCTGGCGAGTTCTTCGTCGACGTAGGCCATGTGAACACCCCTCCAAGACCGGGACGGGCACGGGCCGTGCTGCGCAGAACGGCTCGTTTCAATGCTGTTTCGCGCGTCATTGTGCTCAGATTCGGCGGGCGGCGGCAAGCATGAACAACTTCGCGCAGCCCAGCGGTTTGCTTACCGGTCCTTTCGCGCATTACTGTGCACCAAATCACTCAGCGTGTGCACGGATGCGCGGAAGGAGGCCGGCGGTGGATCGGTACGTACGCTGGAACGCGCTGCTGGAACTCCTCACCGACAGCGGCCGGGTGAGCGTGGAGGACGCGGCGGCCCAGCTCAACGTGTCCCAGGCGACGATCCGGCGCGACTTCGACCAGCTCGCCCAGCAGCAGATGATCATCCGCACCCGGGGTGGCGCGGTGGCGAACGGCGTCTCCTACGACCTGCCGCTGCGCTACAAGACCGCGAAGCACTCGGCGGAGAAGCAGCGAATCGGCGCCGCGGCCGCCGCGCTGGTCGCTCCCGGGCAGGTGGTCGGCCTCAACGGCGGCACCACCACGACCGAGGTGGCCCGCGCGCTCGCGGTCCGCCCGGACCTGAACACCAACGCCGAGGGCACCCAGCTCACCGTGGTCACCAACGCGCTGAACATCGCGAACGAGTTGCTGGTCCGCTCCCAGATGAAGATCGTGGTGGCCGGTGGCGTGGTCCGGCCGCAGTCCTTCGAGCTGGTCGGCCCGCTCGGCGGCGCGCTGCTGCGCGAGGTCACGCTGGACCTGGTGCTGCTCGGCGTGAACGCGATCGACGTGCACCTCGGCGCGGCCGCGCACCACGAGGGCGAGGCCGCGATGAACTCGCTGATGGTCGGCCGGGCCAAGCGCGTCGTGATCATCGCGGACTCGTCCAAGCTGGGCGGCCACGCGTTCGCCCGGATCTGCGCCATCGACCGCGTCGAGACGCTGGTCACCGACTCCGGCGCGCCCTCCTCCGTGATCGCCGAGTTCGAGGCCGCCGGGGTGCGAGTGATCACCGCCTGATCCGGTGCGAGCAGTGTGAATGGTGGTTATGGTGAGCACCATGAGCACGGAGGGCATCGAGGACGACGACTCCGATCCGGCCGAGGTCCCGGCACCGCGGGCCGCGCCGGAGGAGCCGGCGCTCGCCGAGCGCGAGGTGCGCATCCTCGAGTTCGAGAAGAAGTGGTGGCGGCACGCCGGCGCCAAGGAGCAGGCGATCCGGGACGAGTTCGGCATCTCCTCGACGCGCTACTACCAACTGCTCAACGGGCTGCTGGACAACCCGCTGGCGCTAGCCCACGACCCGATGCTGATCGGCCGCCTCCGCCGGCTCCGCGCCTCCCGCGCCCGCTGACCGGCCGCGCCACTGCACCCACGCGGGCAGCGGCAGCGTCCTCCACCGGACGCGCTCCAGCAGGCGGACCAGCACCAGCCCGATCAGCAGGCCGGCGATCGAGTCGGTCAGCCAGTGGTAGTTCAGGTAGACCGTCGTGCCGAACACGATGATCGGCGGCGCGACCCGCAGCGCGGTCCCGAACCGCCGGACCCGCTCGCCGAAGATCCAGGTCAGCAGCGTGAGCAGGGTGAAGAACCAGACGAACGCGTTGACCATGTGCCCGGACGGGTAGGACCAGTCGTACCCGGCGCGGGCCAGGTCGTTGAACAGCTCCGCCCGGTTCGGCAGCGCGGAGCGGGGCGCGTCCCGGCCGCTGAACTCCTTGAGCGGCGCGACCACCACGCCGGCCAGCAGGTACGTGGCGGCCACCAGGATGATCGGGCGGACGTCCCGCCACCGGTGGCCGAGCCACAGCGCCAGCAGCGTGCAGAGCACCACGAACGGGCCGCCCTGACCCAGGTAGTTGAGCGCCAGTGCCGGGTAGTGCGCGACCGCCGGCTGATGCGCGAACGCCCAGTCCGACACCGCCAGGTCCACGTCCAGCAGGTGGCCGGCGGCGAGCAGGGCGGTCAGCCCCGCGAACGCCGCCACCAGCAGACCGTCGAACCACCAGGCGAGTCGTCGCATCCCGGACACGGTACCCGGGCCCTAGACCAGCGACTTGATCCGCTCGTACAGCAGGTCCGCGCGCACGCCCGAGTTCGGGCAGCCGCCGAAGTGGTGCAGCGCCACCACCTTGTTCGTGGTCCGGGACAGCACCGGCGAGCCGGACGAGCCGCCCTCGGTGTCGCAGAAGTACGAGACGTCGCTCGCGGACGCGTACCCGGTGTAGGCGGGGTTGTCGACCGCGCAGTTGCTGCCGCGCGCGCCGGAGCTCATCGCGATCGCGGTCGGGTCGCCCGCCGGGTGCTGCGGGATGTAGAGCTGCGTGCCGGCGGCCGGGCGCGCGGTGTCCAGCGTCAGGAAGCCGAACTTCTGCACGGACGCGAAGCTCTCCACCGTGAACAGCGTGAAGTCCAGCGTCCGGTCCGTGGCCAGCACCTTGTCACCCCAGACCTTGGTCGACTGGTAGACGTCGTACCCGCCGCACCGCGCGCACTGGTAGTTGAACCACACCTCGGTGTTGTACGCGTCCTGCGAGGTGGAGAAGCAGTGGTTGTTGGTCACCAGCCGGTTCTGCGCGCCGACCCGCCACGCGGTGCACAGTTCGGTGCCGTTGATCAGCAGCCGGGCCACCGCCTTCGACCGCGTGTAGATCATCGGGTCGGTGGAGCGGTAGCAGACCGCGTCCGACTTCTCGTCACCGCCGCAGACGCTCTCCTCGCGGCCCGGGCCGGCGGGGCCGATCGCCTGCTCGCGCGCGCTCTCCAACTGGTGCGCGGCCTCGACCCGCTCCGGGCGGGTGTAGCCGCGGGCGACCCGGTCGATGCCGACGCCGAGACCGGCCAGCGTGCTGCGCACACCGAGCGGATCACCGCCGCCGGTGTGCAGCTCCACCACGGCCGTGTCGCCGGAGACGGACATCGCCCAGCGCTCGCCCGCGTCGTCCGGCGTGCCGGGGTCGAGCACCGCGCGGGTCAGTCCGGTGACGGCGTCGCGGGTGACGCCCTCGTACCGGTGCGACTCCCGGCCCCGCGGGTCGGACACCGTGAGGTAGTCGCCGGGCAGCAGCGCGATGCGGCTGAAGTGGACCTTCACGTACTCGGCACCGGGGAACCGCAGCGTGGTGCGCCGGTCCGCACCGGCGTAGCCGAGCGTGCGGCTCACCCGCTCGACCGTCCCGATCGGCTGCCCCGCGTCCGCGGTCTCGCCGCCGGGTGCCGGGCCGGTCGGCGCCGGCGCGGGCGCGCGGGACGGCGCGGTCGGCGCGGCCTCCGTCGTGGTCACGGCCCGCGGCGCGGTCGTGGCCTCCGGCGTGCTCGAGCCGACCGGGGCATCGGGGGTACGCGATGAGGTCGCACCCGCCTCGTTCCACACCGCCACGCCCGGCGTCGCGCGATCGTCGCCACCGAGGTAGCCGATCGCTGCGACACCGGCGAGCGTGACCGCAGTGCACGCCCCGACGACCAGGCCCAGCCTTCGCCGCATTCCACTCCCGCTTCCGGTATGTCGTTGTCCATCCGATTCGCACCTGTCTCATGCCCGACATCCGATCGGAAACATCGGACATTTGAGCAGATCTCGTCACTGTGTAACGAGCCACGATGAGCCGCGACGCGCCGCGGAAAACGGCATGCTTAGTACGTGCGCATCACCTCCGCCCTCGTAGACCCCGCGCTGCTCGACCTCCCGTGGTCGACGCCGCTGGAGCAGTGGCCCGCCGATCACCTGGTGGCGCTGCCGCAGGGCATCTCCCGGCACATCGTCCGGTTCGTCAAGCTGGCCGGCACCGTCTACGCGGTCAAGGAGACCGGCGAGCGGGTGGCCGAGAAGGAGTACGACCTGCTCCGCGCGCTGGAGCGGATCGGCTTCCCGTCCGTGGAGGCGGTCGCCGTGGTCGCGGACCGGCACGCGCCGGACGGCGAGCCGCTGGACACCGTGCTGGTCACCCGGCACCTGCAGTTCTCCCTGCCGTATCGGGCGCTGTTCTCGCACACGCTGCGGGAGAACACCATGATCCGGCTGCTCGACGCGCAGGCCGCGCTGCTGGTCCGCATGCACCTGACCGGCTTCTTCTGGGGCGACTGCTCACTGTCGAACACGCTGTTCCGGCGGGACGCGGGCGCGTTCGCGGCGTACCTGGTGGACGCGGAGACCGGCGCGCTGCGGCCGAAGCTCTCCAACGGCCAGCGGGACGAGGACCTGGACATCGCGCGGGTCAACATCTTCGGCGAGGCGCTGGACCTTCAGGCCGCCGGGCTGCTGCACGAGTCGATCGACCCGGAGCAGATGTCCGACGAGGTGATCAAGCGGTACGAGCGGCTCTGGCACGAGATCACCTACGAGCAGGAGGTGCGGCAGGACTCCCGGCACCACATGGAGGGCCGGATCCGCCGCCTCAACGAACTCGGCTTCGACGTGGCCGAGGTGTCCATGTCGGTGTCGGACAGCGGTCAGTCGTTCATGGTCCGGCCGAAGGTGGTGGACCCCGGCTACCACGTGCGCCGGCTGTTCCGCCTGACCGGCCTGGACGCGGAGGAGAACCAGGCCCGGCAGTTGCTCAACGACCTGGACACCTACCGCGCGGAGAGCGACCTCACCGACGAGCAGCAGGCCGCGCACCGCTGGCTGACCGAGGTGTTCGAGCCGGTGGTCCGCGCGGTCCCGGCGAACCTGCGCGGCAAGCTGGAGCCGACCGAGCTGTTCTCCCAGGTGCTCAACCACCGGTGGCGGCTCTCCGAGGAGGCCGGCCGGGACGTGGGCCTGGCCCCGGCCGTGCAGTCGTTCCTCAACGACGTGCTGGTGCACCGCCCGGACGAGCAGGCCGTGCTCGGCGTCGAGCCGGACGCGCTGCTCGCCTGATCACCGCGGCGCGTCCTCCGCGGGCGCGGTGCGGGGCGCCGGCGGATTCGCGGCCGTGATCAGGTCGCGCAGGCCCTGCCGGCGGGCGACCACGACGAGCCGGTCGCCCACGTCGATCGGGTGGTCACGCGGCGGCGCCCAGTCGACGACGCTCGACCCCGCGCGGGCCAGCCCGATCACGCGGGCGCCGCCCGGCCGTTCCGCCGCACGCAGCGCCGCGCCGACCAACTCGCCGCCCGCGGTGACCGCCACCTCCGCGACCAGCAGCACGTGCCGGGCGACCGGGATGGTCGCCTTCACCTCCCGGTCCATCATGGCCTCCGCGAACGCGGGCGCGGCCAGGTAGGAGACGCTGCGGGAGATCGCGATCTGGAACGCGCGCTGCACCCGCCGCGCGAAGTCGCCGTCGTAGAGGCGCAGCACCACCCGCAGGTCCGGGTTGATGCCGCTCGCGTTCAGCGCCGCCTGCAGGTTCGTCACGTCGTCGGTGGAGACCACGACCAGCGCCTGCGCGCTGCCGGTCTGCGCGGCCAGCAGCGTCTCCTCGCGCGCCGCGTCGCCGACGATCAGCGGTACGCCCAGCCGCGCGGCCAGCGACGCACCGCGCGCGTTCGCGTCCTTGTCCACCGCGACCACGTCCACGCCGAGGTCGTGCAGCTGGGCCATGACGCGCGTGCCGACCGTACCCAGGCCGACCACCACCACGTGCTCGGAGTGCGGGATGGCGAGCCGCCCCGCGGCCAGCGCCAGCCGCGCGTTCACCACCGCGCTGACCACCACGGCCGTGATCAACGGGACCAGCGCCAGCCCGGCCAGCGTCAGCACCAGGTCGGTGACCTGGAGGACGTGCGTGACCGCGAGATCCCGTTCCGCGCCGATCACGGTGGTCAGCACGGTCTGGTAGACCGCGCGCCAGACGCCGGTCGACCCGTCGCCGGCCCGCAGGTACTCCCGGACCTGGAGGCCGCCGCTGATCAGGATTATCCCGAGCACGCTCAGCAGCGCCACGCCGAGCTTGCGGTCGACCAGCGCGCGGCCGGCCCGCAGCAGCACCGCCAGCGGACGCCTGCGACGCCGTCGCCACCGGAGCCGGCGCGCCGCCACCTCGGTCCCGGCCGGGCGGCCGGTCGCCTCGGCCAGCACGATCTCCGCGCGCGCCTGGTCCTCCGGCAGGATCTCCGGCTCGCCGCCGACCGCCGCGTCCGCCAGCCCGGCCACCACGGTCCCCGGCGGTACGTCACCGCGCCGCGCCACGAACATGGTCCGGCCGGCCAGCCGGAAGTGCGTCGGGTCGGGCTCGCCCAGCGCGGCCGCCACGAACGCGGGCGCGGCCATGGACGCGTCGGACAGCACCGCGCAGTCGTCCAGCACCTCGCGGGCGCGCGCGGCCAGCTTGCCGTTGAAGACGCGCAGCACCAGCCGGATCTCCGGCGCGGCCTCGCGCGCGCAGAGCGCCGCGTGGATGTTCGTCACGTCGTCCGGGTGCACCAGCGCGACCGCGGCCACGTCGGCCAGGCCCACACCGGCGAACGCGGCCTCGTCCAGGCGGCCGGCGACCAGCGTGCGGACCCGGCGCAGCGTCATCAGCTCGGGCAGCGCGGAGATCTCCGGCACCAGCGCGGTGACCCGCACGTCCGGGCGGGCGGCCAGCAGCTCGTTGATCAGCCGGAGCGCGAGCGGATCACGCCCGCACACCACGTAGTGCGGCGACCGGTCGCCGCCGGCGCCCCGCCCGTTCCACCACCGGGCGAGCGCCCGGCCCGGCCCGCTCGGCGAAAGATCCACACTCGCCACTCCCGGATCATATGCGCGCTCGCCAAACCCGCCCGGTTTCGGCGAAACGCCGGTAACAGGTGCTTCGTTGGTATTTGCGGACCACCATGCGAACGGACCCTTTCGTCGCCGCACACGGCGGGAGAGCCCTTCCGCCCCGAAAGGAGCACACCCTCCATGAACACGTGGCTGACCCGCGCCGTGGGCACCGCCGGACTCGCCGGCGGCTTCCTCCTCCTGTCCGCCGCCCAGGCCCAGGCCGCACCGGCCGAACCGGAGCTCCTGCCGCTCGCCGATCTGCGGGACGGCGGGCTGCCGCTGCTGTCCGACCTGCTGGGCGACGCCAGGTCGACCACCACCGCGGACAACAGTCTGCTGGGCGGGCTGATCAGCGGCGTCGAGCAGCCGGTCGTGCCGCACCCGGCGGCGCAGGTGCTCGGCGCGGACTCCGCACCCGTACCGTCGCTGCTCGGTGCTCCCCAGCGCTCCGAACTGGATGGCGGTGGCGGACTACTGGGCACGCTCACCGGGCTGGGCCGGCCGTCGGAGTCGCCACGGCAGGGGATCTCCGGGCTGCCCGGGTTCACCATGCTGTCCGCGCTGACCGGACAGCAGTCCACCGCGGACCGGGCGGCCGAGCGGCCGGTCGCGTCGCAGGCCGGGCGGCACCGGGCAAAGCCGAGCCCGACCCGGACGCGCACAGTTCCGGCACAGACCACGCCACGCGCCGTCTCGCCGCAGACCGCGCCGCGCCCGCTGTCGGCGCGGACCACGCCGCGCCCGCTGCCGGCGCAGACCACGCCGCGCGCGGTCGGCGCCCACCGCGCGGACGACGGCCCCCGCCACGCCGCGCGGCCCGCGGCCCCGGACGACCAGCGCACGACCTCCGGTCCTCGCCGGCACCGCGCGCTCTCCGACCCCGGCAGTGACCGGCGGAAGGCCGCCGATCCGGGCAGCGACCGCCGCGCTTCCCGCGGCGTCGCCCCGGCTCCCGGCCGCGGCGTCGCGCCCGACCCAGGCCGGGGCGGTGGCACGCTCACCGATCACCCCGCGAACGGCTGGACCGCAGCCCCCGATTCGCCGTCGGACGACGGCGCCATCGCTGTGACGCCCGCGCCGGACCAGGGCTTCGGCCGGGCTCCCGCGCACCGGGCAACGCAGGCGGAGACGCCGGCCGCGCACCCCGCCGAGTCGCCCGCCCGCGCCCGCCCGTCCACCCGCCCCGGCGAGCGGCCGGTCGCCGGGGTGGACCCGGACTACTCCTGACCCGCCCGTGGCCCGCCTCCACCGTCCGGAGGCGGGCCACGGGGGTGGTCACCCGAGGGTCACGGTCGCGATGCCGACCACCGCGCCCTGGTCGGTGACCACGGACATCTCGCCGGTCAGTGCCCGCCCGTCGGACGCCGAGGACGCCACCGTCAGCGAGCCGCTGACCTTCGCCGTACCCCCGGGCTCGAGGCGCACGACGTCACCGGAGACCGCCAGGGAGCCGAGCCGCGGCGAGAAGTACGCGTCCCGGTAGTCGAACGCCGTCTCCCCGGTCGGCACCGAGTAGCCCTCGACCACCACGCGGTACTCGCCGGGCTCCGGGTCGGGCACGGACACCGACTCCTCCGAGTCGCCGTCCGCGGAGGACGCCAGCGGCGTGGTCGAGTCGCCGCGGTAGAGGAACAGGTCCAGGTCGGCGCCGGCGTCGCTGGTCCCGCCGATCGACACGTCCAGCCGGGTGGCGCCGACCGGCACGGTGAGCGTGGACTTCGTGGACTCGCCGTTCTTCACGGACGGCCGCTTGGACGACACCGTGCCCAGCGGGCCGCCCTGCGCCACCACCCGCACCGGCCCGAGCCGGTTGCGCACGTCCCAGCTCAGCGGCGTGACCGCGCCGACCTTCACCGCGCCGAGCCTCGACTCGGCCGGGGTCACCTCGACGCCCTGCACGGCCGCGGCGATCCGGTACGGGTTCACCAGCATCGGCGACGTCCGCCGCACCTCCACCTCGATCTCCCAGATGCCGGAGAGCGGATCGCGATAGTCCCGCTCGATCCCGGCGCAGGTGGACACCGGCTCGAAGTGCGGATAGCACGCGGTGGTCGCGGTGGGATCCGCCGGCACGCCGTACGGGTCGATCG
The DNA here is from genome assembly GCF_031458235.1 of Catenuloplanes atrovinosus. Classification (NCBI taxonomy): domain Bacteria; kingdom Bacillati; phylum Actinomycetota; class Actinomycetes; order Micromonosporales; family Micromonosporaceae; genus Catenuloplanes; species Catenuloplanes atrovinosus. The sequence goes on along the minus strand of NZ_JAVDYB010000001.1, from coordinate 8,009,239 downwards.
CGACGAACCGCGTCTGCGAGCCCGCCGCCAGCCCGGACAGGTTCACCTGCAACGTCTCCGCGCCCTCCGGCACCTCCACGAAGTAGGACCGGGTGGCGTTCCGCTCGATCCGGCCGTCCGCCGCGAACGCGTACCCGGGCGCCGAGACCTGGGCCGCCGCGATCACCGTGCCGAAGACCTCGAAGTCCACGACCGGCGTGGCCGGATCGTCCACCGTCATGATCGCGCTGTGCAGGCCGTCCGACGGCCGCGCGCCGGCCGTGACGGTGACCGGCCTGTTCAGCGGCAGCGTGACCGTGCGCGGCGCGGAGAACGTGCCGTCGTTGCCGATCCAGCCGATCCGGTGCTCCACCGGGCCGGCCGGGCCGCTGGTGCGGGTGAGCGTCACCGGGTACGCCCGCCACTCCCACGGCCGGTGCCCGCCCTCCCCGGCCGGGCAGCGGTTGTGGATGCCGCTCCCCCGGCCCGGCAGCGGCACGTCGCCCGCGCCGATCAGGTCGGACAGCGCCGTGCACACCGGCGCGACCGCGGTGTACGTGCGCGTCTCCAGGTCCCGCCAGAGCAGCTTCCACGCGGCCGGCACGTCGATCAGTCCGTACCCCTGGGCCAGGGCCTGCGTGCCCGGAAGGTACCTCGCGGAGGTGTACAGCGCCCGCCGGAGCTGGGCCGGCGTCAGCCCGCGGTCGCCCGCGCGCGCCGCGGACAGCAGCAGCGAGGCCGCGCCGGTCGCCTGCGGGGACGCCATCGAGGTGCCCTGCATCATCGCGTAGCCGGCCGGCAGCGTGTACCCGGCCTGGGCCACCGGCGCGCCGTTCTGCCAGGTCGGGATGCTGGAGATCGCGGCGCCGGGCGCGACCAGGTTCGGCTTCAGCCCGCCGTCCTCCCGCGGCCCGCGCGACGAGAACGGGTGCACGGAGTACGCGGCCGACACCGTCGAGCCGTAGTTCGCCGCCCACGTCTCGCGGCTGATCGTGGAGCCGACCGAGACCGCGTCGCCCGCGGTGGACGGGTCGCCGACCGTGTTGACGCCCGGCCCGGAGTTGCCGGCCGAGATGAACAGCTGCACGCCGTAGTCGGTGATCAGCCGGTCGTAGAGCAGCACCCAGGCGTTACGGCCGTCGTTCAGCGCGCTCAGGCCGCCGATCGACATGTTGACGATGTCGACGCGCCGGTTCACCACCATGTCCACCACGCCGTCGGTGAGCGCGGCGTACGTGCAGGAGCCGCCCCACGTGCAGGCCCGGCCGGACACGATCTTCGCGCCGGGCGCGGCGCCGTCGAACGCGGTGTTGCCCATCAGGTCGTTGCCGGCCGCGATGCCGGCCACGTGCGTACCGTGGTCGCTCTCCGGGATGCCGATGTTGACGAAGTCCGAGCGGGTGGCGGCGACCGCGACGTCCTCGCGGTACTCGACCGTGAACGCCATCCGGTCGATCACCTCGGTCTTCGGATCGTCCGTGCCGAAGTGCCCGATGTCGTACCTCTCCCGGTACGGCCGCATGACCGGCTCGTCCGCGAAGGTCTTGTCCCGGTCCGCGTCCACCCGCACGTCGTGCGTCTCCGGGTCGTAGAGCACGCCGAACGCGTCCGTGGTGTCGCCGTCGCGGTTGACGTCGCCGGCCGGCCCGCTGCTCTTGGTGGTCGACTCGTAGAACCAGTTGAACGCGTACCGGCCGGCCGGGGCCGTGAACCGCGCGCCGCCGACCTCGAACTCCGGGCCGGAGACCGTGAGGTTCATCCGCAGCCAGGTGGCGTCCTCGAGCGGGTCGGTGGCGGTGAACGAGTCGACGATCTTCCGTTCGCCGGTGGTGGTGCGTTGCAGCGCCGGGTGGTCGACGTCCACGCCGGAGTCCATGATCCCGATGGTCACGCCGCGTCCGTCGTACGACGGGTGCGCGCGGATGAACTCCACCGCCCCGGTCTCGCCGGCCGGCAGGTACGGGTTGTCCGCGGGCGTCTTCGGCCCGGGCCCGGTCCTGGACTCGCGCGCCGCCGCGGGCCCGCCCGCGAGGCCGTCGGCCGGATCCGGGCGCCGGAGGGCCGAGTCGAGGTCGAGCGCCACCACACCGTCCAGCCGGGCCGCGTCGAGCACCGCGCCGGTGGGCACCTTGGCCAGGACGTACCCGAGGCGGTCGACGGTGCGGGAGACGGAGGCGCCGAGGCGTTCCAGCCGGCCGGCGACCGCGGTGGCGCGGCCGGTGCCGGTGGCGACCAGCACGGTGACCGCGGGCCGGCCGCTGGCCTTGGCCTCGGCGAGCCGTCGCGCGTCGTCGGAACCGAGCGTGGCGGTGGGTGAGGTCTTCGGTCTGCCGGTGGCCGGTGCGGCGGCGGCCGGAAGACCGGTCGCGGTCAGGCCGGTGACCAGCAGCGTGGCTAGGAGGTTGCGCAGCACACGGGCAGGCTATAGGCCTTTGCACCTTATGTCCGATATATCAGCGCTTCCGGCCCGTACCTTTGCCTTTTCGGGGTTTGGCGGCCGCCTTGGCCGGCGGTGCCGGCTGCTCCACCGGCACGGCCAGGCGCACCCGCCAGCGCCCGTCGTCCTCGGCCGCGGACAGCTCGCCGCGCACACTCTCCGCCCGCTCGCGCATGCTCCGCACGCCGTGCCCGTTCGCCGGCTCCGGGCCGCGACGCGGCGGCACCGGGTTGCTCACGGTCGCCACCAGCCGCTCGTCCAGGACCTCCAGCCGCACCTCGACCGGCTGCCCCGGCGCGTGGTTGAGCGCGTTGGTCAGCGCCTCCTGCACCACGCGGTAGACCGCCAGCCCCTCGCGGCGGCCGAGCCGGACGTCCTCCGGCGCCACCAGGGTGAGCGCCATCCCGGCGGCCCGCATGATCCGCACCAGCTCCGGCAGATCGGCCAGGCCGGGCACCGCGCGCTGCCCCGGCTCGATGTCGCGGCGCAGCACGCCGAGCATGTCGCCGAGTTCCGCGAGCGTGCGCCGGCCGGTGCCGGCGATCGTGTCGAACGCGCGCACCGCCGCCTGCGGCCGTCCCTCCACCGCGGCCGGGCCACCCTCGGCCAGCACCACCATCACCCCGATCGCGTTGCTGACCAGGTCGTGCATCTCCGGGCCGATCAGCGCGCGCTCGTCCGCCGCCTCCCGGGCCGCGTCCGCGCGCCGCCGCGCCTCGTCCGCCTCGGCCCGCCGCTCCTCGGCCTCCGTACGCCGCTCCTCCGCCTCGGCCCGGCGGTACTCCGCCTCTCGCCGCCGCTGCTCCGCGGCCAGTTGCTGACGCCGTATGTCCGTGGTGACCTGGCGGAACTCCCGCGCCGCGCGGCGCCCCTCGGCCGCGCCCGGCGCCAGCCAGGCGACCGCCGTGCCCAGCGCCACGATCAGCGCGCCCTGCCACCAGCCGGACCGCGCGATCGCCAGCACGAGCGTGAGCAGCGGCGCCACCGCGACCGGTAACCACAGCCGCCATCGGGCCCGCGCCACCATCATCCCCACCTTCTCCGGCAAGGGCTCATTCTTACCGGTCGCGGGAATGCGCGCCCACCGGAGTGGGTACTCCCGGCAACGATGCAGACATTCCTGCCTTATCCCGATTTCATGGAGAGTGCTCGGGTACTCGACACGAAACGGCTGGGTAAACAGCGCGCCGAAACGCTCCAGGTCCTGCGCGGCCTGACCCGGCCCGGGTACGGCTGGCGCAACCACCCCGCCGTGAAGATGTGGCGCGGCTTCGAGGAGGCCCTGGTCCGGTACGGCCTGGACGTGTGCGTCGCCTGGCAGGAACGCGGCCACGCGGACACGGTCGCGGCCACTCTGATCACCGACTACGCCGCCGCCCGCGGCCGGTCCCCCGCCGACGTCACCATCCGCACCCAGGCGCAACTGGAACGGGTCTGCGCCGTCCCACCCTGGCTCGGCGACGAGGCCTTCCACCTCAGCCACCGCTCCGCGCTGCTGCGCAAGGACCCGGACCACTACGGCAAACTCTTCGGCGACATCCCGGCCGACCTGCCCTACGTCTGGCCGGCCGCGGCCTAGCCACCGATCCCGCTAGGCACCGATCCCGCTAGCACCGATCCCGCTAGGCACCGATCAGCGGCTCCGGCGGCGTCGGCTCCGTGCGGCGCGCCGCCGCGGCCCGCGCCGCCGACACCACCCCGATGCCGCCCAGCAGCGCCGCTCCACTCGCCATCCCGACCAGACGATGACGCGCGGCCTTCAGCTCATCCGTACGCGGCTCGATCATGGCTCCGCCTTCCGTCCGAGGGTTGGTCCCGCTCCCCATCGGCCGGCATCCGCCGCGCATGATCAATTCGGGGTAGCACTCTCCAGGCAGACAGCCTCGAAGGGAAAGCCGGAGCCCCCTGTCGGACTCGAACCGACGACCGCTCGCTTACAAGGCGAGTGCTCTGGCCAACTGAGCTAAGGAGGCGCGCGCCGCGCCCCGCCAGCATAGCCACTTCGGTCACGGGCGCAGACCTTTACCCGCTCGGCGTACCAATTGTTCGGTTTTGCCGTGGGGGTTCGCCGGATGAGGCCTTGGCAGGGGTCGGAAACGCGTTTACGGTGGCGTGACACGGGTGACAACCGGCGCGCCGTCAGGCACATCGGAGATCATCTAAGGGGTCGGTGGAGACATCGACCCGCTCCTCTTCACTCGGATCGTCCGGCACGTTCCTGCCGGTGAAAGGAAGCAGCCTCACCATGGCTACGGTCACCTACGCGAAGGCGTCCCGCATCTACCCGGGCACCGAGCGCCCCGCGGTCAACGAGCTCCAGCTGGACATCGCCGACGGCGAGTTCCTGGTCCTCGTCGGCCCGTCGGGTTGTGGAAAGTCCACCTCGCTGCGCATGCTCGCCGGCCTGGAGGACGTCGACGCCGGTCAGATCCTGATCGACGGCCGCGACGTCACGCACCTCCCGCCGAAGGCCCGCGACATCGCGATGGTCTTCCAGAACTACGCGCTCTACCCGCACATGTCGGTGTACGAGAACATGGCCTTCGCGCTCAAGCTGCGCAAGACCTCCAAGGCGGAGATCGACCGCCGGGTGAAGGAGGCCGCCGGCCTGCTCCAGCTGGAGGAGTTCCTGGCCCGCAAGCCGAAGGCGCTCTCCGGTGGTCAGCGCCAGCGCGTCGCCATGGGCCGCGCCATCGTGCGTGAGCCGCAGGTCTTCCTCATGGACGAGCCGCTGTCGAACCTCGACGCCAAGCTCCGCGTGCAGACCCGTTCGCAGATCGCCAGCCTCCAGGCGAAGCTCGGCATCACCACCGTCTACGTCACCCACGACCAGGTCGAGGCCATGACCATGGGCCACCGGGTCGCGGTCATGCTGGACGGCAACCTGCAGCAGGTCGACACGCCGCGCGCGCTCTACGACACCCCGAAGAACGTGTTCGTCGCCGGCTTCATGGGCTCCCCGGCCATGAACATCAAGACCGTCGCGCTGGTCGACGGCGGCGCCGACTTCGCCGGCATCGTGCTGCCGCTCACCCGCGAGCAGGTCGAGTCCGCCCGCACCGGCGGCGACAAGGTGACCGTCGGCTTCCGCCCCGAGGACACCGACCTGGTCGGCGCCAGCGAGGGTGGCCTGCCGATCGTGGTCGAGCTGGTCGAGGACCTCGGCTCCGACGCCAACGTCTACGGCCACGCCACCATCGGCGGCGTCGCCGAGCGCTTCGTCGTCCGCACCGACCGCCGCCACATGCCCAACATGGGCGACACGGTCTACGTCAAGCCGCGCGCCGACAAGATCCACCTCTTCAACGCCAAGACCACCGAGCGCATCTGATCTCGGATCGCGTCGAGGGCGGCTCCCGTCGGGAGCCGCCCTTTCGGCTTTTCACAGGACCGGATTTCCCGCTTCCGGCGGCCCGGGTCCCGCATGCTCCCGCGGGCACCGGTCGTCGCTGGCGCTCCTCCCTGCCGGATCCGAGGCGGCAGGACCTCAACCGCCGTCCTGGCGCAGGGGAAGCGTGAGGACGTCCAACTCGGGGAAGAGGTCGGGCTTGAGCGTGCCGGCCTGCTGCCAGCCGAGAGCGGTGTAGACCCGTCGGGCGGGCGCGGCGGGATGGCTGACCAGCGTCGCCCACGGCTCCGATCGCAGGTTCAGCCAGCGGCGCAGCAGCTCGCCGCCCACGCCCCGGCCGCGCCACGGAGCGCGGACGATCCACTCCAGCAGCGCGGCCTTGGCGGCGGCACGCAGCCGCTCCGGCGGTTCCGGGACGGCGCCCGGCCACCATCGGCCGGGCTCCATCGTCCATCCGTAGGCGACGCCGGCCAACTCGCCGCCGTCGACCGCGCGGACGAGCACGAAGCCGGTCCGCCCGACGTCCTCGGGATAGCGCTCGCGGAAGCGCGCCACCTGCTCGGGGCCCTCACGGTACGGCGGCTCCGCGTACACCTCGGCGTACACCTCGGTCAGCAGGTCGCCCAGCGGCGCCGCCGCGGCGCTGTCCAGCAGCTCGTACCGCATACACGCCAGCCTATAGAGCGTCCTGCGGGGTGGCACCGACCTCACGGTGGCGGCCAAATCCAGGGAGTACGCGTACGGAATGGGGTTCACGGTCCCCGCGCTCTCCGGCGCGCCCGAGTTGACGAACACGTTGTCGCGCCGGACGAGATCTCCCGGTCCGGACCCGGCGTATCCCACCGCGGTCGGCCGGGTCACGTTCTCGAAGTGGTTGCCCTCGACCAGCACGCCCGCGCCCATGGTGGACGCCACGCCGCGGATGATGACGTTGTGCGCGTCGCTGACGTTGAGGCCGTTGTCCAGCACGGCTCCGGGCGCGCCGATCACGGTCTTGTCGGACTCGACGTCGTTCATCGTGTTCGGCATGGACAGTGCCCCCTGCACCCGGATGGTCAGCGGCCCGTCCTCCTCCAGCGCGTCGGCCAGCGCCTGCCCGTCGCTCACGGTGACGGTCGCCCGCCCGCACCGCCGGCGGTCCCGCCGTTCTGCGTGGCCCATCCCGCCAGCCCACCCGGCGGCGGCCCGGTCGGCCCAGGCGTCGTCGGCCCAGGCGTCTTCAGCTCGATCGTCCGGTTTCCGCGCAACGCCAGGTAGTAGTGGTTCGTCGCGTTCTGCACGAACCGGTTGGCGCCGTCGATCGGGGTGAGCCGGACGCGAAGGAGCGAGGGGGCGGAGGCGGTGGTGTGGCGGCACCGCCCCCGCCCGGATTCCGTCAACACCTCGACAAAGGTCGATATGTTGAGGCTTGCGGCCCCCGGAGGTGTCTGCCCACCACCGGGGGCCGGTGGCCGCGGGCGGTTCTGCCGGCCGCCCGCGGCCACGTCGTACCGTGGATCAGAAGTTGATCTTCCCGGTGCCGGCGCCGGCCGTGACCGCGGCCTTGACGCCGTTCGGGTCCGCGACCGTGTAGCTGTAGTACGCGCTCGGCTCCTGCACGGTGCCGCTGCAGTCCGGCGCGCCGGACTCGCCGACGAAGACGTTGTCGCGGGCCACGCAGCGCCCGGCCGGTCCGGCGTAGCTGTTGCTGACCGGCTCCTCGACGTCCTCGAAGTAGTTGCCCTCCACCACGCAGCCCGCGTTCGCCTGGCAGGCCACGCCGACGTCGGTGTTGTAGACGAAGTAGTTGTTGAACACGTGCACCGGCTCGCCGAAGCGGACCCGCGGGTTGCGCTGCGGCGTCCGGTCGAACCAGTTGTTGTGGTAGGTCACCTTCAGATAGCCGGTGTCCTGCGCGCCGTTGCCGTCGTCGTGCCCGAGCAGCATGTTCTTCGAGTGGTCGTGCGTGTGGTTCCAGGAGACCGTCACGTAGGACGAGCCGCGCTTGATGTCGATCAGCCCGTCGTACCCGTCGGACAGGTCGTTGTGGTCGATCCACACATGGTGGGTGAACATCTGCACGTTGATCGCGTCGTCCGGCGTACCGGTGAAGTTGAGGTTCCGGATGATCACGTTGTGCACCGCGTCCGCCGGCGGCGACGTCGCGGAGGAGACCGGCAGGCCGATGTTGAGCCCGCCGCCGGTCAGGCCGGACGAGGCGCCCACGCCCACGATGGTCTTGTCGCTGGTCACGTCGTGCATCGGGCCGGGCAGCGTGAGCACGCCGCTGACCCGGATGTTCAGCGGGCCGGCCGTGGCGATCGCGGTCAGGAACTCGGCCGCGGTGTCCACCGTGACGGTCGGTCCGCCCGCGCCACCGGTGGTCCCGTTCTGGCCGAGCGCGTTGACCGAGGCGAACCCGATCGGCGGCGCGCCCGGGTCGATCGGCGGTTCGGTGGGTGGCAGCGTCGGCGTCACGGTGCCGGTCGGCTCCGCGACCGGGCCGGTGGAGACGTCGACGTCGTCGAAGCTGGCCGACGCGTACGACGTGGCGAGCCCGGCCCGCCCCGAGGCGAACGTGCTGTCCGTCGCGGTCGCGACCAGCGCGCCGTTCAGGTATCCGCGCAGCGTGCTGCCGGAGACCTCGAGCGTGAGCGTGTACCAGGTGCCGGTGGTGACGGCGGCGGACGCGCCGCCCAGCGAGATCGGTGCGCCGCCGGCGCGCTTGAACAGCTCGATCCGGCCCGCGTTGGAGACCGCGAGCCCGTAGTAGGCGCTGCCGCTCTGCACGCGGGCGGTGACGCCGGCCGTGCGCCCGCTGCCGTTGAAGCCGGTCGGCTTCACCCGGGCCCGGACGGAGTAGTCGGTCCAGGTCGCCTCGCCGGTGTACGTGCGGGCGTCCGCGCCGGTGCCGGTCTGGCGGTAGACGAGCGAGCCGTCGGCGACGACGGACCAGGAGCCGCCGGACTTGGACCAGCCGTTGGAGTTGCCGTCCTCGAAGGTGTCGGTGAGCAGTGCGGCCGCGTTGGCGGCCGGGGCCGCGTAGACCAGGGCGACCGCGGCCACCGCGGCGAGGGCGATCGTGTGGGCGACACGTCGCATCGTGGGGGTTCCTTTCGGGTCATGCCCGGCCGTCCCGTGGAGCCGTGGCGGGACGACCGAGCCGCATGGGCGCTACAGCCTCCCGGCGCCGGCGGACGAGCCGACGACGCTCGGGACATCCGTGGCGGGCAGCACCGGACCGGCCCGCAGCACGGGGGTCCAGCCGGCGTCGCCGCTCAGATCGGGGTCGTGGGTGGCGTTGTACGCGTCGAGCACGCTGATCGCGGCCTCGGCGCGGTTGCCGATGCGGATCACGGTGCCGCGCTCGGTGATCGCGGTGCCGCCCCAGTCGTGGATGATCGCGTCCGGCCGCAGGTCGTCGTAGAGCCGGAAGTAGTTGTTCTCCGCGTAGATGGCGGACTGCACGCCGACGCCCCACGCGTAGTCGAACGTCTCGCCGGACAGCCGGTAGTGGTTGTTGTAGATGTCGACCTGGCCGAACCGCACCCGGGGCAGGCGCTGCACGCTGCCGTCGAACAGGTTGTGGTGGATCGTCACCCTGAGCCGGCCGACGTCCGGGCCGACCGTGTTCGACGAGCCGATCAGCATGGTCTTGTCGTGGTCGGTGAAGACGTTCCAGGACGCGGTGACCAGGCTGGCCGTGTGCGTGATGTCCAGCGCGCCGTCGTGCACCTGGTACGGCCGTCCGAAGTAGATCGGCTGGTCCGCGTCGAGGTTGTCCCCGTCGGAGAACGTGTTGTGGTCGACCCACACGTTCTCGCTGCGCCGCACGGAGATCAGGTCGTAGTTCGAGTTCCAGTTGCCGAACTCGCCGTCCGTCGGCGACCAGGCCGGGAAGCAGTCCCGCGCGTCCTCGATCGCCAGGTTCCGGATGATCGTGTTGCTGGCGCCGTCGACCATCAGCGTCAGGCCGCTCAGCGTGGCGCCGGGCCGGCCGACGAGCGTCGTGTTCGGGCTGAGATTGATCTGCGTCTGCGCGGTCTGCCGGGCCACCGAGCGCACCCGCGCGGCCTCCAGCTCACCGGCCGGCGCCACGTATCCCCAGGTGGCGGGGTCGTAGGCGGCCAGGTACGCGTCCAGCGAGTACGCCGGATCGGCCAGGGCCGCGCAGTCCAGCAGCGTGCCGTCCGCGGCCTCGAACCCGTCGATGTGCCCGTCGACGTAAATGATCTTCGGTACGGCGTTCGCCCGCCCGCCGATCGCGGCGACGAGCTCGGCGCGGGTCCGCACGGTGAACACGTGCGCGTCGTCGGCCGCGCTGCCGCCCGTGGTGCCGGGACCGGCCGCGGCCCAGCCGTCGTTCGCGGGCAGCACCTGCCGGCCGAGGTCGGCGCTCTTCCCGTAGTTGCCACCGCCGCCGGCCCGCGCGGCCGACGGAAGCGTCACCAGAAGCAGTCCCGCGATCGCCGCCGCGGTCAATCGTCTCGTCATTGATCTCTCCACCTGAGCGCCACACGAATGCGTTTACGAACGCGAAACATCTGGGCTCAACGTAGATATTTACGTGGATGAGAGTCAATAAAACGAATATGCAGGTTAGTTGCACATAAAAGAGGCATGGCCCATTGACCGGCGAACAATCGCCGGAGTGTGGACCACTCTGTCCGTATTGGTTACCGGGCCGCTTTGCCTCCCGTTTGCAGGTCCCGTGCCGGCAATCCGCCGATCGTGGTGCGCCACGGCGCCCGCGCCCAGCCGACCCCCACCTCGGAGAGCAGTCCCGGCCGTTCCGCCGCGGCCCGCAGCGCCGCGTTGACGCCCCGGATCACGTGCACCCGGCCCGGCGGCGCGCCCACGGAGTCGACCAGCGCCGCGTCGACCGGGTCCGGGAGTGGCGCGGCCTGCACCGCCTCCAGCACCGCGGTGAACGGCGCGGTCCGGGCCAGCGGCGCGATCAGGTGCCCCGGGTCGTCGAGCAGGTTCTCCAGCAGGTCACGGCGGCCGGGCACCTGGCGGGGCGCGTCGTCGCCGGGCAGCAGCAGCCGGTCGGTCGGGTACTCCAGCACCGCCCGGCCGTGCGTACCGTGCACGACGATCTCGCCGCGGATGAAGTCCTCGCCGCAGAGCGTCACCGCCATCAGCACCGGCGGCCCGGCGGCGAACGACACGCGCAGGCTCGCGGTGTCGTCCACCTCGATCGGGCGGGTGCGGTACCGCTCCAGCTCCAGCGCGACCGGCACGGGGTCCGGCGCGAGCGCCAGGGCCTGCATCAGCGCGTGCGCCAGCGGGTTCGCGATCGCGCCGTCCAGCGACGGGCGGCCGTTCACGGTGCGCCGGCCCGCCCACGGCGTCCGCGCGTAGTACGCGTCCGGCCGCTGCCAGGACGCCAGCGCGGCGATGCCGGTGACCTCGCCCAGCCGGCCGTCCGCCATCGCGGCGCGCAGCTCGTCCAGCGCGGCCGAACCGAGCGCCTGAAACCCGATCTGGAGCGCCCGCCCGGTGCGCGCGGCCACCGCCGCCAGCGCCCGGTGCTCGGCCAGCGACATCACCGGCGGCTTCTCCAGCAGCACGTCCGCGCCGGCCTCCAGCGCGTCCGTGGCGATCTCGCGGTGCGTGTGCGGCGGCGTGCAGATCACCACCGCGTCCGGCCGGATCTCGCGCAGCATCTCCGCGTGGCCGGTGAAGATCCGGGTGCCGGCCGGGATCGGGGCGTCCGGCTCCGGCACCGGCGGGCGCGGGTCCGCGAACGCCGCGATCTCGACCCGGCCGGCGGCGGCCAGCCGGGCCAGGTTGCGGCGGTGCGAGAGCCCGTGCCCGCTCGCGCCGATCAGCGCCACCCGCTTCACCGGCCGCTCACCTGCCCGCCGCCTCGACCGTGGCCACCGCGCCGTGCCGGGTCAGGTCGGTCAGCCAGGCCGTGATCGACGCGCGCACCTCGTCGTCGGCGACCAGCGCGGCCGGGAAGACCGAGTCGATGTGCAGCAGCGCGTCGACCACGGCCGCGGGCTCGGACGGCGTGTCCGCCAGCACGGTCCGGATCCGGTCGGCCAGCGGGTCGTTCAGCGGCAGCGCGGTGCCGTCGTCCGCCGCACCCTGCGCGAACCGCATCCACGCGGCGACCACCAGCGTGGCCCAGCGCGCGTCCCCGCCCGCGGCCCGGCGGTCCAGGATCGTGTGCAGGATGCGCTGCGGCAGCTTCTGCGTGCCGTCCATGGCGACCTGGTGCGTACGGTGCAGGATCACCGGGTTGGCGAACCGGGCGAGCACCTCGTCGCCGTACCCGGTGATGGAGACCCCGTCCGGCGGCTCGAAACTCTCCGCGATGTCCTCCGCGATCAGCCGGCGCAGCGTGGCCTCCATGCCGGGCAGCGCCAGCGACTCCGCGATGGTCTCCTTCCCGGCCAGCGCGCCCAGGTAGGCCAGCGCGGAGTGGACACCGTTCAGCGTGCGCAGCTTCAGCCGCTCCCACTGCCCCGCGTCATCCGTCATGATCGCGCCGGCCCGCTCCCAGGCCGGCCGCCCGCCCGGGAACCGGTCCTCGATCACCCACTGGATGTACGGCTCGGCCGCGACCGCGGCCTGATCCTCGACGCCCAGCGCCGCCGCCGCGGTGGCCAGCGTCTCCGGCGTGGACGCGGGCACGATCCGGTCCACCATCGAGTTCGGGAACGTGACGTTGCGGTCCACCCAGCTCGCCGCGTCGCCCGCCGCGGCGAACGCCAGCCCGGCGGCGACCAGGCCGTGCGTGCGCCGCCCGTTCGACGGGAGGTTGTCGCAGCTCAGCAGCGTGATCGGCCCGGCGTCCGCGGCGGCGCGGGCCAGCAGGCCGCGGATCAGCAGGCCGGGCACGGTCCGCGGCGGCCGGTCCGTGGTCAGGTCCGCGGCCACCTCCTCGTCCGCCAGCAGCTCGCCGGTGACCGGATCCAGCTGGTACGCCTTCTCCGTCACGGTCAGCGTCACCACCCGGATCCGCGGGTCGGCCAGCAGCGCCACGATCGCGGCCGGATCGCTCGCCGCGTGCCGCACCTCGGACAGCGCGCCGATCACGCGGGTCCGCGAGGTGTGCGCCCCCAGCGTGGTCACGCTGAACAGGTTGTCCTGCGCCCGCAGCCGGTCGAACACCCCGGTGCTGCGCGGCGCGACCCCGACGATGCCCCAGTCCCCGCCACCCGCGGAGATCGCCTCCTCGGTGTAGACCGCCTGGTGCGCCCGGTGGAACGCGCCGAGCCCGAGGTGCACGATGCCGGACCTGATCTCGTCCGGCCGGACCAGCGGCCGGCTCTCGATCGGCAACGACGCGATCGCCCCGATCCCCAGCCGCGCCACCCCCACCGTGCTGGTCATGCCGGACTTCCCTTCGCGCCGCGGTCACGTCGTGGTCGGCGCTGAGCCGATGATTCGCTCGCAAGCTCACGAATGCCGGGTTGCTCATCCACGCCGCGGTCACGTCGTGGCCGGCACTGAGCCGATGATTCGCTCGCAAGCTCACGAATGCCGGGTTGCTCATCCACGCCGCGGTCACGTCGTGGTCGGCGCTGAGCCAATGATTCGCTCGCAAGCTCGCTCATGCCTCCACCCCGTCCGCCAGTCGGGCGCTCCAGATCGGGCCGTCCGGGAAGCTGTACTCCGCGACCGACTCCGGCTTCATCTCCGCGCTGTATCCGGGCTGCTCCGGCAACACGTACCTGCCGGAGACCGTGCGGACCGGGTCGACGAAGTGCTCGTGCAGGTGGTCGACGTACTCCACCATCCGGCCGTCCAGCGACGCGCTCACCCGCAGGTAGTCGAAGATCGCCAGGTGCTGCACGTACTCGCACAGCCCCACGCCGCCCGCATGCGGGCAGACCGGCACGCCGAACTTCGCGGCCATCACGATCTCCGACAGCACCTCGTTGACGCCGCCGACCCGGCACGCGTCGATCTGCATGACGCCGATCGCCTCGGCCTGCAGGAGCTGCTTGAAGATCACCCGGTTCGCCGCGACCTCGCCGGTCGCCACCCGGATCGGCGCCACCGCGCGCTGGATGCGGGCGTGCCCGAGCACGTCGTCCGCGTGTGTCGGCTCCTCGATCCAGTACGGGTCGAACTCGGCCAGCCGCGCCATGTTCGCGATCGCCTCGTCGACGTCCCACACCTGGTTCGCGTCCATCATCAGCCGCGTCTCCGGGCCGACCTCCTCGCGGATGATCCGGGCCCGGCGCACGTCGTCCTCGATCGGGCCGCCGACCTTCATCTTCACGGCCCGCCAGCCCTCGGCGAACGCGGCCCGGCTCAGCGCGCGCACCTTCTCGTCCGGGTAGCCGAGCCAGCCGACCGAGGTGGTGTAGGAGGGGAACCCGTCCTGCGTGATGAGAGCCAGCCGCTCCTCCAGCCCGACCCGGCCCTTGTCCAGGATCGCGGCCGCCTCCGCCGGTGTGATCGCGTCCGTGATGTGGTGGAAGTCGATCGACGCGACCAGTTCCGCCGTCGGCATCTCGGCCAGCAGGCGCCACAGCGGCTTGCCCTCGACCTTGGCCCGCAGGTCCCACACCGCGTTGACCAGCGCGCCGGTCGCCATGTGGATGACGCCCTTCTCCGGCCCGAGCCAGCGCAGCTGCGCGTCCGCGGAGAGCGACCGCCAGAACGCCACCGGCTCCGCGACGATCTCCTCCAGCGTCTTGCCGGTCACGTGCCGGGCCAGCGCGCGCACGGCCGCGCAGGTGATCTCGTTGCCCCGGCCGTTGGTGAACGTGAAGCCCGCCCCGACGTGGGCCGTATCGGTCCGCAGCTCCACGTAGGTGGCCGAGTAGTCGCCACGGTTGATCGCGTCGGAACCGTCCGCCGAGTCCGACGTGGGGAACCGCACGTCGTGCACCTCGACCGCGAGAATGGTGGTCACAGCTTCTCTCCGATTTTGAAGATCTTCTTGGGCAGCCGGTAGGCGAGGTCGACGATCGTCTCGGCCGCCTCGTCGAGCGGCAGGCGGTGCTCGGCGACCAGCCGGGCCAGGAACCCGGCGTCGATGCGGCGGGCCACGTCGTGCCGCACCGGGATCGAGCAGAACGCGCGCGTGTCGTCCACGAAGCCGGACGTGTTGTAGAAGCCCGCGGTCTCGGTGACCGCCTCGCGGAACCGGCGCATCACCTCGGGCGAGTCCAGGAACCACCACGGCGCGCCGAGGTAGAGCGCCGCGTAGCCGCCGGCCAGCGGAGCGAGCTCCCGGGTGAAGGTGTCCTCGTCCAGCGTGAACAGCACCAGCCGCAGCCGCGGGTCGTTGCCGTACGCGTCGAGCAGCGGCTTCAGCCCGTGCACGAACTCGACCGCGTGCGGAACGTCGCCGCCCACGTCGCGGCCGTGCGTGTCGTAGAGCCACCGGTTGTGGTTGCGGAACGCGCCCGGGTGCAGCTGCATGACCAGACCGTCCTCGATGGACATCCGCGCCATCTCGACCAGCATGTGCGCGCGGAACGCCTCCGCGTCCGCCGGCGTCGCCCGCCCGGACAGCCCGCGCGCGTAGAGCGCGGCCGCCTCGACCGGGGTGAGCAGCAGCGTGCGCGCGGTCAGGTGCCCGTGGTCGGTGCTGGTCGCGCCGGCCGCGATGAAGTCCCGGCGCCGCGCCCGGAGGGCGTGCAGATATCCGCGGTACGTCCCGGTGTCCTCGCCGGTGATCTCGCCGAGCCGGGCCACGTTGCCGGCCCAGTCCTCGAACTCCATGTCGACCACGTTGTCCGGCCGGAAGGTGGTGATCACCCGGCCACCGGGCCCGCCCCAGCCGTCCTCCGCCAGCTTGGCGTGCCGGGACAGGTCGTCCAGCGGCGACTCCGTGGTGGCCAGCACCTCGATGTTGAAGCGCTCGAACAGCGCGCGCGGGCGGAACTCCGGCGTGTCCAAACTCGCGGAGATCCGGTCGTAGATCGCGTCGGCGGTGTCCGGGCCGAGCCGGTCGGTCACGCCGAACACGGTCTCGAACGTCCGCTCCAGCCACAGCCGCGACGGCGTGCCGCGGAACAGGTGCCAGTGCTCCGCGAAGCGCCGCCAGATCGTTCGCCCGTCCGTGGCCGTCCGCGTGCCGTCGCGCGCGGGCACGCCCAGCTCCGCCGGGGGAATGCCCTGGCTGAGCAGCATCCGGGTGACGTAGTGGTCGGGCACGATGATCAGCCGGGCCGGGTCGGGGAACGGCGCGTCGTCCGCGAGCAGGCCGGGGTCCACGTGGCCGTGCGGCGAGATGATCGGCTGTTCGGCCGCCAGCGCGTACAGCTCTCGGGCGATGCCGCGCTGGGTGGGCTCGGCGGGCAGAAGGAGGTCGGACACGAGGCTCCTCAGAGGGGGTTCACTCGGGCGTTCTTCGTGTTACATCGCTTTCCATAACTGCAAAGGTTTGCAGCGAAGAAACCATGAGGGGTAGCTGTCCGTCAACGGTCGAACACAAAGAGACCGACTTTGTCCGATTTTGCCCGCATGCATGATCCCCTTGGGAGCGCTTCCGCAATAGTTCCGCAATAAACGTCCATTGACATAGGCACAACCGTTTGCATTAATTGGCCATCCACGTGACGACGGCCACACCATCGATGACCACGAAGGGGTTCGCGTGCCAGCCACGATCCGAGACGTTGCCCGGGCCTCGGGGGTGCACATCTCCACCGTCTCGCGCACCTTCTCGGCGCCGCACCTGGTCAACCCGGACACGCGCAGTCGCGTGCTCGCGTGTGCGGAGTCGCTGGGCTACCGGCCCAACCGGGCGGCGCGCGCGCTGATCACCGGCCGCACGCACAACATGGGCCTGATCGTCCCGGACATCTCGAACCCGTTCTTCCCGCTGCTCATCAAGGCGGCCGAGACCCAGGCCCGGCAGCGGGACTACCACATCTTCGTCACGGATACGAATGAGGACCCGGCCGTCGAGGAGGAGCTGGTCCACGCGCTCGCCAAGCAGGTGGACGGCATCCTGCTGTGCAGCCCGCGCATGAGCAACAGCCTGATCGAGCAGCTGTCCCGCGAGGTCCCGCTGGTCGTGATCAACCGCCAGGTGGCCGGCCTGCCGTCGGTGGTGATGGACGTCGGCCAGGGCGCCCGGCTCGCGGTCGAGCACCTGATCTCCCTCGGCCACCGCGACCTGGCGCTGCTCTCCGGCCCGCGCGGCTCGTGGACCAGCCGGGAGATCCGCCGGTCCGCCACCGCGGCGGCCCGCGCCGGCGACGCGGAGCTGACCGTGCTCGGGCCGAACCCGCCGACCGAGCGCGGCGGCCAGGCGATGGCCGAGCAGGTGCGCCGGGCCGAGGTGACGGCCGTGCTGGCCTACAACGACCTGATGGCGATCGGGCTGATGGAAGGGCTCGACTCGCTCGGCATCGCGGTCCCGGCCGAGGTGAGCGTGGTCGGCATCGACGACATCACGCTCAGCCGGCTGACCCGGCCCAGATTGACGACGGTGGCCAACCCCACGGCGGCTGCCGGACGGGCGGCCGTCGACATGCTCCTGCAACAGGACGGCTCCTGGCCGGGTCGCGTCGGACGCGGCGCCACCGGGACCGTTCCCGTCGACGACCGCCGCACCACCGCACAGGTAACGCTGCAGACCCAGTTGGTCATACGCGACTCAACGGGCCCGGGCCCGCATGGCACTGCGGACCCGGGCGGCGCGGTCGCGCCTCTCCCGGAAGTTGTCGCCTCCTAGCCCAAGGAGTGAGCGCAAGAATGCACCCCGCCACACATCCGGAGAGCGCGCTGCCCGCGCGCCCTCACCGTACCCTCAAAATTGGCCGTGTTCTTCGCGGCCTGGCCGCGACCGCGGTCGCGCTTCCGCTCATCTTCGGCGCCGCTGCCTGCGGAGACAGCGGCGACAGCGCCGGCACCGATCCGAACGAGAAGGTCGAGCTCAGCGTCTTCTGGTGGGGCGACGACTCGCGCGCCGAGACCACGAAGAAGGTGCTCGACGCCTACACCGCCGCCCACCCGAACGTCACGTTCGTGACCACGTTCCAGGGCAACCAGGGCTACCTGGACAAGCTGTCCACGCAGGCGGCCGGCGGGAACGCGCCGGACCTCTTCCAGCTCGATGACAACATGCTCTCCGAGCTGGCCGAGCGCAAGGTCACGCTGGACCTCACGCCGTACGTGGAGGACAAGTCGCTCGACCTGTCCAAGTTCCCGGAGAGCCTGGCGAAGTACGGCGTGGTCGACGGCAAGCAGGCCGGCGTCGCGCTGGCGGAGAACACGCCCGGCCTGATCTACAACAGGTCCAAGCTCCAGGAGTTCGGCGTCGCGGAGCCGACCACCGGCATGACCTGGGAGGCCTTCATCACCTGGGCGAAGCAGGTGAGCGACAAGTCCGGCGGCAAGCTGCCCGGCACGATGGACCCGAGCGCGGACTACAAGGCGCTCTGGGTGTGGCTGCGCCAGCAGGGCAAGGAGTTCTACAACGGCAAGGAGCTGGGCTTCACGGCCGAGGACCTGACCCGCTGGTTCGAGCTGTGGAAGGGCGCGCGTGACTCCGGCGCCACGCCGACCGCCGACGTGATCCACGAGGGCAACAGCTCGGACGCGACCAAGCAGCTCGTGGTGACCGGCAAGGCCGCCACCAGCTGGGTCTGGTCGAACCAGTTGGCCGCGCTGTCCAAGAACACCAAGGACCAGCTCGGCCTGGTCGCGTACCCGGGCAATCCGAACGGTCAGTGGGCGCGCGCCTCGATGTACTGGTCCGGCTCGTCCAGGACCGAGCACCCGGACGTGGTCGCCGACGTGATCAACTTCTTCGTGAACGACGCCACGGCCGCGAAGACGCTCGGCATCGAGCGCGGCATCACGCCGAACCTGGACCTGCGCAAGGAGGTCGAGGCCACGCTGACCGACGCGAACCAGAAGGCGTCGCTGGCGTTCGAGACCCAGATCACGCCGCAGTTCGGTGCCGCGCCGGCGCCGCCGCCGAAGGGTCACGCCGCGATCCGCACGCTGCTGGTGACGATCGCGGAGAGCGTCCAGTACGGCAAGGCCACGCCGGCCCAGGCCGCACAGGACTTCATCTCCCAGGCGCAGAGCAAGCTCGCCTGACGCTCCCGCACCTGGATAAGGAGGCACGCTCGTGGCACTGACCACGGCATCCGCCCCGGTCGTCCCCGAGCAGCCCGGCCGCGGGTCCCCCGTCGCACGCAAGCGACGGGGGGCCGGTGGCGGGCGCGGCCGGGAAGGCGTGGCCGGGTACGTATTCCTCTCCCCCTGGCTGCTCGGCCTGATGGGCATCACCGCCATCCCGATGCTGCTGTCGCTCTACCTCAGCTTCACCGACTACTCGGTCTTCTCCACCTGGGAGGACGTCGAGTGGATCGGGCTGGAGAACTACCGCACGATGTTCACGAACGACCCGCAGTTCTACCGCGCGGTCACCGTGACGCTCGGCTACGCGCTGGTGATGGTGCCGCTCAAGCTCGCCGCCGCGCTCGCGGTGGCGCTGCTGCTGAACCGCGCCTGGCGCGGCGTCGGGCTGTTCCGCGGCCTGTTCTACCTGCCGTCGCTGCTCGGCGGCAGCGTCGCGCTCGCGCTGGTGTGGAGCGCCCTGTTCGCCGGCGACGGCGCGGTCAACGAGTTCCTGGCCTTCTTCGGGATCACCGGGCAGGCCTGGGTCAACGACCCGGACTACGCGCTCGGCACCCTGATCATCCTGGGCATCTGGCAGTTCGGCGCGCCCATGGTGATCTTCCTGGCCGGGCTCAAGCAGGTGCCGGTCGAGCTGTACGAGGCCGCGTCCGTCGACGGGGCCAGCCCGTGGCGGCAGTTCTGGCACGTCACGATGCCGATGCTCTCGCCGGTGATCTTCTTCAACCTGGTGCTGGAGACGATCCGCGGATTCCAGAGCTTCACGTCCGCGTTCGTGATCAGCAACGGCAACGGCGGCCCGGTCGACTCCACGCTGCTCTACACGCTCTACCTCTACAAGCGCGGCTTCGCCGAGTTCGACATGGGGTACGCGTCCGCGCTCGCCTGGGTGTTCCTGCTGACGATCGGCATCCTGACGATCGTCCTGTTCAGCACCGGCCGGTTCTGGGTGCACTACGCCGATGGGGATGACCGATGACCGCTGTGGCGCCGCACGTCACCGTCCGGAAGAACCGGTTCAGCGCCGGGCAGGCGGTCCGGCTGGCCGTGCTGATCGTCGGCCTGCTGCTGGTGCTCTACCCGCTGGCCTGGGTGATCGGCTCGTCGTTCAAGTCGGACGCGGAGATCGCCAGCAACATCTCCGTGCTGCCGACCGAGTTCACGCTGTCGCACTACGCCGCGGGGTGGAACA
Source organism: Catenuloplanes atrovinosus (assembly GCF_031458235.1). Lineage (NCBI taxonomy): Bacteria > Bacillati > Actinomycetota > Actinomycetes > Micromonosporales > Micromonosporaceae > Catenuloplanes > Catenuloplanes atrovinosus. Next base: position 7,989,229 of record NZ_JAVDYB010000001.1, on the reverse strand, counting down.
GCTTCGACGTCAGCTTCACCCGGTTCTTCATCAACAGCACCGTGATCGCGCTGCTCACCGTGATCGCGAACGCGGTGTCCTGCCTGATCGCGGCGTACGCGTTCGCCCGGCTGCGGTTCCCGATGCGCGGACTCTGGTTCGCCATCATGATCGGTACGCTGCTGCTCCCCGGCGACGTGCTGATCATCCCGCAGTACATCGTGTTCAACACGCTGGGCTGGATCGACACCCCGCTGTTGCCGCTGATCGTGCCGAAGGCGCTGGCCACCGAGGCGTTCTTCGTGTTCCTCATGGTCCAGTTCATGCGGGGCATCCCGCGCGACCTGGACGAGGCCGCGACGATCGACGGCTGCTCACCGTACGGCGTGTTCTGGCACGTGATCCTGCCGCTGAGCCGGCCCGCGCTGGTCACCACCGCGATCTTCTCGTTCATCTGGACCTGGAACGACTTCTTCACCCAACTGGTCTACCTGAACGAGTTGGAGGACTACACGGTCCCGATCGCGCTGCGGCTGTTCATCGACTCGACCGGGCAGAGCTCGCTCGGCGCGATGTTCGCCATGTCCGTGCTGTCGCTGCTGCCGGTGTTCCTGTTCTTCGTCGCGTTCCAGCGGATGCTGGTCGAGGGCATCAACACCAGCGGCCTGAAGGGTTGAGGATTCGTCGTGGATGACCGCCAGTCGCCCGGGCCGGTGGAGGACGTTCCCCGGCCTCCGGTCCGGCGCGACTGGCGGGACACCCTCCGCGCCGCCTCCGACCTGGCCCTGACCGGCATCGTGATGACGCTGGCCGCGCTGCCGGTGATCACCGCGGGCGCGGCCGTCGGCACCGCCTCCGCGGCGGTCGCCCGATGGACGGATCAGGAGCGGTTCCCGGGGGTACGCGAGACCGCGCGCCACTTCCGGCACGGGCTGCTGCCCGGCATCCCGCCGCTGCTGGTGCTGATCGCGTTCGGCGTGCTGATCCGGCTCAACGTGCACGCGCTGAGCGTCGGCCTGGCGCCGGGCGGCCCGCCGCTGATCTGGGCGACGCTGGCGCTGGCGGTGGCCGGTGCCGGCTTCGCGGCCATGGTCGTGGTCGAGTTCGGCCGCGCGGGTGCGGGCTGGCGCGCCGCCACCCGGGACGCCGCCCGGCTGGCCGTGTCCCGGCCGGCGCTGCCGGCGGCGAGCGCGGGGATCATGGCGTTCACGATCGCGCTCGGCTACCTCATCCAGGTGATTTTGGTCCCGATCCTGGCCGGTTACACGCTGCTGGCGCTGCACGTGGTCCGGCGCCGGCTGGGCGGGGTGGCGGCTTCCGTGCGTACCGTGGAGGGCTCTTGATCCTGCCGGGTCAGTCCTCGGCGAAGTGCTGCACGCGGAAGCCGTTGTCGCCGCTGCCGCAGACGATGGTCGTCGCGTTCCAGGAGCACGAGCCGAGCCGCGCCTCGATCAGCGTGCCGATCTGCTGCGGGTCCCGGTCGTCGTCGACCACCGCGGCCAGCGGCACGCTCTCCGCGCCGGACGAGGAGAACGCGCGGTCGAAGAGCAGGAAGCTGCGCGCGTTGAGCCGGGCGCCGACGCCGCTCCAGTCGAAGACCTTCGTGCCGGCCGCGTCGTAGAGCGACGTCCGGAAGCTGCCGTCCTCGGCCTTGCGCCAGACCAGCAGCCCGTCGCCGGTGGCGACCATCGCGCCCGGGTCGGTCGTGGCGACCAGGCCCTTGACGTCGTCCCGGCGCCAGGCCTCCTTCGCGGTCCCGTCCGCCGGGACGTCGACGGCCGCGACCGCCTCCGTGTTCTCCTCGCCGATGTCGGCCAGGCAGAGCCGGTCGTCGCCGCACGGGATCAGCGTCTCGAGCCGCCGGTCGTGGGCGCCGTTGTAGACGACCACCGGCGCGGCGTCCGAGTCCAGGTCGTACGCGTCGATCCGGTAGCCGTCCCCGGTGGTGCCGATGTAGAGCCGGTCGTCGTCGGCCAGGATCTGCATGCCGAGGCTCGGGGTCAGGTAGGCGGGCTCGATCGCCACCGACCGCTCGGACGTGACCCGGCCGTTGGTCGCGTCCACCACGCGGGCGCGCTGGTCCGAGGTCACCAGCACGAACCGCTGCGCGGCGGCCGGGTTCGGCCACATCGGCGTGCCGCCGGGCCGGGCGGGTCCGGTCAGCTCGCCGGGTGAGCTGATCCGCGCGATGCGGAACGCCTCGGAGAACTCGCCGACCGGCACCGGCAGCTCCCAGCGCGGGTCGCCGGTCGCCAGGTCGAGCCCGACGAGCTTGCGTCCCTTCGGGTCGATCAGCACCAGGCGGTCCTCGAAGACCACGAACTGCTGGTTGAGCGCCAGCTCGCCGTTCCACAGGTGCGTGCCGTCTCGGTCGTAGACGGCCAGCGGACCCGGGGAGTCGTCGGTGAACGGGGCACCGGCGACGATCACGTACCGCTCCGTGGTGTGCAGCTCCGACCAGCTCACCGGCGCGGCCTGCGCGGTGGTCTGGAGCCACAGCCGCTCGTTCCGGGCCAGGTCGATGCCCTTGATCTCCAGCGTCTTGTCCGGGCGCTGGGCGGCGACGAACGCGCGGTCGCCGACGACCCCGGTGAAGAAGTCGCTGACGTAGGCGTCCGGGTCGTCCGTGACGGCCGGGAACTCGGTTCCCGGCTCCATCGTCTGGAAGGTGATCCGGGACGGGCGGTTCCACCCGCTCAGGTAGACGACGCCGGCCGTGACCAGCAGGATCAGCACGACCGAGGCGGCCAGGCCGGCCAGCAGCAGCGGCCGGCGGGACTTCGGCGGCGGTCCCGAATACACGGGCGGCGCGGAAGCCGGGGGTCCGGACGTCGGAGGTCCCGAGATCGGGGGTGCCGAGACCGGGGGCACGGATGCGGGTGAGACCGGGGGCGCGGATGCGGGCGACACCGGCGGCGCGATCGGCGCGGCGGTGGAGAGCAGCTCGGCCAGCGCGCCCTCCGCGACCGGCAGCTCCGGCTGCTCCAGCACGGTCGGCGCGATGTGCAGGTCGGAGTGGAGCAGGCGGCCCACCATCGGCACCCGGGACGAGCCGCCGACCAGGAACAGCCCGGCCAGCCGGTCCGGCGTGGTGCCGGCCGCGCGGATCACGCCGGCGGTCTCGTGCACGCCGCGGCGCAGCAGCGGCGTGATCACCTGCTCCAGCTCCTCGCGGGTCAGGTGCACCGCGCGCTCGACGCCCGGCACCGCGATCGGCGCGACCGTGGCCCGGGACAGCATCTCCTTGGCGCCGCGCACGTCGTCCCAGAGCTGGCGGCGGTTGCGCCACTGGGTCGCGGTGGCGGGCCGGAGCAGCGCCTCCCACGCCTGCGCCGCGCCGATGTCCAGCCGCTGGGTCGGGCCGTCCGGCGCGGCGTGCGGGGATGGCGCGGTCAGCAGGCGCCCGACGTGCTCGACCAGCGCGGCGTCCAGATCCAGCCCGCCCAGGTCGGCGACGCCGCCGGAGCTGACCACGGAGAAGACCGGCCGGCCGGCCGGACCGAGACCGTCGTTGCGGACCACCGCCACGTCCAGCGTGCCGCCGCCGAAGTCGAAGACCGCGAGCGCGGACCCGGCCGGCACCGGGCGGCTGAGCACCTCGGCGAAGTACCGCGCGGCCGCGACCGGCTCCGGGGTGAACCGGATCCCGCGCGGCCCGACCGGCGGCCAGCCCGCCCGCGCGACCGCCTGGGCCAGGGTCTCCCGGCGGACCGGGCCCCACGCGGCCGGGTGGGTGAGCATGGCCGGCGGCAGGAAGCCGACCGCCTCCACGGCGGCGCGGGCGACCGCGGCCAGCACGGCCGCGAGCAGGTCGACGACCGGGACCTCGCGGTCGCCGAGCAGCACGGACGTCTCGTCGATGCGGCGCTTCGGGTTCGGCTCGTAGCGGGCCGGGTCGGCCTGGGCGAGGCGCTGCGCGTCCCGGCCGACGTGCAGCCGGCCCTCCGGGTCCAGGTAGACGCCGGAGGGCATGATCGGCTGGCCGTCGAACAGCAGCGGGCGGGTGCGGCCGTCCGGCGTGTACAGCACGGCGACCGTGTTGGACGTGCCGAGATCGACGCCCAGCCCGTACGGGCCGTCCTGCCTCATGCCGGTGTCTCCCTCGCCGCATCCCGGCCGCTCCGGGAGATCAGCCTCGCATGGTAGTGACCCGGCGCAGCTCAGGCGTTACGGCGACGCGTGATCTCCGAAAGGGCGACCGCGGCGGCGACCGACGCGTTCAGCGACTCCACGTCCGAGGCCATCGGGATCGAGACGCGCAGGTCGCAGGTCTCGCCGACCAGCCGGGACAGGCCGCGGCCCTCGGAGCCGACCACCACCACGGTCGGGCCGGTGGCCGCCTCCAGGTGGTAGACGTCGGTGGCACCGTCCGCGTCCAGCCCGATCGCCAGGAAGCCCTCCTGCTGACAGGCCTTGATCGCCCTGGTCAGGTTCGTCACCTGGGCGACCGGGAGGCGGGCGGCCGCGCCGGCGCTGGTGCGCCACGCGGTCGCGGTGATCCCGGCGGCGCGGCGCTCCGGCACGAAGATGCCGTGCGCGCCGAACGCGGCGGCGGACCGGATCACGGCGCCGAGGTTGCGCGGGTCGGTGACGCCGTCCAGCGCGACCAGCAGCGGCGCGGTCTGCTCCAGCGCGGCGGCCACCAGGTCGGAGAAGTCCTCGTAGGCGAACGGCGGCACCTGCACGCCGATGCCCTGGTGCAGCACCCCGCCGGTGATCCGGTCCAGCTCGGCCCGGCTCACCTCCATGATGGCGATGCCCTTGTCGGCGCAGGTGCGCACCGCCTCGCGGACGCGCTCGTCCATCTCGATGCCGTGCGCCACGTAGAGCGCGGTCGCGGGCACGCCGGAGCGCAGCGCCTCGACCACCGGGTTGCGGCCGACCAGCAGCTCGGGCGAGTCCTTCGGCGGCGTGGAGCGGCGGCCCGGCGCGATCCGCGGGCCGCGCGCGCCGACCTTGCCGGCACCGCGGCCACCGGCGAGCGCGCCGCGACCGGACGCCGGGGCGCCGCGGCCGGTGCCGTTCCTGCCCCAGGTGGTGTCCTTGGTGCCGGGCATGCCGACCTTGGGCGCGCGGCCCTCGGCGGCCGCGGCCCGGCGCTCCTTGTCCTGCTTGCGCGCGGTCTTCTCGGGCAGCGGCTCGGTGCCGGAGTAGCCCTTGTGCCAGGGACGCTCGTCCGCCGGCAGCGTGCGGCCACGGCCGGCGAGGCCGGACCGGTTCTTTCCGCCGGAACCCTGCGACGCGCCCTTCTTCGGCGTGACGCGCTTGTTCCTGCGCTGCGAGTTGCCCGGCATCAGTGCTGCTCCCCAATGGTCCATCGTGGCCCGGCCGGGGTGTCCTCCACCGCGATGCCGGCGTTCTTGAGCTGGTCACGCACGGCGTCGGCGGCCTGCCAGTCCTTGCGGGCGCGCGCGGCGGTGCGCTGCTCGAGCGCGAGCGCGACCAGTGAGTCGATCACCGGGCGGAGGTCGCCGGCGCCACCGCCGCCGGCCTGCCAGGCCGGGTCCAGCGGGTCGACGCCGAACACGTCCAGCATGGCACGCACCTCGGCCAGCACGGCGGCGACCGTCGACCGGTCGCCGGCGCTGAGCGCGGTGTTGCCGCGGGTCATCGACTCGTGCACGACCGCGAGCGCCGCGGACGTATTCAGATCATCGTCCATCGCGGCCGCGAACGCGGGCGGGATGTCGCCCAGCTCACCCGGGCCGGTCAGCTCGGCGGCGCGCTGGACGAAACCCTCGATCCGCCGGTATGCCACCGCGGCCTCGCGCAGCGCGTCGTCCGAGTAGTCGATGGTCGACCGGTAGTGCGGCTGCGCCTCGTAGTAGCGCAGCTCGACCGGGCGCACGCCGATGCCGGCCACGTGCGCGAGATCCAGCACGTTCCCCGTCGACTTGCTCATCTTCGACGCGCCGAGGTTGAGCAGCGCGTGGTGCACCCAGTAGCCGGCGAAGCCGAACCCGGCGGCGCGGGACTGGGCGATCTCGTTCTCGTGGTGCGGGAACTGGAGGTCGAGCCCGCCGCCGTGGATGTCGAAGTCCTCGCCGAGGTAGCGCCAGGACATGGCGGAGCACTCGATGTGCCAGCCGGGCCGGCCGCGGCCCCACGGCGACGGCCAGCTGCCGGCCAGCGGCTCGGACTCCTTCACGCCCTTCCACAGCGCGAAGTCGCGCGGGTCCCGCTTGGCGCGGGCCTCGCTGTCCGCCGCCTCCTGCATGTCGTCCGGGTGCTGGCCGGAGAGCGCGCCGTACGCCGGGAAGCTGCGGACCGAGAAGTAGACGTCGCCGCAGCCGTCCGCGGCCGGGTACGCATGACCGTCCTCGATCAGCTTCGCGATGATCTGCTGGATCTCCGGGATGTGACCGGTGGCACGCGGCTCGTACGTCGGCGGGAGCACGTTGAGTGACCGGTACGCCGCGGCGAGCTTGACCTCGTTCTCATACGCGATGGACCAGAACGGGCGACCCTGCTCGGTGGACTTCGCGAGGATCTTGTCGTCGATGTCCGTCACGTTGCGGACGAACGTCACGTCGTATCCGGAGCGCAGCAGCCAGCGCCGGAGGACGTCGTAGTTGACCCCGGAGCGGAGGTGGCCGATGTGCGGCGGCGCCTGAACGGTGAGACCACACAGGTAGATCCCGACCTTGCCGGGTGACCGCGGGACGAAGTCCCGCACCGAGCGGGTCGCGGTGTCGTACAAGCGTAGTGTCACCCTCCAAGGGTAACGGCCGGCCCCCGCCTCGCGGGGACCGGCCATCGTACCAGCGAATGATCTTGATTAGGTGGTTACGGCTTCACCCAGGGCTGGAGCGGGGTGGTGACGGCCTTGTAGGCGTCCACGATCCCGTACCCCCAGATGCTGTTGAAGTTCTTCGTGCCGGTGCACAGCGCGTCGTACTCGGCCGACAGGCCCACCTCCGCGTAGCTGATCAGCGCCGGCGTCGGGCAGGCCTGCTCCGCCGCGGTGCGGTAGAGGTGCTGCTCGACCCAGTTCGGCGGGAGCGTCAGCCCGCCACGGCGCCAGTCCGGCGTGCCGAACTTCGACACGATCAGCCCGGCGACGCCGGAGGCGTGCGGCGACGCCATCGACGTGCCTTGCAGGTACGCGTAGTACCCGCACGCGCCGGCCTTGGTGCAGTCCTTGAACACCCGGTTCTCGAAGCCGGGGACGATGTTGCCCTCCGCGTCCACCCGGCCGATCTCCTGCAGGACCTTCAGCGGGTACGCCGAGAGGATCCGATTGGCGAACGTGTCACCGGTGCCCTGCGTGTCCGTGGCCCAGCCACCCGGCGCGGCGACGGAGATCTGCTCCGTGCCCCAGTTCGAGTAGTCGGACTTGCGGCCGGACGGGCCGGTCGCGGACACACCGATCACGAACGGGCCCTCGGCCGGCAGGTCGAAGCAGGTCGCGTTGTCGATCTCGCGCGGCCGCTCGGTGCCACCCGGGTAGTTCGGGCTGGACGCGTCCGGCCGCGGGTTGCCCAGGTCCTCGTGGCTGTTGCCGAGCGAGCCGACCAGCGTCACGCCCTTGTTGTGCGCGTAGGTCAGCGCACGCCGGACCGCGGTGATGGTGGCCCGCTGCTCCGCCTGCTCGGCGGCCGAGTCGGCCGGGTTGTTCAGGCAGTTGAAGCGCCACGGGTCGATGTAGAAGGACATGTTCACCACGTCCAGGCCCGCGTCGCCGGCGTAGGTCAGCGCGTTGACGACCGACTCCAGGAAGAAGTATCCGGAGTCCTGGCCGCCCTTCAGCTCGACCAGCGTGACGTTCGGCGCCACGCCGGAGATGCCGGAGCCGTTGACCGCCGCGCCGATCGTGCCGGCGACGTGCGTGCCGTGGCCGGCGTCGTCCGTGCCGACCGGGTCGAGGCAGCTCTCGACCTCACACGGGCCGTCGACGTCCGGGATATCGCGCGCAAAGTTGCGGGACAGCTTCCAGCTGAAGTTGGCCGCGATGTCGGGGTTGCTGGCGTCCACGCCGGTGTCCAGAATGCCGACCGTCACGCCGCGGTCGCCCGGCTCCACCCGGCGGGCGTCGTCGGAGCGGACCTGCTCCAGGCCCCAGAGCTTCTCGTCCAGCGGGTCGAGCTTCGGGCCGCCGTGGCCGCCGCGCTTGGCCGCGGCCCGGGACGAGGGCGCCAGCAGTGCCTCCTGCTCGACCAGGTCGAGCTTGGGCGCCTTGCCGATCGCGCGGTCGTTGCTCGAGGCGCCGATCAGCGCGGTCGAGGCCGCGGCCTTCGCCGCGAAGTCGGCCGCACCGGCGGTCACCGTGAACGTGCCGACGCTGTCGTTGCTCTCGACCACCGTGCCGCCGGCGGCCGCGATCGCCGCCGTGGCCGCGGCGGTGGAGACACCGTCCTCCGCGACCACCGTGTATTCGGCCGCGCCGGCCGCGGCCGGTGCGGCGGTGGCCGCCCCGGCGGGGACCGCCAGCACCAACGCCAGCCCGGTCACGGTCGCGACCGAGCCGGCGGTGAAGCGTCTGCTCACCATCTGCTTCCTCTCGAGTCGAGGGACGGCCGCCGATGGCGGCCTGGAAGCATCCCACCCGATCTCGATGTATTCGCATAGAGGCAAGCACAAATTCTTTACACAGGCGTAGCAGACGAAACCAGGAGCTACGGCCGCGTCATGCGCAGAACGTCAAGAGCGGTGTCCAACTGCTCCTCGGTGAGCTTTCCGGACGCCACGTGGCCGCGCTCCACGACCACCTCGCGGATGGTCTTGTTCTCCTTCAGCGCGGTCTTCGCGATCGAGGCGGCCTCGTCGTACCCGAGGTAGCGGTTGAGCGGCGTGACGATCGACGGCGAGCCCTCCGCGTACCCGCGGGTGATGTCGGTGTCCGCCTCCAGCCCGGCCACGCAGCGGTCGGCCAGCAGCCGGGACACGTTCGCCACGAGTTTGATCGACTCCAGCAGGTTGCGGCCCATCACCGGGAGCATCACGTTCAGCTCGAAGTCGCCCTGGGTGCCGGCGAACGCCACGGCCGCGTCGTTGCCGATCACCTGCGCGACGACCTGGCGGACCGCCTCCGGCACCACCGGGTTCACCTTGCCCGGCATGATCGACGAGCCGGGCTGGAGGTCGGGCAGGCGCAGCTCGCGCAGGCCGGCGCGCGGGCCCGAGCCCATCCAGCGGATGTCGTTGGCGATCTTGTAGAGGCCGGCCGCGATCGTGCGCACCTGGCCGGACGCCTCGACCAGCGCGTCGCGCGCGCCCTGCGCCTCGAAGTGGTTGCGGGCCTCGGTCAGCGGCAGGCCGGTGGCGGCGCGCAGCTTCTCGATCACGGCGGGCGCGAAGCCGGGCGGCGTGTTCACGCCGGTGCCGACCGCGGTGCCGCCGAGCGGCAACTCCGCCAGCCGGGGCAGCGCGGCCTCCAGGCGCTCGACGCCGTACCGCACCTGCGCGGCGTAGCCGGAGAACTCCTGGCCGAGCGTGACCGGGGTGGCGTCCATCAGGTGGGTGCGGCCGGACTTCACGGTGGTCTCCCACTCGGCGGCCTTGGCGCCCAGCGCGTCGGCCAGATGTCCGAGCGCCGGGATCAGGTCGTGCGTGACCGCCTGGGTGGCGGCCAGGTGGATCGAGGAGGGGAACACGTCGTTACTGGACTGGGACGCGTTCACGTGGTCGTTCGGGTGCACGTCACGGCCCAGCTCGCGGCTGGCCAGCGTGGCGATGACCTCGTTGGTGTTCATGTTGGACGAGGTGCCGGAGCCGGTCTGGAACACGTCGATCGGGAACTGGTCGTCGTAGCCGCCGTCCGCCACGTGCGCGGCCGCGGTCTCGATCGCCTTCGCCACGTCCGTGTCGACCACGCCGAGCTCCGCGTTCACCGCGGCGGCCGCGCCCTTGATCTGCGCCAGCGCGCGGATGTGGGCCGGCTCCAGGCCGCGCCCGGAGATGGGGAAGTTCTCCACGGCCCGCTGGGTCTGGGCTCGCCACAGCGCGTCCACCGGCACCCGGACCTCGCCCATGGTGTCGCGCTCGATCCGATATCCACTCTCGTTCGCAGTCGTCACAGCCCTCATCCTCCCTCTCCGGCGGCCGGCTCGCAGTTGATCTGAGCCACCCCCATCTCCTCGAAGATCATCTGTGCGCGCTCGCGGCACGCGCGGGCCTCGTCCGGGTCCCGCCGGGTCAGGCAGTCGCCCAGGCCGGCCAGCGCGCGGGCCTGCTCGTACCGGTGGCCGATCTGCACCGAGATGGCCAGCGAGCGCCGGTACGCCTCCGCCGCGGCCGTCTCGTCCCCGGCCGCCAGCAGCGTGGCCGCGAGGTCGTTGCCGACCAGCGCCTCGCCCTGCCGGTCGCCGACGGTCCGCATGATCCGCAGCGCCTCCTGGTGGTGCCGCTCCGCCTCGGCCAACCGGCCCTGGAGGCGGCGTGCGGTGCCGAGGTCGTTGAGCACCTCGGCCTCGTTGTACGGGATGCCGCGCTGGCGGCGCAGGGCGGCGGTGAGGCAGCGGGCCGCCGCGTCGGCCGCGCCCATCCGCACCCGGACCGCGCCGATGTGGCCGAGCGCGACCGAGACGTTGTGCTGGTCGCGGCGCTCGCAGGCGAGCAGCAGGTGGCGGCGGTGGTAGTGCAGCGCCTCCTCGTACCGGCCGAGCAGCGTGGCGACGAAGCCCATCTTCGGCAGGTGCAGCATGCGCCCGCGGTCGTCGCCGAGCCGTTCCCAGACCGCGTAGGACGCGCGCGCGTTCGCCAGCGCCTCCGGCAGCAGCCCCATCATCAGCTGCACCGCGGAGAGGTTGCCGCGCGTGGTGGCGGTGCCCCGGTCGTCGCCGAGCAGCTCGCGCAGCCGCAGCGACTCGGTCAGGTGCGTCACCGCGTCCGCGTACCGGCCGGTGCGGTAGTAGGAGGAGGCCAGGTAGTTGAGCACCTGCGCCACGGCCGCGTCGTCGCCCGCCAGCCGGGCGGCGGCCAGACCGCGCTCGTGCAGCACGATCAGGTCGTCGTGGTACGCGTTGACGTACAGGAACCGCCACGCCGCCCGCGCCAGCCACCAGGCGTAGTGCGCGTGCCCGGCGCCGATCGCCCGGTCGGCCAGCGCGATCAGCGCGGCCCGTTCGTCCTCCAGCCAGCGCAGCTTGCTGGGCAGCGCCTCGACCAGGTCCGGGCGCTGCGCCGGCCCCCAGCCGCGCACGTCACCGGAGCTGTGCGCCTCCATGCCGACCGTGGACGCGTCCGCCGCGTGCAGGTAGAAGTCGAGCAGCCGGCCGACCGCGGCGTGCCGTTCCGGCAGCGGGTCCCGGGCGGCGAGCCCGGACGCGAACTCGCGCATCAGGTCGTGCAGGCGGTAGCGCCCGGCCTGCGGCTCCTCCACCAGGTGCCAGTCCACCAGGTCGTCCAGCACGTCCTGCGCGTCGTCCAGCGGCAGCCCGGCCAGCGCGGCCGTGGTGTACGCGTCGAACCGCTCGCCCGGGTGCAGCCCGAGCAGCCGGAACACCCGCTGCGCCACGGCCGGCAGGTGCGCGTAGGAGAGGTCGAACGCGCTGGCCACGGTGCGCTCCTCGGCCGCCAGCTCGGGCAGCGCGGAGCGGCCGGCCAGCCGCCGGGCCAGGTCCGCGACCCGCCAGCGTGGACGGTGCGCCAGCCGGGCCGCGGCCAGCCGGATCGCCAGCGGGAGGTAGCCGCAGCAGCGCACCACGTCGGCCGCCGCCTCCGGCTCCGCGCGCACCCGGTCGCCGGCGATGCGGGCCAGCAGGTCGACCGCCTCGGACTCGGAGAGCACCGGCAGCGACTCCGGGCGGACCGCGTCCAGCCCGAGCAGCCGGCGCCGGCTGGTGATCAGCGCGAGGCTGCCCGCGGAGGCCGGCAGCAGCGGCGCGATCTGCGCGGTACTGGCCACGTTGTCCAGCACCACCAGCGCCCGGCGGGCGGCCAGCTCGCTGCGCCAGAGCGCCACCCGGTCGTCCATGTCCACCGGAATCCGGTCGCCGGGCAGGCCGAGCTGGCGCAGCAGCGTGACCAGCGCGGCGGACGCGTCCAGCGGCCGGCGCAGGCTGTGCCCGTGCAGGTCGATGAAGAGCTGCGCGTCCGGGTAGCGCGGCGCCACCAGGTTCGCCACGTGCACCGCCAGCGTGGTCTTGCCGCTGCCGGCCATGCCGTCGATCACCTGGATCACCGGGCCGTCGAAGCCGGCCTCCTCGACCGCGCCGACCAGCCGGTCCACCGCGTCGGCCCGGCCGGTGAAGTCCGCGACGGTACGCGGCAGCGCGCGCACCGGCAGCGTCACGTCCCGCTGCGCCGGCGGGGCCGAGGCCTGCACCTCACCGGTGAGGATCTGCCGCTGCACCTCGCGCAGCGCCGGTCCCGGCTCGATGCCCAGCTCGGTGGCCAGCACCTCGCGCGCGTCCCGGTAGACCGCGAGCGCGTCCGCCTGCCGGCCGGCCCGGTAGAGCGCGATCATCAGCTGGCCGCGCAGCCGTTCCCGCAGCGGGTGGCGCTCGACCAGCCCGGTCAGCCCGCTGATCGCCTCGCGCTCCAGGCCGAGCCGCAGCTCCACGTCGAACGTGTCCTCTATGGCCAGCAGCCGCTGCTCGTCCAGCGCGGCGGCGGCGCGGCGCACGGCCGGGCTGGTGATGCCGGCCAGCGCGGGTCCCTTCCAGAGCGAGAGCGCGGCGCGGAAGTGCTCCCGCGCCTCCGCCCACTCCTCCTTCTCCACCGCGAGCCGGGCCTGGGCGAGGCGGCGGTCGAAGACGTTCACGTCGACCTGCTCCGGGTCGGCGACCAGGCGGTATCCGGCCGGGTCCGTGACGATCAGGTCGGCGGGCAGCCCGGCCTCGGCGAACGCGCGGCGGATCCGGGAGACGCTGCTCTGCAGCTGGCCGCGGGCGGTGGCGGGCGGCGACGAGTCCCACAGCGCGTCGACCAGCTGGTCGATCGAGACCACGTGCAGCGAGTTGAGCAGCAGCATGGCGAGCACGACCCGGTCCCGGCCGGCGGCGACCGGCGCGTCGACGCCACCGTTCGCGACCCGCAGCGGACCTAGGATGCCAAACCACATCGCGACTCCCGGACGTGCCTCGCCGAGCAGAAATGTAGCTCCTCCGGACGGTGGCTCCCATCGCCGATCACGGCGAACCGGGACAAACGATTGCGGTACGGCAAACAGCAGGCCACCCGATGATCGGCCGTGAGAGCGGAACGGCAGCGATTCGGAAGCGACGTCCGGCAGGCTATGGCTGCGGATGTGTGAACACGTCCCGCAAGATCACAACGGGGGCGGTCGCCTGCCCGTCCGCGCGGTCCCGGACCGGGACGGGCATGCGACCGACGTGACACGGCGGCTACCGACGGCCCACGGTCAGGACCGGCTTGGTGACCTCGGCGAAGAAGTCGTTGCCCTTGTCGTCCACCACGATGAACGCGGGGAAGTCCTCCACCTCGATCTTCCAGACCGCCTCCATGCCCAGCTCGGGGTACTCCAGCACCTCGACGTGGCGGATGCAGTCCTGGGCCAGGCGCGCGGCCGGGCCACCGATCGAGCCGAGGTAGAAGCCGCCGTACCGGTGGCAGGCCTCGGTGACGCCCCGGGAGCGGTTGCCCTTCGCCAGCATCACCATGCTGCCGCCCGCGGCCTGGAACTTCTCCACGTAGGCGTCCATCCGGCCGGCCGTGGTCGGGCCGAACGAGCCGGATGCGTACCCCTCGGGGGTCTTCGCCGGGCCGGCGTAGTAGACCGCGTGGTCGCGCAGGTACCGCGGCATCTCGCCGCCGCCGTCCAGCAGCTCGGCGATCTTCGCGTGCGCGATGTCGCGCGCCACGACCAGCGGCCCGCTCAGCGAGAGCCGGGTCTTCACCGGGTAGCGGGACAGCTCCGCGCGGATCTCGTCCATCGGACGGTTCAGGTCGATCTTCACGACCTCGTCCGTCTCCAGCGTCTCGTCCGTGACGTCCGGCAGGAACCGGGCCGGGTCCGTCTCCAGCCGCTCCAGCCACACGCCGGACGGAGTGATCTTGGCAACCGCCTGGCGGTCCGCGGAGCAGGAGACCGCGATCGCGACCGGGCAGGACGCGCCGTGCCGGGGCAGCCGGACCACGCGCACGTCGTGGCAGAAGTAACGGCCGCCGAACTGCGCGCCGATGCCGAACCGGCGGGTCAGGTCCAGCACCTCCGCCTCCAGCTCCAGGTCGCGGAAGCCATGCGCCAGCATCGAGCCGGAGGTGGGCAGCGTGTCCAGGTACTTCGCGCTGGCCAGCTTCGCGGTCTTCAGCGCGTACTCCGCGGAGGTGCCGCCGATCACGATCGCCAGGTGGTACGGCGGGCAGGCCGAGGTGCCGATCGCCCGCAGCTTCTCCTCCAGGAACTGCATCATCCGGACGGGGTTGAGCAGCGCCTTCGTCTCCTGGAAGAGGAACGACTTGTTGGCCGAGCCGCCGCCCTTGGCCATGAACAGGAACTTGTACGCGTCCGGGTGCCCGCCCGGGTCCTCCGCGTACAGCTCGATCTGCGCCGGCAGGTTGGTCCCGGTGTTCCGCTCCTCCCACATGGTCAGCGGCGCGAGCTGGGAGTAGCGCAGGTTGAGCCGGGTGTACGCCTCGAACACGCCGCGCGAGATCGCCTCCTCGTCCAGCCCGTCCGTGAGCACGTGCCGGCCGCGTTTGCCGACCACGATCGCGGTGCCGGTGTCCTGACACATCGGCAGCACGCCGCCGGCCGCGATGTTCGCGTTGCGCAGCAGGTCGGTGGCGACGAAGCGGTCGTTCGGCGAGGCGGCCGGGTCGTCGATGATGGATCGCAGCTGGGCCAGGTGCGCCGGGCGCAGGTAGTGCGCGATGTCGTGCATCGCCTCCGCGGTCAGCTGGGTCAGCACGGACGGCTCTATGGTCAGGAAACGGCGCCCGCCCGGCCCGTTGACGACATCCACGCCCTCGTCGCTCACGAGGCGGTACTCGGTCAGGTCGTCCCCGAGCGGCAGCAGGGGGGCATGGGAGAAGGCGGCGGCACTGCTCATGAGCCGCAAGCCTAGGCCAGTCCGGGGACGGCTTCGGTGACCGGTCCGTGGCTACTTGCCGGAGAGGCCGCAATTGGGCCGGGACGGATCCGCGCACACCGCGTCGGCATCGCCGTCACCGGGCGCTCCGCCCGTTTGGTCGGAACTCCCGCCATCGGCAAGTTGCGACCCGTAGGGCACGTATCCGATGTCCCGGCCGTCCCCGATGATCAGGCCGGCCGGGCCGACCGCGAGCACGTCCGCGCCGGACCGCACCTCGGCCAGCACGGCGCCGCTCACCGGCGCGAGCGCCACCACCCGGTCCGGGTCCTTCTCGATCACCACCACCGCGTACCGGGCGATCGCGGCCTGGGTGTCCCCGTCCGCGTCGCGCGACCAGGCGACGCCCTCCTGGCCCAGCACGTACCCGCGGAGCAACCGGTCGTCCTCGGTGCGCACGGCCACGAACTGGTCGTCCACCGAGAGCACCCGGTCGCCCGGCTCGCCGGTCCACAGCAGCCGGCCGTCGAACATGTCCACGATCACCTCGCGGCGGTCCGGCGCCACGCCGAGCACCACGTTGCGCCCGCCGCTGGGGTCCGCGCGCTGCGCGCACCCGGCGCTCTCCGTGGTGCGCAGGTTCAGCGCGGTCTGCCGCCAGACCTCCCGGCCGGTGCCCGCCTCGTGGCCGGTCACCGTGAAGTAGCAGGTGCCGTCCGCGGACTGGGCGAGCACCCGGATCACCCGGCCGCCCGCGGTGGTCACCCGCTCCTCCCGGCCCGGGTCCGCGACCCGGGCCACCCGGCCGGTGCCGGTCTCCACCACGTATACCTTGTTGTCGATCGGCAGGCCGAGCAGCGCGGGCGCCGGTTGGGGGCCGGCCGCGTCGCCGCTCACCCGCGGCGTGGTCAGCAGTTCCGTACCGAACGACCTGGGGTTGTCGGGGTTGAGGCCGACCTGGATGCCGGGCAGGTCGGTGGACCAGCGCGGCGCGGTACCGCGCGGGTCCCAGGCGGAGAGCACGCAGTCCTTCGCGGCGAAGCACCGCACGTCGACCAGCAGGTTTCGGTACGTCCAGACGCCCACCGCGTCCGTGCTGGTCCGCAGCACCGTGCCGTCGTAGGGGTTGAGCACCTGGTAGCCCTTGGTGAGCAGCTCGCCGGTCAGCACCACCGCGCCGTCCCCTTCGCCGGCCACCGCGTTCCAGCTGATCCCGGTCTTCTCCCAGGCGAGGCCACCGCTGGCGAGCGCGCGTCCCTCGACCGCGTCACCCCGGTCGATGATCACGGCGCCACCGGCTATCGTGACGGTCCGCGGCAGGGCGCCGACCCGCTGCTGCCATGCCGGGGCGGGCTCCGCCAGCGGGCCGCTCTGGTTGACCCAGGCCCACACGCCGGGCCACGGGTTCCACACGTTGGTCAGCGCCAGCGTCACCAGCGCGACGACGGCAAGGATCAGCCAGCACCTCACGCACGGACGCCGGCCATTCGCCACGCGCCCACGCTAACCA
The DNA here is from genome assembly GCF_031458235.1 of Catenuloplanes atrovinosus. Taxonomy (NCBI): domain Bacteria; kingdom Bacillati; phylum Actinomycetota; class Actinomycetes; order Micromonosporales; family Micromonosporaceae; genus Catenuloplanes; species Catenuloplanes atrovinosus. The sequence goes on along the minus strand of NZ_JAVDYB010000001.1, from coordinate 7,972,807 downwards.
CGCCTCCCCGGCATGGCGTGAATGCGCAATTCCCGCCTGTCCATAACAAACAGGACCAAAAGCATCGGCCGGTACGTACGCCTAAGCTGATCACCATGCTTCGGCGAGTGATCGGAACGCGGTATGTCACACCGCTCCGCGAGGGCGGATCGCTGCCCGGCGTGATCGAGGCCGACGACCTCGGCACCTACGTGGTCAAGTTCCGCGGCGCCGGCCAGGGCCCGAAGGCGCTGGTCGCCGAGGTGATCGCGGGCGAGCTGGCCCGCCGCCTCGGCCTGCCCGTGCCGGAGCTGGTGGTGCTGGAGCTGGACCCGGTGATCGCCCGCGCCGAGCCCGACCAGGAGGTCCAGGAGCTGCTGCGTCACTCCGGCGGCGACAACCTCGGCATGGACTTCCTGCCCGGCGCGCTCGGCTTCGACCCGCTCGCCCACCCGGTCGACCCGCTGCTCGCCTCGCGCATCCTGTGGTTCGACGCGTTCGTGGAGAACGTGGACCGCAGCTGGCGCAACCCGAACATGCTGACCTGGCACCACGGCGGCCTCTGGCTGATCGACCACGGCGCCGCGCTCTACTTCCACCACAACTGGCCGCGGGCCGGCGCGGTGGTGCACCGGCCGTTCAAGGGAGACGATCACGTGCTGGCGCCGTTCGCCACCCGGCTGGCCGAGGCGGACGCGTCGCTCGGCCCGCAGATCACCCGCGAGCTGCTGAGCGACGTGCTGGCGCTGGTGCCGGACGGCTGGCTGGCCGCGCCGGACAGCGAGGACCCGGCGCTGGCCACGGCGGACGGCGTGCGCGCGGCCTACCGCGACCACCTGCTGGCCCGCGCCGGCGGCCGGGACGCCTGGCTGCCGGTGGGGGTGTCGAAGTGAGCGAACCATCGGCTCAGCGCCGACCACGGCGTCACCGCAGCGTCGAGGGGATTCCGGCATGAGCGACCGGCAACTGTTCGAGTACGCGGTGGTGCGGGTGCTGCCGCGGGTGGAGCGCGGCGAGCAGATCAACGTCGGCGTGATCCTCTACTGCCAGCGAACCGGGTTCCTGGCCGCGCGCACCGCACTGGACCTGGACCGGCTGCGCGCGCTGGACCGTACCGTCGACGCGGACGCGGTGCTCGGCGCGCTGCGGTCGTTCGAGGTCACCACCGCGGGCGACGCGGTCTGCGGGCCGGCCGGCGGCATGCGGCCCGGTGAACGGTTCCGCTGGCTGACCGCGCCGCGCAGCACGATCATCCAGACCGGGCCGGTGCACACCGGGCTGACCGCGGACCCGGCCGCGGAGCTGGAGCGATTGATGGACGTGCTGGTCAGATAGCCGAGCCTCGCTCGCAGACATTCCTCAGCGCGACCTGGGAGACTGTGCCGGTGAATCCGCAGTACTCGGGCCCCCCTCCCGCATATACCGGTCATCCCGGATATTCCGCACCTCCGCCGGTGCTGGCCCCGTTCGTCGACCGCCTCGTGGCGTACCTCGTCGACGGCCTCATCCTCGGCGCGATCGCGATGGTCTACACGATCCCGCTGGTCATCTACGTCACGTCGCAGGCCGTGGCGCTGGCCGGCCCGGACGGCACCGGCGACCCGGCGGCCGTCCCCGGCTACGTCGCCTCGGTCCTGATCTCGACCGGCGTCGCGTTCGTGCTGGGTACGCTGCTGAGCTACCTCTACCATGTCGAGTTCGTGCTCAAAAGCGGCCAGACACCGGGGAAGCGGTTCATGAAACTGCACATCGTGCGCCTCGGGCAGCTGCCCGGCCAGGGGATCGGCCGCGGCGACGCGGCGAAGCGCTGGGGCGCGACCCTCGGCCTGAACCTGGTGCCCTTCGGTGCGTACCTGGACGGCCTGTGGCAGCTCTGGGACAAGCCGTACCAGCAGTGCCTCCACGACAAGGCCGCCGCGACCACGGTGGTTAAGGTTTCTCCGGTGAGCACAGCGATGCCCGGCGGGGTGTTCCAGTGAGCGACATCGCCCCCGGCTGGTACAAGGACCCGGCGGATCCGGCCACGCAGCGGTGGTGGGACGGCGAGGGCTGGATCGGTGCGCCGCTGCCGGCGGACGCGACGCCGCCCGACGGCCCGCCGCCACCGGAGCCCGCGCCCGCACCGCCCGCGCCGGCCGCCGGCGTCGACGGCACGCCCCCGGCCCGGGACGGCGGGCCGCACGGCTGGCCGGTGGACCGCACGGCCGTACCTCCGCGGCACTCCCCCGTCCCGACGCCGCCACCGCCCGGCTGGCCGCACGGCGCACCGCCGCCCGCCGGCTGGCCGCAGGGTGCGCCCCCGCCCGGCTGGCCGCAGGGTGCGCCCCCGCCGCCCGGGTGGCCGCACGGCGCGCCGCCGCCGCCCGGCTGGGCACCGGCGCCGGTGATGCCGCACGGGATGGCGCTGGCCGGGTACGGCGCCCGGTTCGTGGCCCGGCTGATCGACCTGGGCGTGCTGCTGGTGCTCGTGCTGATCGCCAACTCGTGGTTCCTGGTGCAGTACTTCCAGGAGCTCCAGGCGTACCTGCCGCAGGTCAGCGAGTACCTGGCCGCGGCCGAGCGCGGTGAGAACCCGGCGGTGCCGGCCGCCTCCGACCGGTTCAGCTTCCTCCAGCTGGCGATGCTGGTGGTGACCGCGATGGTGTGGTTCGCCTACGAGGTGCCGCAGATCGCGAACAGCGGCCAGACCGTGGGCAAGCGGCTGATGGGCATCAAGGCCATCGGGCTGCAGGACGGCGCGACGCCCGGCTTCATCCGCGCGTTCCGCCGGTGGAACCTCTACGGCGTCGCCACGCTCTTCTGGTCCTGCTGCGGCATCGGGCTCCTCTGGCAGCTGCTGGACGGGCTCTCGCCGCTGTTCGACCGGCACCTGCAGCGCGCGTGGCACGACCGCGTCGCGCAGACCGTGGTGGTCCAGCTGCCCCGAGACGCGTCGGGCGCTCCCCTACCCGCGGGGCGGCCCGGGACGAACCCCGCGCGGCCACCGGCCGATCCCGGCGGCCGCACCGACACCACCGGAGGTGACCGATGACCCGGCTGACCCGCGCCGATCTGGACGCGATCCCGGCGTACGTGCCCGGTCGCAGCCCCGCCGACCTGGCCCGCGACCTGGGCATGACGGAAGCGATCAAGCTCGCCAGCAACGAGGTGCCGTTCGGTCCGCTGCCCGGCGTGGTGGAGGCGATCACCGCGGCCGCCGCGGGCACCCACCGCTACCCGGACCTGGCCGCGGTCGAGCTGCGGGACCGGCTGGCCGCGCGGTACGGCGTACCGGCCGACCGGCTCGTCACCGGGTGCGGCTCCGTGGCGCTCTGCGAGAACCTGGCGCGCGCCACCTGCCTGCCGGGCGACGAGATGATCTTCGCGTGGCGCTCGTTCGAGGCGTACCCGATCGTGGCCGCGGCGGTCGGCGCCACCGCGGTCCGGGTGCCGAACACGCCCGGCCACGGCCACGACCTGACCGCGATGGCCGCCGCGATCACCGGCCGGACCCGGCTGGTCTTCGTCTGCAACCCGAACAACCCGACCGGCACCGCGCTGCGCCGCACGGAGATCGACCGATTCCTAGACGCGGTGCCGGAGACCGTGCTGGTGGTGCTGGACGAGGCGTACCGGGAGTTCGCCACGGACCCGGACGTGCCGGACGGCATCGACACCTACGCGGACCGGCCGAACGTGGCGGTGCTGCGCACGCTCTCCAAGGCGTGGGGCCTGGCCGGGCTGCGGGTCGGCTTCCTGGTCGCGGCGCCGGAGGTGGCGGCCGCGGTCCGCAAGGTGACCACGCCGTTCTCCACCAGCCTGCTGGCCCAGGCCGCCGCGCTGGCCGCGCTGGCGCAGGAGGACGAGGTCCGCCGCCGCTGCGCGCTCGTAGTCGGCGAACGCGACCGGCTCGCGGTGGAGCTGCGCAAACTCGGCCAGGACGTGCCGGAGAGCCAGGCCAACTTCGTCTGGCTGCCGCTCGGCGACCGCGCCGCCGCGTTCGGCGCCGCGTGCGAGGCGCGCGGCGTGATCGTCCGCCCGTTCCAGGGCGACGGCGTGCGCGTCACGGTCGGCACCGAGGCGGAGAACGACGCGTTCCTCGCCGCCGCGGCCGACGCGCTCTGACATCGGGGACCCGGCGCCCGCCCGCGGGCGCCGGGACGGGCCGTCAGGAGACCGCGACCGCCACGCCCTCGCCCGCGAAGTAGTAGTCCTTGTCCTCCGCGGTCTCCGTGGACTCCGGCTTCCGCCGCACGGCGATGACCAGGCCGTCCGTGGCGTACGCGGTACCGGGCGTCCAGTGGCGCTCCTGCTTCGGCTCGCCGCGCGTGCTCGGCACCCCCCACGCGAAGAGCGAGAGCTCGGTGCCGGTCGCCGCGTCCAGCGTGATCAGCCGGCTCTCCGCGTTGAACAGGTGCACGCGGCTCGGCTGCACGGCCAGCACCCGCAGGTCCCGGTCCCACTCCCGGCCCGGCCAGGACCAGACCCGCGCGCCGGTGACCAGGTTGTACGCGGTCGCGGTCCGGACGCCGTCGGTGGTGTAGACGAGCTCGCCGAGCACCTTCGACCCGGGCGGGTCCGCGACCGGCGCGGCGCGCACGCCGTCCTCGGCGAACCGGTACGCCTTCCCACCGGCCCGGACCAGCGCGCAGGACGACGCGCCGAGCCGGCAGGAGTCCGCGGTGACCTCGCCGTCCGCCGCCCACGCCCGGCCGGGGCCGCCGGCCGCCAGGTCGTACAGCGTCAGGCCGGTCGCGGTGCGGCACGCGTACCCGCCGCTCGCGGTGGTGAAGCCGGCCGGCCCGCAGGCCGCGGCGATCGGGCTCCGCTCCCGGCCGGTGGCGGCCTCGAAGACACGGACCGCGTCCGCGCCGCGCACCACGACCAGGTCGGCGCCGGCCGAGTCGGTGGCGGTGTAGAGGTCGGCCGGCGTCCAGACCAGTTCCTCGCCGGTGCGGCGCGGGGTGGCCGGCGTCGCGTCCGGCGCCGGCTGCGGGCCGGGCGCCCGCCAGGCGATCCGGCCGGTGCTCGCGCGGATGCCGACCAGTTCGCCGTCCGTCCAGCGGCTGATCACGACGCCGCCGGACTCGACCACGCCGAGCACGCTCTGCGGCCAGCGCCGGAAGGTCCAGGCCGGGGTCCGCTCGGTCCGCGCCGCGGCCGGCGTGTCCGCGCGCACCTGACGGTCGCTCGCGTAGACCCGGATGTCGCCGTCCACGATCAGCGGCGCCGAGTAGAGCAGCCCGGCGGTGCCGGTCTTCCGCTCGATCGGCGCGGCGTTCGCCACCGGCGTCACGGTCAGCACCTCGGCCGGTGGGAGCACCCGGACGACCGCGACCACCCCGAGCCCGGCCAGCACCAACGCCGCCAGCGACGCCTGCCACCACACGGCCCGACTCTTCTTCCCCGCCTCCTCACGCACGCCGAGAACCCTACCGTGGCCGCGCCGCCGCCTCCTGTCGCACCGCGACCACTCAGCGCGTCCGGCGGACCCCGGCGGCCGGTCAGCGGTTCGCGGAGATCGGGCGGGCCGCGATCGCGAGGTCGTGCAGGTCCTGGCGGAGCGCGCCCTCGGACACCATGGCGGCCAACCCGCCGAGCAGCAGCGCGAGCAGCCGTCCGCCGGGCGCCAGCGGCGTGCCCTCCTGCACCACCGTGACCGCGGTCTCACCCCGGTGCCGGCCGTCCTCGACCGGCGCGAACGTGTACGTCATCCGGTAGTCCGCGCCGATCCCGGGCGAGCTGACCACGAATCGCGCACCCTCGTCGTACTCCTCGACCCGGAACTCCTCGGTCACGCGCGCGCCGTCCGGCATGTGCCGCGTCTCCCGCCAGACCGACCCGGCCCGCAGCCGGCCCGGCGTGAGCACCTCCACCTCGTCGACCGTGGAGAGCCAGGCGGCACGGTGCGCGAGATCGGTGAAGACCGCCCACACGCGCGCGGCGGGCGCCTGGACCAGCTGGGTGACCGCGATGGTCGACATGAGCGCCCCCGACCGATGTGAATCTGCCTACTGCCGCAGAGTAACGGGGCGGTCACGACCGTGGGTGGGCATTTCCACCATCGGTCAATTGAAGCCGCCATCCACCAGGCCGAATCGGATCAGATCGGTCAGCGGGTCGATCACCGCCGCCGTGCCGAACCCTTCCCAGAGCGGCCGCGGCTCCTCCCTCCGCACGCGCACCGGCTCGATCAACCGCACCGGGTCGGTGGCGGCCAGCGCCTCGGCCACGTCCGCCACCTCGCCGCCCTCCACCGCTAGCAGCGTCGCGACCAGCACGTTCAGGAAGCCGTGGTGCACGAAGCCGGTCTCCGGGTCCGCGCTGCGCAGCGCGTGGTGCGGCCCGGCCGTGAGCTTGAACGGCAGGTCCCGCTCGCGGCAGGCGCAGATCACGGCGGCCAGCTCGACCGGCGTCGGGAACAGCTCGGCGGCCAGCCCGCCGGTGCGGAACTTCGCGCCGACCGGTGCACCGGCGGCCCGCGCGGAGGCCACCGTGTCCAGCGCGCCGAGCAGGCCCCAGCTGAGCGGGATCTCCGCGTATCCGCGCGGGGCGGCACCGGAGGCCAGCGCGCGGATCAGGCGGTGCAGGCCCGGCTGCGGGTCCTCGCCGCGCTTCGCGACCGCGACCTCGATGTGGCGCACGGCGAAGTGCGACTCCAGCCGGTCGCGCACCGCGAGGTAGCCGTCCAGGCCGGTGTCCGCTATCACGGCGATCTCCGGCCGGTCTGCGCCGGGCAGCGGGGCGGGCAGCACGGAGACCGCGGTGGCGGGCAGCAGCAGCGGGCCGACCAGCGCCGAATACCACCCCGAGAGGTGCTCACGGTGAACCGACGCGGCGTCGGTGATCGCGGCGGCGTCGAGCGGCGAGGTGCCGCCGGAGACCAGCGCCGCGTCATCCACCAGGCCCGCGAGCAGCGGCGGTATCAACCCGGGCGGCACGGCATTGAACCTAATGGAAGCCTCGATCGACCGACAAGGGCATCGCGGTCACGAGCGGCGGGCGCGCAGGATGATGATCAGCTCCGCGATCACGCCGGCCGCGATCGACAGCGCCAGCGGCCAGGGCGTGCCGATCACCGCGTAGGCCAGGATGAACGCGGGCATGGCGCCGGTCGCCACCAGCGCGATCATGAGCGATCGCTCCGTGCGCAGCAGCCGCGGGAAGCGCTCCCGCACCACCCGGGGCACCTGGGCGAGGTAGATCGCCATCGCGATCGCACCGAGCACGGTCAGCGTGACCGCGGCGAACCGGGACAGCGGCTCGTCCACCGCGGCGCAGAACGCGACCAGGATCGCCACGATCAGCGCGCCGGTGCCGCCGGCCAGCAGCGTCCGGTGCAGCGTCTCGTCCGTGGTGCGGCCGAGCGTCTGGGTGGCGGTCTCCCGCGTCCGCGGGTCGAACGCGACCGGCTCGTCCTGCGCGGCCTCGGCCGCGAGCCCGGCCAGCGCCCGCGCGTACCGCCGCTGCTCCAGCCGCAGCAGGCCGGAGTCGCCGCCGGCCTGCTCCAGGTCCGGGTTCAGCCGGATCGCCTCCCGGTAGGCGCGCTCGGCCAGGTCGAACTGGTGCAGCCGGGCCGCGACCACCGCGAGCACCAGGTGGCTCTCCGGCTCGGTCGGCGCCAGCGTCACCGCGTGCCACGCCGTGTCCAGCGCCACCTGGCCGTTGCGCGTCTCGCTGAGCAGCGCGGCGCCGGTGCGCTGCGCGTACGCCTCCTGCGGGCCGATCTGGATGATCTGCTCCGCGACCTGGGCGGCCTCCGCGAAGCGGTGCAGCTCGACCAGCGCGATACCCCGCACCACCAGCGGCGCCACCTGCCCGGGCGCGGACTCGACCGCCTGGTCCGCGCTCACCAGCGCGTCCGCCGGGCGGTCGGTGACCAGGTAGACCCGGGCCAGCATGGCGCGCGCCCAAGAGTCGTCCGGCTCCAGCGCCAGCGCGGCCTCCAGCTCGGCGATCGCGTCCGGGTAGGCCTCCAGGTCGGCGAGGAGCGCGGCACGCTGCACGTGCTCGCTGGCGCTGACGGTCTCGGAGCCCTCGTCGGGCGTACGGTCGGGGGCGGCGTCGCTCGGCACGCCCCCGAGCTTAGGCGAGCGCCTCCAGCCCGTCCGTCCCGTCCACCGGCCGGAACCGGTCCGTCACCGGCCGGGCGCGGGGCGGTAGACCATGGCGACCGCGATGGCGGCCAGGCCCTCGGCGCGGCCGGTCAGGCCGAGCCCGTCCGTGGTGGTTCCGGAGACGGTCACGGTGGCGCCGGCCGCGTCGCCGAGCACCCGCTGCGCCTCGGCGCGGCGCTTGCCGATCTTCGGCCGGACGCCGATCACCTGGATCGAGACGTTGCCGATCTCGTAGCCGGCCGCGCGCACGCGGGCCGCGGTCTCGGTGAGCAGCGCGACCCCGGAGGCGCCGGACCACTCCGGCCGGTCGGTGCCGAAGTTGGCACCCAGGTCGCCGAGCCCGGCCGCGGAGAACAGCGCGTCACAGGCGGCGTGCGCGGCGACGTCGCCGTCGGAGTGCCCGGCCAGGCCGGTGTCGCCGGGCCAGTGCAGGCCCGCGACCCAGCAGTCCCGCCCCGCCTCGAACGCGTGCACGTCGGTCCCCACGCCCACCATCGGAATGATCACGTGGTGGATCCTGCCGCACGGGTCAGCAGGTACTCCGCGAGCACCAGGTCGATCGGGCGGGTGATCTTCATGGCGTGGTCCGAGCCGGGCACGCAGACCACGCGCTCGCCCAGCTTCTCCACCATGCCGGCGTCGTCGGTGTGCGCGGCGACCGCGGCCGCGTGCGCGGCGGCGAGGAGGTCTTGGCGGAAGCCCTGCGGCGTCTGCACCGCGCGGAGCGTGGACCGGTCGACGGTGCCGAGCACGGTCCCGGACGCGTCGACCTCCTTGATCGTGTCGACCACCGGCAGCACCGGGATCACCGCGCCGGCGCCCGCCCGCACGGCCTCGGCCACCGATTCCACCAGTTCGGCCGGGGCCAGCGCCCGGGCCGCGTCGTGCACGAGCACGACCTCCACATCAGCGGGTACGGCGGAGAGCGCGGCCGACACGGAGGACTGCCGGTCGGCGCCGCCGGGGACGACCGTCACCTCGGCGACCGGCGCCAGCAGCTCGCGCACGAACGTCACGTCCGCGGGCGGCGCGGCGACCACGATCAAGCGCACCCCGCGCGCGGCGGCCACCCGGCGCACCGCGTGCACCAGCAGCGGCTCGCCGCCGAGCAGACGCAGCGCCTTGGGGCCGCCCGGGCCGAGCCGGACACCGGCGCCGGCGGCCGGAACGAGGACCGCGACGTCACCGCGCGGGTCAAGGTGCGCGGTCACGTCGCGGTCCTGTCGTTTATCAGGGTGGAGCGGTCGTTCATCGGGCAGGCGCTGATCGGGTGCGGATCAGGCCTCGGTGAGGACCTTGTCGAGGAGGGTCTCCGCCTCGTCCTTGGTGCTCTTCTCCGCGAGCGCCACCTCGCCGACGAGAATGTCCCGAGCCTTCGCCAGCATGCGCTTCTCACCGGCGGACAGACCCCGCTCGCGCTCGCGACGCCACAGGTCGCGGACGACCTCGGCGACCTTCAGCGGGTTGCCGGAGGCCAGCTTTTCCAGGTTTGCCTTGTAGCGCCGCGACCAGTTGGTCGGCTCCTCGGTGTGCGGGGCGCGGAGAACGTCGAAGACCTTGCCGAGGCCCTCTTCTCCGACCACTTCACGCACACCGACGATCTCGGCGTTCTCAGCGGGAACCCGCACCGTCAGGTCACCCTGAGCGACCCTGAGGACGAGGTAGAGCTTTTCCTCGCCCTTGACGACCCGAGTCTCGATAGCCTCGATGAGTGCGGCCCCGTGGTGGGGGTAAACAACGGTCTCGCCGACACTGAAAACCATAGGTTCGAAACCCCTTTCGCTGTGTCTAGCGTAACACGGTCGGACACCGATGTCCCACCCCGACCCTGACCATTTGCGCAGCTCAGACACCCTGTGAAAGGTCTTTCTCGGGCTTGACAGCGCGCCATTCAGATGATTCGCTGACGCAGCGTAACCAATACATCACCGGCCTGCGGCGGCGGTCGAGATCGACAGTCGCTAAGGCCGGACGAATCAGCACGTCTGGATCGAGCTACCCCATCCGGGACGAATCGGAGCACCGGCGGCGGTCCGAGCGGCTCGGCTGAGGCGAGAAAATCTTGGCCAGAAAAACTTGCACGGTCTTGCAGGAAGGTCGTGGCTCCAACGATGCGGCGGCCCCATTCTATCGCCGATGGCCACCCCGCGCCCCACTGGCGGTGAACGCTCGGGTGCGAGACGCTATAAGCCGGACCCCGAGCCACTTCCGGCGGGCGGTCAGGGGGTGCAGATGAGCACGCGTGGCGGCAACGGCGACGTTCCTCCTCCGGACGACAGTGACCTGCCGGAACTGCCTCCCGAGTGGCGATCGATAGTCATACCGGACGACGCCTCCGCGCTCGCCGACGAGGCCGCGGCCGTGCGCCGCGAACTGCGCGAGCGGCAACGGTCCTCCCCGCCCGTTCCGCGGGTGAGCCGCCGCACGTTCCTGGGCCGCCTGCTCACCCCGCCGCACGAGGCCGCGCTCCGCATCCCGCTGGTCATCATGGGCATCGCCATCATCACCACCCTCACCAGCCTGTTCCTGGTCAGCTGGCTCGGCCAGCCGCGCACGCCCACCGCGCAGCGCACGCCCGCCGGCCAGACCCCCACCTCGGGCCGGACGCTCCCCGCGCTCGACCTGGTCGCGGAGGACGGAAGCAGCACGCCGCTGCGGGGCCTGCTCCCGGCGGTGTTCGTGATCACCGACGGCTGCGCCTGCGACCGCCTGCTGCAGGAGACGCTGCGCGCCACGCCCCCCGGCGTCCGGGTGATAGCCGTGAGCCGGGCGCCCGCCTCCGGCCCACCCGGCGGCCCCGCCCCCGGCGTGCTGCACCTGCTCGACCAGGCCGGCTCGCTCCGCGCGGTGTCCGACCTCCCCGAGCCGGCCGGCGGCGGCGCCGTGCTGCTGGTCGACGAGCGCAACGAGATCCTCCGCACCATCCCGTCCGCCACCACCGCCGACGAATACCGCGGGACGCTCGAACAACTCGCGTAGGCCCTCGCCCGCTACGCCGGGCGAAGACTTCCCAACTCGATCTTCCCGCTTCCGGCGTGGTGCGGCCCGCATGCTCCCGCGGGCCAACCTCGCGGCGGCCTCCGCCGCCGCTCCGGACGCCGCGTCGGAGCCGGTCCCGCCGCCGGTCACCGTGCCACGCCACCTGCGCGGCAGGCACTACCCGGCCGCGCCGCCCGGCCGTCTCGCCCGAGGAACGATCCCGCCCGCCCTGCCGAGCGGTCCGAGAGCCATGACCTGCGCGAACCCCGCATGGTCACAATGGGTCCTCGGCGGCACGTCGACGACGTCCCCCGCCAGAGCTACGCGCACATGCCCGCTGCGTGGTGACGATCCTGATCCATGAAGTCCATAGCGTTTGCGGTGTCAGGAACGACAACACCGCAAACGCTGGGAGAAGCGATGTTCCGCCACTTCAAGACCTCCGCTGTGCTCGCCATGGTCGCCGTCGCCGCCGCCGGTGCCGCGATCGCCGGTCAGGCCACACCCGCCGGGGCCGCGGTCGCCGGTCAGGCCACACCCGCCGAGAGGTCGATCGACGTCGGCGGCAAGTCGGTTCACGTGTCCTGCTCCGGTGTGCAGCAGAAGCACAGGCCGGTCGTCGTCCTGATGGCGGGTCTCGGTGACGGTACGGACCGGATGGCGGCGTTGCAGCAGGCGTTGAGCCGGTCGAACCGGGTGTGCTCCTACGACCGCCTCGGTGAGGGGCGCAGCGACCAGCCCGACCGGCCCCAGACCATCGACAGCACCGGTGCGGTGTTGACCAAGGTGATCGGGACGGTGTCCGGTGGCAGGCCGGTCGTGCTGGCCGGGCACTCGCTGGGCGGGCTGATCGCCGCGCGTTACGCGCCGGACCACAAGCGTGAGGTCTCGGGGGTCGTGCTGATGGACGCCACCTCACCGACGATGATGGCCGACGTCGAGCGGGCGATTCCGGAGTCAGCCACCGGCTTCGGGGCGGAGCTGCGGGCGCAGACGCTGGCCGTGTTCCGCGGGGAGAACCCGGAGCGGCTGGTGATCGGTGACGGGCCGGTGCGGTCCGCGGGGGACATCCCCGTCGAGGTCGTCCAGCACGGCAAGCCCTACCTCGCTGAGGTGCCGGAGTACGGGGCCGCCCTGGAGCAGGCGTGGGGAGCGGGGCAGCGTGCGTGGCTCGGGCTGTCGTGCCGCGCCGACTTCCGCACCGCCGCCAATAGTGGTCACTACATCTACCTCGACGAGCCCGAGGTCGCCGTGCAGGCGGTGCAGCGCGTGGTGACGAAGGCCTCGCGCAGGTAGCCGACCGAGCGGTCTTCATCATGGGGACACATGGACGTACACGGACTGCCGGACAACGAGATCCGCGGTGGGATCGAGACCTGGAACGACGGCCCCAGGCCCTACGTCCGGACCACAACCGCCGACCAGATCCTCGAACCCATCACCCCATGGTGCACCCGCGGCAACGGCTCACGACACTAGGCCAGTTCCAGGAGCACGGCGTAGAGCGTCAGGCCCGGGCCGAACGCGAGCGCCAGCACCCGGCGCGGCGGCTCGGGGCGGCGGCGGAGCGCGTCCAGGATCAGCAACACGGTCGGCGAGGAACAGTTGCCGTACGTGGCCAGCACCTCACGCGACGCGGCCAGTGCGGACGGTTCCAGCTCCAGTTGCCGCTCCACCGTGTCCAGGATGCGCGGGCCGCCCGGGTGCACGGCCCAGCCGTCCACGTCCGCGACGGTCAGGCCGTGGACGGAGAGCAGGTCGTCGACCATCGGGCGGACGTGCCGGGACAGCACCTGCGGCACCCGGGCGGACAGGCCCATCCGGAAACCCAGGTCGGTGACCTGCCACGACATGTGGTCCGCGGTCGTCGGGTCGGTCACGGCGGCGACCTCGCGCACGGCGTACCCACGCAGGTTCCGCTCCTCCGGCCGCAGCACCACGGCCACGGCCGCGTCGCCGAAGAGCGCGTGCGAGACCACCTGCTGCGTCTCCAGCCGGGCCGCGGGCGGCTGGATGTGCAGGCTGGGCAGTTCCGCGCAGAGCAGCAGCGCCGGGCGGCCGCGCGCGGTCACGAAGTCGGAGACCGCGCCGAGCCCGGGGAGCGCGGCGTAGCAGCCCATGTGGCCGACGAACAGCCGCTGCGTGCGCGGTGACATGCCCAGGTCGCGGGCGAGCAGGATGTCCAGGCCCGGCGTGGCGTACCCGGTGCAGGAGCAGACCGCGAAGAGGCCGACGTCCGCGGCGTCCAGTCCGGACGAGGTGAGCGCGCGTTCGACCGCCTCCTTGCCGAGCGGCAGCGCCTCCTCCTGGTAGCGGCGCATGCGCTGCTCGGTCGACCAGCCGGAGACGTCCTCGGTCATCGGGTTGACCGCGGCCTGACGGGTACGCACGCCGGAGTTGGCGAAGATCTGTTCCGCGATCGCGGCGACCCGGCCCTGGTAGTGCGCGGCGAAGTAACCGGTCCACAGCTCGTCCTGATTGGCGGACGGCGGCAGCGCCACGCCCATCCCACCGATGATCACCACTCTTTTCGCCCCAATCCCTGGTAGGCAACGGCGGTCGACCTGATCGGGCGCATGCGGGGGGCACGGACCGGCGGCCGGCGGCCAAGCAGCCAGCCGGCGAGCGCGGGCAGGCCCGGTCGGATACCCCGGATTCGCAGCCGTACACCGTGTGTGGCGCAGAGCGCAGTGAGCCGCGCGGGATCCACATAGAAGCGCGGGTCGTGGATGCCGCGCGCCCGCGGCACCAGGAACTCGGCGATGGTGATGGTGACCAGCCGGCTCAGGAACGTGTCGTTCAGCGTGTCCAGCACCAGCAGGCCGCCCGGGCGCAGCACCCGGCACAGCTCCGCGACCGTGGCGGCCAGGTCCGGCACGTGCTCCAGCAGCTCGCCCGCGACCACCACGTCCGCGACCGCGTCCGGGAACGGCAGCCGGGCCGCGTCCGCCCGGACCGGGAGCACGCCCCGCGCGGCGGCCTGGGCGAGCGCGGCCGCGCCGAGGTCCACGCCGACGTGCCGGTAGCCGTACCCGTCCAGGTGCGGGGCGAGCAGGCCGGCGCCGCAGCCCACGTCGATCAGCAGCGCGCCGTCCCGCGACGCCGGCGGGATCAGCGTGGCCCGCGCCGCGGCCAGCCAGTGCAGCAGCTCGAAGAGACCGCCCGGACGCCACCACTCCCCGGCGAGTACGTCGTACTGCCGGGGGTCGTTGCGCGCCGCTGTCCGGGGCGGGCTCATCCGTCGAGCCTGGCACGACTCGGCGGGAAGGGCCAGACTCACCGTCTATGGCCCTCCGAGGTTTCTTCCGCGCCGCCCACCCCGAGCCCGGGCTCGCCGTCACCGCGGTCACCGCGTTGCTGGCGGCCGGCGCCGGGCACTCGCTCGCCGGCGGTGCGCTGGTCACCGCCACCGTGCTGGCCAGCCAGGCCGCGGTGGGCTGGAGCAACGACTGGCTCGACGCGACGCGGGACCGGACCGTGGGACGCGCGGACAAGCCGGTCGCCACCGGCGCGGTGAGCCGCACCGCGGTGGGCGTGGCGGCGCTGGTGTCCGCGCTGGCCGTACCCGCGCTGGGTCTTCTGACCACGCTGCCGGCCGCGGCCTGCATCACGCTGGCGCTGGTCTCGGCCCTGCTCTACAACGCGCCGCTGAAGCGGACGCCGCTGTCCGTGCTGCCCTATGTGGTCTCGTTCGGCGCGCTGCCCGCGTTCGTGGTGCTGGCGCTGCCCGGCGCGCCCGCGCCGCCGCCGTGGCTGGTCGTGGCCGGTGGGCTGATCGGCGGCGGTGCGCACTTCGCCAACGTGCTGCCCGATCTGGAGGACGACCTGACCACCGGGGTACGGGGCCTGCCGCACCGGCTCGGCGCGACCGCGTCCCGGATCGCCGCGGCCGCGCTGCTGCTCGGCGCCACCGTGACGCTCGCGTTCGGACCGCCCGGCCCGCCGTCCTGGGTGGGCACGGCCGCGGTGGTGGTGGCCGCCGTGACGCTGCCCGCGGGCTGGCTGGCCGGACGCGCCGCCGCCGCGCGTGGGCGCCGCTCGCACGCCGCGTTCCGGTCCGTCATCGCGGTCGCGCTGATCGACGTGATTCTGCTGGTCGTCGGCGGTTCGGTGGGGTGAGCGCCGGGCAGTTGGCGGGTCGGCTCACGTAGCCGATCACGGCCAACTAGGCTGAAGCCCGGCCAGCTCGCGTTCTGGTAGTTCGAGGAGGACCGACGTGACGCGCTCGATGACGGTAGGCCGCCGGGCGGTGCGCCTCGCGGTGGGTGCCGCCGCGGTCGCGCTGGCGGTGACCGGATGCAGTGCCGGGCAGATCGCCGAGACAGCGATGAAGGCGCCGTCGGTCGCGACCGTGTCCGCCGACTCCACGGACGGAAAGCTGGCGGTCCGCGGGCTCGCCGTGGCGTACGAGGGCGTCGAGGGCTACCCGGCCGGTGGCAACGCGCCGCTGCACGTGACGCTGATCAACCAGCGGGCGAACCCGCTGACCGTCACGATCGACGTCGCCGCTCCGGCGGACGGCGCGGACCCGACCGCCACCTCGGCGCGCGCGGTGCAGATCGTGGCCGGCGAGACCGCGACGACGGCCCCGACCCCGGCCGCCGAGTCGCCGTCCGCGACCGGATCCCCCGCCGCGCCCGAGTCGCCGGAGACCACGGAGTCGCCGACCGGCCAGCAGGCCGAGCCGAACACGGCCTCCTCCGCCTCGGAGGACGAGGGCGGCCAGGAGCAGAACGCGGAGCCGAACGCGTCGGTCCCGGCCTCGCCGTCCGCGGGCACCGGCAGCCCGTCGCCGTCCCAGACCTCCTCCGCCCCGGTCTCCGGCCGCGCGGCGACCGTGCAGATCCCGGCGAACGGCTCGGTGGTCTTCTCGCCGGAGAGCGCGGAGCGGCTGATGCTGATCGGCCTGGCCGGGGCGCTGCGCAGCGGCATGTCGGTCACGCTGACGTTCCAGGCCACCGAGGGCGGTAGCGCCAGCCCGCTGCTGACCGTGGTGACGCCGGTGGACATCCCGCTGACGCCGGCGCCGCGCGAGGCGGTCGAGGAAGAGCACCACGAGTAAGGCTGCTCAGGCACGTCCGAAAGGCCCGTCCGGCGCACCGGGCGGGCCTTTCGATTTTGTCGTACCGCGTGGCTACCGTTGCCTGCGTGACCCGACCCATTCCGCGCGGCGCCGCCGCGGCCCGTCCCCGCTCCGGCGGTTCCCGGGAGCCACGCCCGACGTACCAGTGCGATTCCTGCGGGCACCAGCCGCCCAAGTGGGTCGGCCGCTGCCCGGAGTGTGGCGAGTGGGGCTCGGTGATCGAGGCGGCGCCCGGGCCGATGGTCTCCGGCAAGGTGGTCGCCTCCCGCCTGCCCGCCGAGCCGGCCCGGCCGATCTCGCAGATCAGCGCCGCGCCGGCCAAGGCACGCCCGACGCACGTGCCGGAGCTCGACCGGGTGCTCGGCGGCGGCATGGTGCCCGGCGCCGTGGTGCTGTTGGCCGGCGAGCCGGGCGTGGGCAAGTCGACGCTGCTGCTGGACGTGGCGCAGCGCTGGGCCGAGGCGGGCGAGACGCCGTCGCTGGTGGTCAGCGGCGAGGAGTCGGTGAGTCAGGTGCGGCTGCGCGCGGAGCGGATGGGCGCGCTGCACGACCAGCTCTACCTCGCGGCCGAGAGCGACCTCGGCGCGGTCATCGGCCACCTGGATGCCGTCAAGCCGGGCCTGCTGGTGCTCGACTCCGTGCAGACCATCTCCACGGGTGCGAACGAGGGCGTGGCCGGCGGCGTCACCCAGGTCCGCGCGGTCACGGCCGCGCTGGTCAGCCTCGCCAAGGAGCGCAACATCGCGACCGTGCTGGTCGGCCACGTGACCAAGGACGGCAACGTGGCCGGTCCGCGGGTGCTGGAGCACCTGGTCGACGTGGTGCTGCACTTCGAGGGCGACAAGCACTCCTCGCTACGCCTGGTCCGCGGCATCAAGAACCGGTTCGGCGCGGCCGACGAGGTGGGCTGCTTCGAGATGCACGAGGGCGGCATCAACAGCCTGCCCGACCCGTCCGGCCTGTTCCTCACGCGCTACACCGAGCCGGTGCCGGGCACCTGTGTGACCGTCGCCATGGAGGGCCGGCGCGCGCTGGTCACCGAGGTGCAGGCGCTGATCGGCGGCACGGTCGCCGGCTCGCCGCGGCGCACGGTCTCCGGGTTGGACAGCGCGCGCCTGGCCATGGTGCTGGCGGTGCTTCAGCGCCGGGTCGAGCGGCTGACGCTGCACGACAAGGAGGTCTTCGCGGCCACGGTCGGCGGCATCCGGGTGGTCGAGCCCGCGGCCGACCTGGCGGTGGCGCTGGCGGTCGCGTCCGGTGGGCTCAACCTGGCGCTGCACCCGACACTGGCCGCGATCGGCGAGGTCGGGCTGACCGGCGAGGTGCGCCGGGTGGGCGCGGTGCCGCGGCGGCTGGCCGAGGCGGCCCGGCTCGGGTTCAAGTTCGCGCTGGTCCCGCCGGGGTGCGGGCCGGCGTCCACCGGCGTCGCGGCGGACGGCATGCGGGTGGAGGAGGTGGGCGATCTGCGCAGCGCGCTGCAGTGGGCGGCCCGCTTCTCCGCCGAGTGATCGACTACGGAGCGTGATGATAGATCACTGTGTGCCGTTGCGGCCGAACCGCAACGGCGGCCCGTGGATGACGGTCCGTAGACTGTGCGGGTGCCGATCGACCGAGATGCCAGCAGATCCGCTGGCGCCAGCCTGCCCGGGCGCGCCGGCGTGGTCGGCTCACCCGCTCGCGCCGTGACGAACGGATCCCCCGGGCTGAACGGGTCCAGTGCCGCCGGTGACCCGCTCCGGGCCAACCTCGCCCTGATGGCGCCGGGCACCGCGCTCCGCGACGGGCTGGAGCGCATCCTGCGTGGCCGCACCGGTGCGCTGATCGTGCTCGGCTACGACGCGACCGTGGAGGCGATCTGCACCGGCGGCTTCCCGCTGGACGTGGAGTTCTCCTCGACCCGGCTGCGCGAGCTGTGCAAGATGGACGGCGCGGTGGTGCTGTCCAGCGACTGCACGCGCATCGTGCGCGCCGCCGTGCACCTGATGCCGAACCCGGACATCCACACCGAGGAGTCCGGCACCCGGCACCGCACGGCCGAGCGGGTGGCGAAGCAGACCGGCTACCCGGTGATCTCGGTCAGCCAGTCCATGCACATCATCGGGCTGTACGTGAACGGACAGCGCCACGTGCTGGACGACTCCGCCGCCATCCTCAGCCGGGCCAACCAGGCGCTCGCCACGCTGGAGCGGTACAAGCTGCGCCTGGACGAGGTCTCCGGCACGCTCTCCGCGCTGGAGATCGAGGACCTGGTCACCGTGCGGGACGCGGTCGCGGTGGTGCAGCGGCTGGAGATGGTCCGCCGCATCGCGGACGAGATCGCGGGTTACGTGGTGGAGCTGGGCACCGACGGTCGCCTGCTGGCGCTTCAGCTGGACGAGCTGATGGCCGGCGTCGACGCGGACCGCACGCTGGTCATCCGCGACTACCTGCCGACCGGGCGCAAGGCGCGCACGCTGGACGAGGCGCTGGTCGAACTGGATCTGCTCACCGCCGCCGAGCTGATCGACCTGGTCGCGGTGGCGAAGTCGATCGGTTACCCGCCGGCCTCCGACGCGCTGGACGCGCCGGTCAGCCCGCGCGGTTACCGGCTGCTGGCCAAGGTGCCGAGGCTGCCCGGCAGCGTGGTGGACCGGCTGGTCGACCACTTCGGCAGCCTGCAGCGGCTGCTCGGCGCCACCGTCGAGGACCTACAGGCGGTGGACGGCGTCGGCGACGCGCGCGCCCGCAGCGTCCGCGAGGGCCTGTCCCGCCTGGCCGAGGCCAGCATCCTCGAGCGGTACGTGTGACGGAAGGGCCCGGCTCGCGGGCCCTTCCTCAGCTCAGCGTTATGGTCACACCGTTGGTGGTCTGCTGGGACAACCGGCCGAACAGCTGGTAGGTGCCGGCGGCCGGGGCGTCGCCGGCCGGGGACCCGTCGCTGCACTTGGCGGAGGACTTGCCGTTCCAGTTGACGGTGCCGATCGTGGTCTGCTCGCCCGGCGCGAACGTGCGCATGTCCGACGCGCCCGGGTCGGCGCAGGTGTCCGACGACCACACCGTCTCCGCGCCCCGCTTGAGGTATATCTCCTGCTCACGGGAGCCGACGTCGACGGTGCAGGACTGTGTCGAGGAGTTCTTGATGCTCAGCTGGAACTGGAGTCCCGCGCCCCGGGCCGCGCTGGGCTTGTCGGACGCCGCGGTGATGGTGATGGCGCCCTGGGCGCAGCCGCTGCCGCCGACCACGATCCCGTCCGCGCCCGCGGTCGGGAACAGCGAGTCCTCGGGCTGGGGCCGGCCGGCCGAGCCGCCCTCGGGCGCGGGGGCGAACGTCTGGTCCTGGCCGGGTGGGTCGGTGCGCGGCGTCAGCACGGAGGCGCTGGCCGTCGGCGCGGGGGTGGAGTCGGCGTTCGGCGAGCCGGTACCCGCACCCTGGCCGGTCGGCGTGTCGGTGCCGCCGCCTCTGGTGCACGAGTAGGCGATCACCATGACGACGACGAGTATCGCGCCGAGGACAACGGCGCGTCTCCGCCAGTAGACGGCGGGTGGGTGGGGTCCAACCGTCATTCTCATGATGGGGTCACCGTATCGAGCGATGCGCGCTCGGCGGACGCGACGCGCCGTGAGTATCCCTCACAGGTAGGTCTTGCGTTGGTACACCGCATGCGCGCCGGCCACCCTGTCCAGGAACAGCATCCCGGCACAGTGATCGATCTCATGCTGCAACGCGCGCGCCTCGAACCCGTCCGCCGCGAACTTGACGGTCACGCCGCTGCCGGGCAACTGGCCCTCGACCACGAGCCGGCTGGCCCGCTTCACGTCGCCGGTCAGGTCCGGCACCGACATGCAGCCCTCGCGCCCGGGCCGCCAACGGCTCGCCTCCACCACGGTCGCGTTGCACAGCGCGAACGCGCCGTGCACGGTCACCGCCTTGGGGTGCCCGGTCACGTCCACGCAGAAGACCTGGGCGCCCACGCCGATCTGCGGGGCGGCCAGGCCGACGCAGCCGGGCGAGACGCGCATGGTGGCGATCAGGTCGGCGGCGAGCCGTACCACCTCCGGGTCGCGCGGGTCCACTTCGGACCCGGCTCGGCTGAGCACCGGGTCGGGCGCGGTGACCACGGCTCGGACCGCGCCCGGCTCGCCCAGTGACTCGGGCGTCCACCCGGCCAGGTCGTCGATCGGCGCGGTCACAGCAGGTCCGATTCCGCGCGCCGCAGCGTGACCTCGACGTCCAGCCGCTGCCCGACCTCGCGCAGCCGCTCCGCGAGCCGGTCCGCCGCGTCCGGCGGCAGGTCCACCTCCGCGATCAGCAGGTAGAGCGGACCGGTCAGCCGGGTGGTGAGGTCCGTGACGTTGCCGCCCTCCTCCTCGACCACGCGGCAGACGGCCGCGACGATGCCGAGCCGGTCCGCGCCGTGCACGCTCACCAGGTACGGCTCGCCGCGCACCTCGCCGGTGGCCTCCGGCTGCACGGCCCGCACCGTGGCCAGCAGTGCCCCGTCCGCGGTGAGCGGCGCCAGCGCGGCCTCGACCGCGGGCGCGTGCGGGCCGGTGCAGACCAGCGTCATCGCGAAGTGCCCGCGCAGCCTGGTCATGGTGGAGTCGGTGAGGTTGGCGCCGAGGCCGGCCAGCACGCCGGCGACGTCGGCGACGATGCCCGGCCGGTCGTGGCCGATGACGGTGATCGCTAGCTCCTGCACCCGAGCAGTGTCCCCGATGTGGTCCCGGTCGCGCGTGTTCCCCCGCCGGAGGGTCCAGCGTGCGGGACACCGCGTGGATCGGGCAGGATTGTCGCGCGATGACGACGACTATTGCCGAGACCGCGATCGACTGGTTCGACACGCACGCCCGCGACCTGCCCTGGCGCGAGCCGGACGCCTCCCCCTGGGCGATCCTGGTCAGCGAGGTGATGCTGCAGCAGACGCCGGTGGTCCGGGTGCTCCCGGCCTGGCGTGCCTGGATGGCGAGGTGGCCGGTGCCGGCCGCGCTGGCCGCGGATCCGCCGGGCGAGGCGATCCGGATGTGGGACCGGCTGGGCTACCCGCGTCGCGCGCTGCGGCTGCACGCGTGCGCGACCGCGATCGTGGAGCGGCACGGCGGCGAGGTCCCGGACGACCTGGATCAGCTGCTGGCGCTGCCCGGCATCGGCGTGTACACGTCGCGTGCGGTGGCCGCGTTCGCGTACGGGCAGCGGCATCCGGTCGTGGACACGAACGTGCGCCGGTTCGTGTCCCGCGCGGTGGCGGGCGAGCCGGACGCGGGCCTGGCGACCACGCCCGCCGATCTGGTGGCGTGCGAGGCCCTGCTGCCGGAGGAGCCGGCCCGGGCGGCACGGGCCAGCGCCGCGTTCATGGAGATCGGCGCGCTGATCTGCACGGCCCGGTCGCCGCGCTGCCCGGACTGCCCGGTGGCGTCCGGGTGCGCGTGGCGGGCGTCGGGCAGGCCGATGCCGGACGGGCCGACGCGGCGCCCGCAGAAGTACGCGGGGACGGACCGGCACGTCCGCGGCCTGATCATGGCGGTGCTGCGGCAGTCGGAGACGCCGGTGTCGCGGCACCGCATCGACCTGGTGTGGCCGGACGAGGCGCAGCGCGAGCGTGCACTGGCCGGCCTGCTGACCGACGGCCTGGCCCGGACCGCACCGGATCTGCCGGAGCACTTCGTCCTGCCCTGACCCGGGTCGTGACATGAAGAAGGGGCCCCTCGCGGGGCCCCTTCTCACATGCTCGGCTACTCCTCGGTGGCGACGCCCAGGTCGGCCGGGACCGTCTCCGGCACCTCGACCGGCCGGTCCGACGCCCGGAACACGAGCTTGGACTGCTCGATGTTGTCCGGGTCGCCCTCGCAGTCGACGACCACGATGTGGCCGGGGCGCAACTCGTTGAAGAGGATGCGCTCGGACAGGTTGTCCTCGACGTCGCGCTGAATGGTCCGGCGCAGCGGCCGGGCACCCAGCACCGGATCGAAGCCCTTCTTCGCCAGGTACTTCTTCGCGTTGTCCGTCAGCTCCAGGCCCATGTCCTTGTTCTTCAGCTGCGACTCGATGCGCGAGACGAAGATGTCCACGATGTGCAGGATCTCCTCCTGCTGGAGCTGGTGGAAGACGATCGTGTCGTCGATGCGGTTCAGGAACTCCGGGCGGAAGTGCTGCTTCAGCTCGTCGTTGACCTTCTGCTTCATCCGCTCGTAATTCGACTCCTGGTCCTCCGACGCCTGGAAACCGAGCGACACGGCCTTGGCCACGTCCCGGGTGCCCAGGTTGGTCGTCAGGATGATGACCGTGTTCTTGAAGTCCACGATCCGGCCCTGACCATCGGTCAGCCGGCCGTCCTCCAGGATCTGCAACAGCGTGTTGAAGACATCCGGGTGCGCCTTCTCGATCTCGTCGAACAGCACCACACTGAACGGCTTACGACGCACCTTCTCCGTCAGCTGCCCACCCTCGTCGTAACCGACGTAACCGGGAGGCGCACCGACCAGGCGCGACACCGTATACCGATCGTGGAACTCCGACATGTCCAGCTGAATCAGCGCATCCTCGGAGCCGAACAGGAACTCCGCCAGCGCCTTGGAGAGCTCGGTCTTACCGACGCCCGAGGGGCCGGCGAAGATGAACGAGCCGGACGGTCGCTTCGGGTCCTTGAGGCCGGCCCGGGTACGCCGGATCGCCTTGGAGACGGCCTTGACCGCGTCCGACTGGCCGACGACCCGCTTGTGCAGCTCGTCCTCCATGCGCAGCAGCCGGGAGGTCTCCTCCTCGGTGAGCTTGTAGACCGGGATGCCGGTCCAGTTGCCCAGCACCTCCGCGATCTGCTCGTCGTCCACCTCGCTGACCACGTCGAGGTCGCCGGCCTTCCACTGCTTCTCGCGCTGTGCCTTCTGCGAGAGCAGTTGCTTCTCCTTGTCGCGCAGCTGCGCGGCCCGCTCGAAGTCCTGCGCGTCGATCGCGGACTCCTTGCCCCGGCGCACCTCGGCGATCTTCTCGTCGAAGTCGCGCAGGTCCGGCGGCGCGGTCATCCGGCGGATGCGCATCCGCGCGCCGGCCTCGTCGATCAGGTCGATCGCCTTGTCCGGCAGGTAGCGGTCGGAGATGTACCGATCGGCCAGCGTGGCCGCCGCGACCAGCGCGGCATCCGTGATCGAGACCCGGTGGTGGGCCTCATAGCGGTCACGCAGACCCTTGAGGATCTCGATGGTGTGCGCCAGCGACGGCTCGCCCACCTGGATCGGCTGGAACCGGCGCTCCAGCGCCGCGTCCTTCTCCAGGTGCTTGCGGTACTCGTCGAGCGTGGTGGCGCCGATGGTCTGCAGCTCGCCGCGGGCCAGCATCGGCTTCAGGATGCTGGCGGCGTCGATCGCGCCCTCGGCCGCGCCCGCACCGACGAGGGTGTGGATCTCGTCGATGAACAGGATGATGTCGCCCCGGGTGCGGATCTCCTTGAGCACCTTCTTCAGGCGCTCCTCGAAATCACCCCGGTAGCGGGAACCGGCCACCAGCGCGCCCAGGTCCAGCGTGTAGAGCTGCTTGTCCTTCAGCGTCTCGGGCACCTCACCCTTGACGATCTTCTGCGACAGGCCCTCCACCACCGCGGTCTTACCGACACCCGGCTCGCCGATCAGCACCGGATTGTTCTTGGTCCGGCGGGACAGCACCTGCATGACCCGCTCGATCTCCTTCTCGCGCCCGATCACCGGGTCGAGCTTGCCCTCGCGGGCGGCCTGGGTGAGGTTCCGGCCGAACTGGTCCAGCACCAGGCTGGTCGACGGCGTGGCCTCGCCACCGGCCGCGGCGGCGGCCGTGGTGCCCTTGTCCTGATATCCGGAAAGGAGCTGGATGACCTGCTGGCGGACCCGGTTGAGGTCGGCGCCCAGCTTGACCAGCACCTGCGCTGCCACGCCCTCACCCTCACGGATCAGGCCGAGCAGGATGTGCTCCGTACCGATGTAGTTGTGGCCGAGTTGCAGCGCCTCGCGGAGCGACAGCTCCAGCACCTTCTTGGCCCGAGGCGTGAACGGGATGTGCCCGCTGGGGGCCTGCTGACCCTGACCGATGATCTCTTCGACCTGCTGGCGCACGCCTTCGAGCGAGATGCCCAGGCTCTCCAGGGCCTTGGCGGCGACGCCCTCACCCTCGTGGATGAGGCCCAACAGGATGTGCTCGGTGCCGATGTAGTTGTGGTTGAGCATCCGGGCCTCTTCCTGAGCCAGGACGACAACCCGACGCGCTCGGTCGGTGAACCGCTCGAACATATCCCTCGTGCTCCTCACGTGCCGTGCGCACTCGATCTTGTGAGTCGAGCAACGTGGCGGCGCCTCTGCCCGCGAAACCACGTCCCTGCCTGTAAACCACGCCCGGACATCCACGGAGGATGTCCATGCCATCACTCTATCGCCGCCGACCGACTTCGCCGCTCCTCGACGTTGTCCGAGAACCGGCAGCCGGCGACGCATTTACCAACCTGCCACGCAGGACACCTGTTCCCTGGCCAGGGGCGCTACGCGGACAGCGAAATCGATCAGGTGGGCACCGGTTGTCCACAGGTTCGCCACGTTATCCACAGGGGCTGTGGTTATCAACAGGTCGCTGTGGATAACACGCTGAGCAGCACAAATACGCACGGAGGCCCGCGACGCGGTGCGCGTCGCGGGCCTCCGGCCGTAGAACGATGGGGTTACGGGGTGATCAGCGCCCGGGGCCCTTCGCGTGAAACTCGTCGACGATCTCCTGCGGGATGCGCCCGCGGTCGGAGATCTCCTTGCCCTCTTTCTTGGCCCAGAGGCGGATGGCCTTGTTCTGCTCCCGGTCCGCCGCCGCGCCGCCACGGCCTCGCGCGGCGCGACCACCGACAACGACACCGCCCCGGCCGACCTTAGTGCCGGCGCCGACGTAGGGCTCGAAAAGGGACCGCAATTTCTCGGCGTTCTTCTTCGAGAGGTCGATCTCGTACTGCACACCGTCGAGGGCGAACTTGACCGTCTCGTCCGCGTCGCCGCCGTCGATGTCGTCGACCAGCTTGTGAATGATCTGCTTGGCCACGGGCCGTTATCCTTCCGAGCAAGTTTCTCCCGCAATACCTGAACAATAACTCAAAAGATGCGTCGCCCGTCAATAGGATGGGCAGGGTCTTGTGGCGTGCCGGGCGGGGAGGCTTTCCAGAATGCCGATGTGGAAGGGATTCCCTGGTCAACCGGGGTGCAAGGAACCGAAGCGACATTCTCCGCCGCGCCCTTGGAAGGCATTCACCCACGATACGAGGCCGGATCGTGACCGGAAATCCGCGAACCGCTCAAGTGCTACCTGGCGAACTGCGAGGTGGATGTTGTGTCCGCAGTCACGCCGCGTCACACCCGGCCGCCGGGAAGGGAGCATTTCGGACTCCGGTACCGACATGCCCCACACCACTGTGACAGCCGGCGCCCGGCCCGGGCCGGGCGGATAGGGACAGCTCGCCCCGGAACCATACTCGCCAGTCAGGGCAAGGATAAAGGCCGCCACCGATTCGCCCGGTTCCGTGTCCGGCGGATTGCTGTCCGTCACGGAATGGAACCGGCCGAATATCAACTCGCCCGCGCCGGGGTGCGGTGCGCGCACCCGCAATTCCAATTAGACGTTGCGCTCGTACACCATGCGAAGACCGATCAACGTGATCATGGGTTCATGGTGCGTGATCGTGCGGCACTCGCCGACCACCAGCGGCGCCAGGCCGCCGGTCGCGATCACGGCCTTGACCTCACCGATCTCCTCGGTCATCCGCTCCACGATGCGGTCCACCTGACCGGCGAAACCGAAGTACAGCCCGGACTGCAGGCACTCCACGGTGTTCTTCCCGATCACCGAGCGCGGCTTGGTGGCCTCCACCTTGCGCAGTTGGGCGGCACGGGCGGCGAGCGCGTCGAACGAGATCTCGATGCCCGGCGCGAACGCGCCGCCGAGAAACTCACCGCGCGCGCTGATCACGTCGAAGTTCGTGGTGGTGCCGAAGTCGACCACGATCGACGGGCCGCCGTAGAGGCTGTGCGCGGCCAGCGTGTTCACCACGCGGTCCGCGCCGACCTCCTTCGGGTTGTCGATGGCGAGCTGCACGCCGGTGCGCACGCCCGGCTCCACGATCACGTTCGGGACGGACGCGTAGTACTTGGCCAGCATCGCCCGCAGGTTGCGCAGCGCGGCCGGCACGGTGGAGCAGGCCGCCACCCCGGTGATCTCCACGGCGTCACCGGCCAGCAGCCCGCGGAACATCAGGCCCAGCTCGTCCGCGGTCGACCGGGCGTCGGTCTTCACCCGCCAGGAGTGCCGGAGCTGGTCACCGTCGAACGTGGCCAGGACGGTGTTCGTGTTTCCGATGTCGATGCAGAGCAGCACGGTGGCAGCCTAGCGAGCAGGCGATCTACCTCGGGCGCAGGTCCATGGCGATGTCCAGGATCGGCGAGGAGTGGGTCAGGCCGCCGACCGAGAGGTAGTCCACCCCGGTCGCGCCGTACTCGGCCGCGACCGCCAGCGTCAGGCCGCCGGTCGCCTCCAGCTCGGCCCGGTCGCCGACCGCGGCCACCACCTCGCGCAGCAGCTCCGGGCTCATGTTGTCGCAGAGCAGGAAGTCCGCGCCGGCCTCCACCGACTCGACCGCCTCCGCGACCGTGGTGACCTCCACCTGCACCGGCACGTCCGGGAACGTCTCGCGCACCCGCCGGTAGGCCGCGGTCAGGCCGCCGGCCGCGAGCTTGTGGTTGTCCTTGATCATCGCGACGTCGTACAGGCCCATCCGCTTGTTGGTGCCGCCGCCGGCCCGGACCGCGTACTTCTCCAGCACGCGCAGGCCCGGCGTGGTCTTGCGGGTGTCCAGCACGGTCGCCTTCGTGCCGGCCAGCGCGTCCGCCCAGGCGCGGGTGTGGGTGGCCACGCCGGACGCCCGGCACAGCAGGTTCAGCGCGGTGCGCTCCGCGGTCAGCAACGCCCGGGTCGGCCCGGTCACGGTGGCGAGGACGTCGCCGCGGGTCACGCGCGCGCCGTCGGCCGCGGTCAGCACCACCTCGACGGTACGGCCGGAGGAGAGCTCGAAGACCGCGGCGGCGACCGCGAGCCCGGCCACCACGCCGTCCGCGCGCGCGATCAGGTCGGCCGTGTCCGTCTGGTCCGCCGGGATGGTGGACTCGCTGGTCACGTCGCGGTGCTCCGGCCCGAGGTCCTCCTCGAGCGCGGTGCGGACGATCCGCTCGATCTCCGCGACCGGCAGGCCGGCCTCGTCCAGCGCGGTCCGCGTCGGGTCACTGAGGCTGGTGGTCATGCGATCGGCTCCCAGGTGTGGGTGGGTGTTCCGTCCTCGGCCAGCGCGGTGACCAGGTGGCCGCGCCACTCGTCCTCCGCCACGCCGAAATCCTCCCGCCAGTGGCAGCCGCGGGTCTCCTGCCGGGCGTACGCCGCGCCGGTCAGCGCCGTGGCCACGGTGAGCAGGTTCGTCGCCTCCCAGCTCGCGGTGCGCGGCGTGCCGCGGCGCCCGGCCGTGGCGGTGAGCGCGGCCGCGGTGCCGACCAGCGAACCGGCCGAGCGCAGCACGCCCGCGCCCCGGCTCATCGCGCGCTGCAGGTCCGGGCGCGCGTTCTCGTCCACCACCCACTGGGCGCTGGCGTCGGCCAGCACCGGCTCGGACTGCGGCGGCAGGTCGCGGCGGATGTCGTCGGCGATCCGGCGGGAGAAGACCAGGCCCTCCAGCAGCGAGTTGCTGGCCAGCCGGTTCGCGCCGTGCACGCCGGTGCAGGCCACCTCGCCGCACGCGTACAGCCCGGGAATGCTGGTGCGGCCGTGCAGGTCGGTACGGACGCCGCCGGAGGCGTAGTGCGCGGCCGGCGCCACCGGGATCAGGTCGGTCACCGGGTCCACGCCGGCGGCCCGGCAGGACGCCAGGATGGTCGGGAAGCGGTGCTCCAGGAAGTCCCGGCCGAGATGGCGGGCGTCCAGGTAGACGTGGTCCGAGCCCTCGGACAGCAGCACCCGGTGGATGCCCTTCGCCACCACGTCGCGCGGCGCCAGCTCGGCCAGCTCGTGCTGGCCGACCATGAACCGCTTGCCGTCGCCGTCGACCAGGTGCGCGCCCTCGCCGCGCAGCGCCTCGCTGATCAGCGGGCGCTGAACCGCGCTGACCGCGCCGGAGACGAACGACGTGGGGTGGAACTGGACGAACTCGACATCGGTCACCGCGGCGCCGGCCCGCAGCGCGAGCGCCACGCCGTCGCCGGTGGAGACGGACGGGTTCGTGGTGGACGCGAATATCTGGCCCATCCCGCCGGTGGCCAGCACCACGGCCCGGCCCAGGATCGCGCCGACGCCGTCCTCCGAGCCCTCGCCCAGCACGTGCAGCGTGATCCCGCAGGCCCGGCCCGTCGCGTCGGTCAGCAGGTCCAGGACCAGCGCGTGCTCGACCATCCGGATCCACGGGTCGCGCCCGACCGCGGCGTGCAGCGCGCGCTGCACCTCCGCGCCGGTGGCGTCGCCGCCGGCGTGCACGATCCGGTTCGCGCGGTGGCCGCCCTCGCGGGTCAGCATCAGCGAGCCGTCCGCGTTGCGGTCGAACTCCGCGCCGGTGCGGATCAGCTCGCGGACCCGCGCCGGCCCCTCCTCCACCAGCACGCGCACCGCCTCCGCGTCGCACAGCCCGACGCCGGCGACCTCGGTGTCGTAGGCGTGCGACTCCGGGGTGTCCAGCGGATCGAGCACCGCGGCGATCCCGCCCTGCGCCCACCGGGTCGACCCGTCGTCGATGTTCACCTTGGTGACCACGGTGACGTGCAGCCCACCTTCGCGAAGATGCAACGCGGCGGTAAGCCCGGCGATACCGGAGCCCACGACGATGACGTCGGTGGTCTCGGTCCAGCCCGGCGCCGGGGCGGCGAGACGCGTCGGCAGGGCCGGAAGATCGAGTGGACGCATCCCTCCAGTCAACTCGACCCGCCTACCCTTTGGGGAGCGCCGCCGTCGAAAAGTGGGGCTAATCGCTCGCCCGCTCCGGTTCTCGCACCGCGGAACCGGCAGGGAGCCCGGCTGCCGCCCCGACCGCCCGCCCCTGACCGGCGTGAATGCTCTGCCTCGCGCGGCCGGCCGGTGCCCGCGGGGGCATGCGGACCCCGGCCCGCCGGAAGCGGGTAAATCGGGTGCTTAGTCGGTGATCGGCAGCGCGTTCGGCCCCGCACCGCGCAGCGACTTGTTGACCTTGATGTCCTGGAGCCAGACGTAGCAGCGGGCGCCGCGGTCACCGGTCTTCCAGTCGGCCTCGTTCGCCAGCACCGGCGCGACGCCGCTGCGCGCCGCGAGATCGTCGTCCTTCGGCACCTTCACGTAGTCGGCGATCCTCTGGCGGCAGTTGTTGTAGAACGTCTGCCACGCCGCGATGTCGGTGACCTGCGGGTACTTCGTGTTCGCCGGGGCCTGCCAGACGCCGACGAACTCGCCGTTGTGCTCCTTGGCGCAGTCGATCGCGGCCATCTTGGTGATCTCGAGCGTGCTCTGCACGTCCATCGTGTAGCAGCCCAGCCGCAGCGGCGCGTTCTCCGCCTTCAGCCCGTCCTTGACCGAGCCCTTGCGGAGCACGGTGGTGCCGTTCTCCTCCACGTTCGTCCGCTCGGTCACGTCGCACCGGTACCACCGGGCGCCGCCGGTCCACGCCTTGTCGGACGGGAGCGCGAGACCGAGCGCGAGCCGGCCGAGCCGCCAGTCGGCGCCGAGGTACGTCGCGGACTGCTTGTCGCACTCGGCGAACGCGGCGCGCGCCGCGTCGGAGTCACGGGCCGGCGGCTTGTCCGCGTCGGCCGGCGCGCCGGTGAACGTGCCGACGAACGTGGTCTCGGTGCGGTGGTCCGCGGCGCAGTCCACCGGCGTCGACAGCGTGCGCGGCGCGACCGGCGCGAAGTCCGTGGCATAGCAGACACCCGCGGCCGGCACGAACGACGTGGGCGCCGGAAGCCCTGCCCAGTCGTCGGTCAGCTCACCGTCGACGCCCCCGGGCAGGCCGCAGCCGGCCAGTCC
Source organism: Catenuloplanes atrovinosus (assembly GCF_031458235.1). Classification (NCBI taxonomy): domain Bacteria; kingdom Bacillati; phylum Actinomycetota; class Actinomycetes; order Micromonosporales; family Micromonosporaceae; genus Catenuloplanes; species Catenuloplanes atrovinosus. Next base: position 7,942,677 of record NZ_JAVDYB010000001.1, on the reverse strand, counting down.
CGCCACCATCACGGCGCCGAGCGCCAGCGCCGCCACCGAGCGTCGCATCCGAGAGACCTCCCCAATCGCCCACACGGACCCGAATCAAGCCCGAGCCCTAACGTAACGTCCGCGACGGGACACGGCATGCCGCGTGCCCCGATCGGGAGCCTGGTGTTGCCGTGTCGTCGCAGCTCAGCGCAGTTCTATCGGAATGTTGTCGATGAGCCGCGTGGTGCCGACCCGGGCGGCGGTGAGCAGCCGGGCCGGGCCGTGCTCCGGTGCCGGGCCGAGGTCGGGCGCGAGCAGCACCAGATAGTCCAGGTCCACGCCGGGCTCGTCGCGAATCCGCGCGTGCGCGGCGGCGAGCGCGTCGGCCGCGGAGCCACCGGCGGCCGCGGTCTCCGCGCCGGCGCGCAGGCCGGCGGAGAGCGCGAGCGCGGTCGCCCGCTCCCCGGCGGAGAGGTAGCGGTTGCGGCTGGACAGCGCCAGCCCGTCCGGCTCGCGCACGGTCGGCACGCCCACCACCTCGACCGGTACGTTGAGGTCGCGCACCATCCGGGTCACCAGGGTCAGCTGCTGATAGTCCTTCTCCCCGAAGAACGCCAGGTCCGGGCGGGTGAGCTGGAGCAGCTTCAGCACCACGGTGAGCACGCCGTGGAAGAAGCCGGGCCGGCTCGCGCCCTCCAGTTCCTCGCCGAGCGGCCCCGGGTTGAGCCGGACCTGCGGCGGGCCGTCCGGGTACATCTCCCGGGCGGACGGCGCGAACACCAGGTCGACGCCGGCCCGCGCGCAGATCTTCAGGTCCGCGTCGAGCGTGCGCGGGTAGCGGTCGAGATCCTCGTTCGGCCCGAACTGCAACGGGTTCACGAAGATCGTCACGATCACCCGGTCGGCCCGCTCCCGGGCCGCGCGCATCAGCGACTCGTGGCCCTCGTGCAGCGCGCCCATGGTCATCACCACGGCCACCCGGCCGGTCAGCTTCGCGCGCGCGTCCGCGAGTTCGGCGACCGTGTTGACCAGCTCAGAGGTCGTCATGCGGGGTGCCCTCCCGGGCGTCGGCGAGGACGTCGAGCAGCGGCTCGGCGTCCACGGGGCGGAGCCGGCCGGCGGAGATCGCGCGGTCGGCGGTGCGCCGGGCCAGCGCCCGGTAGGCCGGAACGGACTCCGGCGCCACCTCGGTCAGCTCGGCCAGGTGACGCGCGACCGTGCCGGCGTCGCCGCGGGAGACCGGGCCGGTCAGCGCCGCGTCGCCGAACGCCAGCGCGTTCTCCAGCGAGGCGCGCAGCAGCGGCGCCAGCACCCGCTCCGGGTGCAGCACACCCGCGTCGCGCAGCCGGTCCAGCGCGTCGTTGACCAGCGTGATCAGGTGGTTCGCCCCGTGCGCGAGCGAGGCGTGGTAGAGCGCGCGGTCGCCGTCCCGGATCCACTCGACCGCGCCGCCGAGCTGCTCGACCAGGCGGGCGGCGAACGGACGGACGTCCGCGCGGGCGGTCACGCCGTACGAGATGCCGTGCAGCCGGGCCAGGTCGTCCGGCCGGCCGGTGAACGTCATCGCCGGGTGCAGCGCCAGCGGGCGGGCGCCGCGCGCGACGGCCGGATGCAGCGGCGTGAGCCCGTGCGCGCCGGACGTGTGCGCGACGACCTGGCCGGGCCGCAGCGCGCCCTCGTCCGCGAGGCCGCGCACCACGGCCGCCAGCGCGTCGTCCGGCACCGCGACCAGCAGCAGGTCGGTGGCCGCGCGGGCGACCCGGGTGGGTGGCAGGTGGGCGGTGTCCGGCAGCATCCGGTCGATCCGCTCGGTGGTGGCGTCGGAGGTGCCGGAGGCGGCGATCACCCGGTGCCCGGCCGCGGTCAGCGCGGCGCCGAGCGTGGCGCCCACCCGGCCGGCGCCGACGATCCCGACGGTCAGCGTGGGGTTCGGCGTCCGCGCGGTGACGGCGGACGGGCGGCGCATCGATGCGGCCATGTCAGCGATCCAGTCCTCGAAGGGTAGGTACCGGTCGGGGCCAGTATGCGCCAGTGTTTCAGAGCCGATACAAGCACGTGTGAAAACGTTCACCACGGCCGTCCGGCGGGCAACCGAACGGCCGCTGGTGAGGGTCAGTACAGGAATCCCGCATCGAGGAACTTGAAGTTCGTGTTCGGCCGGTCGCCGTCGCCCGGCGTGTTCTGACCGTCGTGCACCACCAGCAGCCCGCCGGGGAAGCCGGGCAGCGGCGTGGGCGTCACGGCCGCGCCGTCGCACTCCTGCGAGCCGTCCACGCGCGGGCCGTCGACCACGGCGAAGTGCCCGATCGGCCGGTTCGAGCGCCGGTCGTACGTGTAGAACGTGTCGTCGCCCTGGCTGGAGACCAGCAGCGTGCCGCCGGTCCGGCCGGTCGGCAGGATGGTCAGGCCCTCCACGTCCGCGGCGATCCGGCCGCCGAAGCCCGGGTCCGCGCCGTAGTCGACCACGCACTCCTCGGTCGCCTCGTCGTAGGTGGCCGGGATGCCAAACTCGCGCACCCGCTCCACCATGGCCGGCCGGCCCGTGAAGCGGCCGTCGCGGATCGGCACCCGCCAGAGCGCCACGTCCTCCTGCGCTAGGTAGGCCGTGCGGTTCTCCGCGTCGACCACCACGCCCTCGACCTGCGGGCCGTCGCCCGGGTCGGTGCAGGGCGCCCAGTGCGTGCCGTCGGGCAGCGTGAACTCGGCCGGGAGCGTCAGGCGGTCGACCGGGCGGTAGCTGACCCGGCCGTTCCGCTCGACGAGCCGGAACGTGCCGACCTCGGGTGTGCTGCGGCGGCTGACCAGCAGATATCCGCCGTCGACGGCGTCCAGGCCGTAGGCGGTGCGCTGCTCGTTCACCTCGGCCTGGGTGGCGTTGAAGGCGAACGGCACGTCGGCCGCGGTCACGTCCGTGAGCAGGCCGGTCCGCTCGTCGATCGCGTAGAAGCGGAGCTGGTCACGGCCCCGGTCGCTGACCGCGGCGAGGTCCACGGTCCGGCCGCCGAGCCGGAAGTCCTCGACGATGTCCACGTTGTTGAACCGGCCGGCCTCGTCGTCCGGGCCCGGCGCGGGCGGCGTGGCGATCGACTGCAGCTCACGTCCGCGCAGGTCGTAGACGCGCAGGCCGCCGTTCTTCGCGGTAGCGATCACGCGGCTCAGTGCGGTAGCGATCACGCGGCTCAGTGCGGTGGCGCTCCCGCGGCTCTGTGCGGTGGCGCCCTTGCGGAACCGGGCGCGGTCGGCCGGGTGCACCCAGATCGCCGGGTCGTCCGCGTCGGCGTCGCCGCCGGCCTCGTCGTCGTAGAGCGCGGGCGTCTCCACGGCCGGCACGACCTTCTCGACGGGCCGCGGCCCGTGGGCCGCCGCCGGATTCGCGGTCGTCGTCAGGAGCAGCGTGGGTACGGCGAGAGCCGCGCCGATGAACCTCAGGGAAGGAGCTCGCATGTGACGCGACCGTAGGGTGTCCACGATGACTGATCCTGAACTCGGCATGAACAGCCCTCGATGGCGCGCGGCCATGGAGACCGCGCTCTACGGGCCGGACGGCTTCTTCACGCGGCCGGGCGCGGCCGGTCCCGGCGGGCACTTCCGGACCAGCGCGCACGCCACCGCGATGTTCGCCCGCCTGCTCCGCCCGCTGCTGGCGCGGGTGGACGCGGCGCTCGGCCATCCGGACCCGTTCTGGCTGGTCGACGTGGGTGCCGGGCGCGGTGAACTGCTGCTGCGGATCACCCGGCGGCACCGGGCCGATTTCGGCGGCCGGCTGCGGCCGCTCGCGGTGGAGCTGGCCGGGCGGCCGGCGGAGCTGCCGCCCGGCGTCGGCTGGACCGACCGGGTCCCGGACGGGATCGTGGGCGTGCTGCTCGCGACCGAGTGGCTGGACAACGTGCCGGTGGACGTGGTGGAGGCGGGCCCGTCCGGTCTCCGGTACGTGCTGACCGACGACACGCTCGGCGGGCCGGTGTCCGACGCGGACGCGGCGTGGCTGGCGCGCTGGTATCCGCCGCTGCCGCCGGGCGCGCGGGCGGAGGTGGGGATCACCCGGGATCTCGCCTGGTCCGGCGCGCTCGCGCGGGTCGAGCGCGGCGTCGCGCTGGCCGTCGACTATGGACATGTCCGGGACGGCCGGCCGCTCGACGGCACGCTCACCGGGTACCGCGACGGGCGGCAGGTGCCACCGCGGGCGGACGGCACGACCGACATCACCGCACACGTCGCGATGGACGCCGTGGCCGACGCGGGCGCCGTGTCCCTCGCGGGAAGGCCGGCGGGCGGGTATCCGTACCGGCTGATGTCTCAACGGGATGCGCTGAAAGCGCTCGGGGCCGACGGGAGGCGACCACCGCTGGGCCTGGCCTCGACGGATCCGGCGGGGTACGTGCGCGCGCTGGCGAGTGCCTCGGCGGTGGGTGAGCTGCTGGACCCGGCCGGGCTGGGCGGCCACTGGTGGCTGGTGCAGCCGGTCGGCGTGGCGCACCCGTTCGGCTCCGGAGATGGCATTGTGGAGCCATGAGCCTCCGGGAAGTGACGGTCGGGACGCAGGCCGGGCTGGACACCGCGGACATGGTGCTCAACATCGGGCCGCAGCACCCGTCCACGCACGGCGTGCTCCGGCTACGGCTGCGCCTCGACGGCGAGCGGGTGGTCGAGTGCGAGCCGATCGTCGGCTACATGCACCGCGGCGCGGAGAAGCTGTTCGAGGTGCGCGACTACCGGCAGATCATCGTGCTGGCGAACCGGCACGACTGGCTCTCCGCGTTCTCCAACGAACTGGGCGTGGTGCTCGCGGTCGAGCGGCTGATGGGGCTGGAGGTGCCGGAGCGCGCGATCTGGCTGCGTACCGCGCTGGCCGAGCTGAACCGGGTGCTCAACCACCTGATGTTCCTCGGGTCGTACCCGCTGGAGATCGGTGCGATCACGCCGATGTTCTACGCGTTCCGCGAGCGGGAGTCGCTGCAGGCGGTGATGGAGGAGGTCTCCGGCGGCCGCATGCACTTCATGTTCAACCGCGTCGGCGGGCTGAAGGAGGAGGTGCCGTACGGCTGGACCGGGCGGGCCCGGGAGGCGATCGACGCGGTGCGACGGCGCATGCCGGACCTGGACGACCTGATCCGGCGCAACGAGATCTTCCTGGCTCGGACCGTGGGCGTGGGCGTGCTCTCCGCGGCGGAGGCGGCCGGGTTCGGCGCGTCCGGGCCGGTCGCGCGCGCCTCCGGGCTCGACCTGGACCTGCGGCGGGACGAGCCCTACCTGGCGTACGGCGAGTTGGACGTGCCGGTGGTGACGCGGACGGCGGGCGACTGCCACGCCCGGTTCGAGGTGCTGCTGGACCAGGTGTACGCGTCGCTCGACCTGGCGCGGGCCTGCCTGGACCGGGTGGACCGGATCACCGGGCCGGTCAACGTGCGGCTGCCGAAGGTGGTGAAGGCGCCGGAGGGGCACACGTACGCGTGGACGGAGAACCCGCTGGGGATCAACGGGTACTACCTGGTGTCGCGCGGGGAGAAGACGCCGTGGCGGCTCAAGCTGCGAACCGCGTCGTATGCGAACGTGCAGGCGCTGTCCACGCTGCTGCCGGGCTGCCTGGTGCCGGACCTGATCGCGATCCTCGGGTCGATGTTCTTCGTGGTGGGGGATATCGACAAATAGGCCGGGTCAACGCCGGTAGTCGTCGCGGTCCCACTCGATGGCGGAGATCGCGCGTTGCTCGCCGGTGAACTGGCTGGCCTCGCCGTAGAGGCTGCTGGAGTCGAAGCGCTGCGGTGACCGGCCGCGGTCGTCCTGCCGGTAGTCGTACCCGCCGCGGTCGGCGCGCCGGCCGTCGTCGTATCGGCCGCCGTCGTACCGCCCGTCGTCGTACCGGCCGCGCGGCTGCTCCTCCGGGCCGGGCAGGCCGTCGTCCGGGCCGACCCGCCACGGCTCCTCGCGCCGGCCGCCCCGCTGCTGGGTGCGCCACGGCTGCGGGTCCTCGCCGACCCGGCGGATCTGCCCGGTGGACGGGCCCTGATCGATCACGCGGCGCATCTGCCCGGTCTGCGGGCCACGGCGATCCCGGTCGTACGGGTTGGCCGCGCGGTCCTCGCGGCGGACCGACTCCCACCGGTCCTCGACGCGCATCTCGGTGCCGCTGTCGTCGCTGCGGACGCTGGCGCGGCGCTCGCCCACGCGCAGCTCCTGGCCGCGGTCGTCCTGCCGGACCGCGGCGTAGCGGTCGCCGGCCTGCCGGATCTGGGACCAGCTGGGCTCGGACGAGCTGGACTCGAGCGCGGGCCGGTCGTACGGGTTGGCCTGCTCGCCCCAACTGGGCCGGCCGGGCCGGGCGGCGCGGCGGCCGACGTCCTCGGTGCTCTCCTCGCGCTCCGCCCGATCGTCGTTGCCGTAACCGCCGTAGCCGTAGCCGCCGCGGTCGTCGTTGCCGTACCCACCCCGGTCGTCGCTGTCGTACCCACCCCGGTCGTCGCCGCGGTAGCCGCCCTCGTCGGTGCCGTGGCCGCCGCCGCGGAAGTCGCGGTAGCCGGGGTCGAAGTCGCGGGCGCCCGGGTCGAAGCTGCCGCGGGCGCGGCGGCCGCGGTCCGCGGTGTCCCGGCCGTAGTCGTCGCCGCGGGAGCCGTTGTACTCGCCGGCGCCGTAGAGGGAGCCGCTGTCGCCGCGCGGGTCCACGATGGTCGACCGGGTGGTGACGTGCACGGTCTCGGTGTGCCGGACGATGCCGCCGGCCAGCTGGCCGGGGACGCTGCCGCGGCCGGCCTGCGCGCGGCCACCGGCGCGGCTCACGCTCGCGGAGGCGCTGGCCCGGGCGCGCCCGGTGTCCTCACGACGCTCTTCCTGGTCGTAGCCGCGGCCGCGGTCGTACTGGTCGTACTCGTCGTCGCGATCGCGACGGGCACGGCGCTCGTCCCGGTCCCGGTCGTCGCGGTCGTAGCCGGACCGCTCGTAGTCGTCGCCGCGGCCGTGGTCGCCGCGGCCGTAGTCGCTGCCGTAGCGATCGTCGCCGGAGCGGGCACCGTAGCCGTAGGCGTTGCCGTCGTCCGCCTCCGCGTACCGCTGGCCGGTGTAGCCGCCGTCGTCCGCCTGCGCCCGGCGCGGGGTGTATCCACCCTGGTCACCGCCGTACGTATCGTCCTGCGCCGACCCGTACGCGGTGGGCTCGTCGCGCTCGGCCGGGGCCGGCGGTGCGACGGACGCGCGCGCGTAGCCGGTCGCGACGCGGCCCTCCTGCTCGACGACCGGCGGCACGACCGCGGCCGCGGCGATCGCGGCCCGCCCGGGCGGCGCGGCGATCGCGACCGGCGCCGGATCGGGCACCGCGTTCTGCACCGCGGCGAACTGGGCTTGGAGGCCGTCGACCGCGGCGCTGAGCGCCTGGAGGCGCTGCTGGGACGCGGCCTGGCCGACGCGGGTGGCATTGGCTATCTCGCTGCGCACCTCGGCGCGCAGCCGCACCATCTCCTCGACCATCGCCTCTTCGAGATCGACTCGCGACGCACCTGATCCACCACGGAGGGTGACCGAGGCGCCGATGAGCGCGATCGACACGAGCACGAGGAAGACGGCGAACCGGAGCGTGCCGGTGCCGCCGCCGAAGAGCAGGAACAACGCCGCGAGCGGCGCGAGCCCGACACCGGCCCAGAGCAGGCCCTGTGCCAGGCGTGGGTTCGCCCGCTCGGCAACCGGATCAGGGGCTGGCATGGTCGTGAAGCCTACCCAGAGTCGCCGGATAGCGAAACGGGCTCGGATAGCGCGATCCGGCGCCATCGATGCCCTGAGCAGGGGCGATGGCGCCGGATCAGAATTTTCGGTTAACGAGCTAATTTGTGGCGAGTTCGCCGTCGGAGGAGAAGACCAGGCCGACGGAGACCGTGCCGGTCTTCAGCGCGTTCTTCGTCTGGGCGCCGCCCGCGTCGAGCGAGACGAACTGACCGGCCTGGAAGCCGTACGTGGTGACCAGCCCGGCCTGGCACTTCGGCCGCTGCGGGCACTCCGGCGGGCCGCCGAGCGAGGTGGCCGCGCCCGAGCACTTCGCGGCCAGGTCGCTGAGCGTGGTCAGCTCGTACTTCTCGGCGAACTCCTTGGTCACCGCGAACGCGTTCTGGTCCTGGGCGGCGGACGGCTTGCCGAACGCCAGGCCGACCTTGTCGCCCAGCCCGGCGAGCGCGGTCGTGGTGGCGGTCAGGTCCGGCGACGAGACCGGCGCCGCGTCCTTGCCGTTGACCTTGCCGTTCAGGAAGTCGGCGAGCGTCGCCGCGTACTCCGGGACGACCTGGATCTCGCCCTTCTCCAGCGCCGGCTCGTACAGCTCACGGTTGCCGATCTGCTGCACCGTGACCTTGTAGCCGGCCGCGGTGAGCGCGATGCTGTACAGCTCGGCGAGCGTCTGGTTCTCGCTGAAGTTCGCCGCACCGATCTTGATGTCGCCGCCCGGGCCCTTGGCGATCCCGGTGGTCAGGCCCGCGCCCGCCGCGAACTCGTCCGCCGCCACCTTGGGCGTCTTGCGGTCCACGTCGACCGCCTTGTTCAGCGCGATCAGCTTGGGGGTGTCCAGCGCCTCGGAGACCTTGTCCAGCGCCGCGACCAGCTCGGGCTTCGCCGCCGCCTTGTTGATCGCGGGGAGCACGTTGTCCGTGTTCTGCAGCGCCTTGTCGTCGGTGAGCACCACCAGCGAGGTGCCCGGCACGCCCGCGCAGCCGGCGCCCGCCGCCGCGCTGGCCGGCGCCTCGGTGCCGGACGAGCCGGCCTCCCCGCACGCGCTCAGGATCGTCGCCGCCGCCAGCGCGCCGAGCGCGCTCACGGCCAGCCGCTTGTATCTCAATGTGCCCGCCTTCCGTGTCCCGGCGCGCCCCCGGGCGGGGACGGCCGCGTGTCCGACGGACGGATGCCTGGTCATGCACCAGGATCGGGACCGCCCGCGCTGTCTCACCCAACATCGTGACCGGCGGGTACGACAACTTTCGCGGTTACTTGTCACCGGATCGTCATGATCCATATCCCGTCCGCGTTCATGATTGGAACATCGTCGCCGTTATTCCCGCTGAGCTTGTCATTCTTCGCTCAGCGGGCACCCGCGTCAGGCCGTCGCCGGGCGGCGGCGGACCCGGCGCGGGCGGCGCAGCGGGCGCGGCGTGAGCGCGCGCTCCAGCAGCGCCAGCAACCCCTCGATGCCGAGCGCGAGCAGTGCCACCAGCAGCGCGCCGGCCAGGATCTGCCCGCCGCCGACCGACATGCCCAGCCCGAAGCCGGCGCTGATGATCTGCCCGAGGCCGCCGCCGTTCACGAAGGACGCCAGCGCGGCCGTGGCCACCACCTGCACGGACGCGGTCCGGAAGCCGGTCGCCAGGTACGGCACGGCCAGCGCCAGCTCCACCCGGGTGAGCAACTGCCGGCCGGACAGGCCCATGCCGCGCGCCGCGTCCCGCGCCTCCGGGTCGATCTCCCGCACGCCGGTGTAGGCGTTGGCCAGCAGCGGCGGCACCGCGAACACGGCCAGCGCCAGGATCACCGGCGGGCGGCCGAAGCCGAGCGGCGTCAGCGGCAGGATGGTCAGCAGCGCGACCGTGGGGATGGCCAGCGTGACGTTGGAGATCAACACCACCGCGCCGCCGCCCCGGCCGGTGTGCCCCAGCCAGAGGCCGATCGGCCAGGCGACCAGGCAGCCGATCGCGACCGCGGCGAACGAGATCCACAGGTGCTCGCCCAGCCGGTCCAGGATGCCGCCGGGGTTCGTCCAGTTGAGCGGGTCGTTGAGCCAGACGATCGCCTGGTCGATCGCGTTCATCCGCGGGCCCCTCTCGTCCACGGCGTGAGCAGTCGCCCGGCGCCGGCCAGCAGCAGGTCCAGCAGCAGGCCCAGCGCCACGCAGAGCACGGTGCCGGTGAGGATCTCCGCCTTGTAGAAGTTGTTCCGGAAACCGCCCAGGATCAGATCGCCGAGCCCGCCGTAGCCGATCAGCGAGCCGACCGTGACCAGCGCCACGGTGGAGACGGTGGCCAGGCGCAGGCCGGTGAGGATCGCCGGGACGGCCAGCGGAAGGTCCACCCGGAAAAGCCGGGCCACCCGTCCGTACCCCATGCCCCGCGCCGCGTCCAGGACCTCGGCCGGAAGCTGGTTCAGTCCCGCCAGCGCGTTGCGCACGATGAGCAGCAGCGCGTAGAGGACCAGGGCGATCAACACCGAGGCCGGGCGCGTGGTGCCGACCAGCGGGGCGACGAACGCGAGCAGGGCCAGCGACGGGATGGTGTAGAGCACGCCGGAGAGTGCGAGAATCGGGCCGGTGAGCGGCCGGAACCAGTAGGCGAGCACCGCCAGCGGGAGCCCGACCGCCGCCGCGAGCGCCACCGCCTGGGTGGTCAGGGTCACGTGCTCGACGAGCGCGGACAGCACCGTGTCGGAGTTGTCCCGCAGGTACTGCCAGGAGAACCACGGGTTGCCGGGTGCATCGGCGTACTGCACGCTCCATAACACCCATTGCCGAGAGGACATACGTGGAACCTACCGTGGGCGGCGGACAGAAGGCCGCCACCATCACGCTGGACCAGGTCAGCAAGACGTTCGACGACGGTACGAAGGCGGTGCGCGAGCTGAGCCTGGAGGTGCGGGCCGGCGAGCTGGCGGTGCTGATCGGGCCCTCGGGGTGCGGCAAGTCGACCGTACTACGGATGATCAACCGGCTGATCGAGCCGACCGGCGGGCGGCTGCTGATCGACGGCGAGGACGTCACCCGGCTCGACCCGGTGCACCTGCGGCGCCGGATCGGCTACGTGATCCAGAACGTCGGCCTCTTCCCGCACCAGACCATCCGGACCAACGTCGGCACCGTTCCCACGCTGCTCGGCTGGCCGAAGGCGCGCGTCCGGGCGCGCGTGGACGAGCTGCTGGAGCTGGTCGGCCTGGACCCGTCCGTCCACGGCGGCCGCTACCCGAAGGAGCTCTCCGGCGGTCAGCGGCAGCGCGTCGGCGTGGCCCGCGCGCTGGCGGCCGACCCGGTGGTGCTGCTGATGGACGAGCCGTTCTCCGCGGTCGACCCGATCGTGCGGGCCCGGCTGCAGGAGGAGTTCCTGCGCCTGCAGGCCGAGGTGCGCAAGACGATCGTGCTGGTGACGCACGACCTGGACGAGGCGGTTCGGCTCGGGGACCGGATCGCGGTGCTCTCCCAGGGCGGTCACCTGGAGCAGTTCGCGGCGCCGGCCGAGTTGCTCGGCACGCCGGCCTCGGACTTCGTCCGCGAGTTCGTGGGTACGGACCGGGCGATCCGGCGGCTGTCCGTGACCCGGGTCAGCCGGGACATGCTGGAGCCGGCCGGCGCGGCGAACGGGCTGCTGGACGTGGATCTCGACACCACGCTCTACGACGTGCTGGCCCGGATGCTCGGCGCCGGCACCGACCGGGTGCGGATCGTCTCGGACGGGCGCGAGCTCGGCGTGCTGACCCGCGACCGGCTGCTGACGCCGGGCTCCTGAGATCTCACGGCGTGCGGCCGGGCCCGGCTGGGGAGCCCGGCCGCACGTCGCGGTCAGCTCCGGGTGCCGCGCCAGCTGCCGAGCGTCACCAGCCCGACGAGCCAGCCGACGAAGAAGCCGTAGGTGGTGCCGTCGCCGGCCGCCTTGAACGCGCCGAGCAGCGACGGGTTGGACTGGACCAGCGTGGTGACCAGTGCGGCGAACGCGCCGGCGAAGACGTACGACGACCAGCCCGCGAAGAACTGGCTGAGCGTGCCTCGCGCCCGCGCCAGCTGGGAGCCGGGGAGCAGGTAGAGGAACAGCGCGGTCAGCGCGACGACCAGGATCGCCTTGAGGTCCGCGGCGAGCACGTCCTGCAGCGAGTCGTCGCTGTCCAGGTACCACCGGGGCCAGGCCAGCAGCTGGAGGAACCAGCCGCCGGCCGTGCCCGGGTCGGTGTTGTCCGTCACCCAGCCCGCGTACCAGGGGCTACCGAAGACGAGGACGAGTATGAGCGCGGCGGCCGTGCCCGCGCCGGTTGCGGATTTGTAACGATTGGTGAGAGCCATGCCGGCGTATGTGCCCAGCCCGCGGACACGGCCAAACCACGCGTACCTATATCCGAGATTTAGTCGTTTTTGAGCAGATAGTCGATGAAGGCGGCGCGCAGGATCGGCTCGTTGTCGCCGTACGAGGCGTGGCCGGTGAACTCGCGCCAGAGCGCCACCGCGTGATCCACCGTCGGGCCGATCGAGCTGAGGCCATCGTCGCGCTCCGCGGCGTCGTCCGAGTGCGGCAGGTGCTCGAAGATCGACCAGAAGAACTTCAGATCGTGGCGCTCACGGGCGAGCGCGAACGCCCGCTGGCGCAGCTCCTCGGTCGGCAGCGCGTCCAACTCCGCGAACCGGGCGTGGTTCGCGCCGACGCCGGCCCCGGTCCCGGCGGATGCTCCGGTCATGCCGACGTCCCCTGACGGCTGCGGCCATGCCCGGTGAGGCACTGCGCCGGTGATTCGCTCGCGAGCTCGCTCATGCCAGGGAGCCTATCCGGCGCGCGGCCACGCGGCTCAGGATCCCCAGCGGCTGCTGTCCCACGGGTCGGTCCGCGGGGCCGGGCCGGGCTCCGCGGGCGGCGCCTGCCAGGTCGTCGCGGCCGGCGGTTCCGTCCACTGCGTGTCCGCCGCGGGCGCGGGCCGGCCGAACGTCTCCACCAGGCGCGTGACCACCAGGCCGCCGGCCACCGCGACCGCGGCCGTGGCGTAGGTGGAGATGTCCCAGCCCTCCAGGTCCTGGTAGCGCAGGAACATGGTGAGGACGGCGACCGCGAGCAGCGTGCCCAGGACACCGCCGCGCCGGCCGTAGGCGGACGTGCCGCCGACCAGCGCCGCGCCGAGCGCCAGCCCGGTCCACTCCAGGCCCACCGACGGTACGACCGGTGTGTCGTTCCCGGACGCGATCAGCACGCCCGCGCCCACCGCGAGCACGGAGGAGAACACGATCGCGCCGGCCGTCACCACCGCGCCGCCGACGCCGCGCCGGTCCGCCGGGTCGCCGACCGGCCGGAACCGGCCCACGGTCCGCCGCACGTTCTTGATCAGGCCGAGCAGCCCGCCGATGATGGTCAGCGCCGCGAAGCCGCCGAACAGGTAGACCGCGTGCCGGGTCGGGTCGTAGTCGCCCTGCACGTCGACCGGGCCCGGGCGCAGCTGGATGTAGACGATCACGCCGAGCGCGGCCGCCAGGCTCGCCGCCCAGCCGGGCACGTGGAAGCCGACCACGAGCAGCGCCAGGAGCAGGCCGCCGACCAGGCCGACCACCAGGGCCACGCCGGCCGCCTGGAGCACGCCGGTGTCACCGTTCTCCGCGAAGTGCAGTGCGGACGCGACCGCGACCGGGCCGATCGCCAGGTTCGGCGCGGCGGTGCGCAGCGTGGCGGCGGCGCCGAGCGCGAGCAGGCCGAGCGCGGCGCCCTGCACCAGGAGCTGGTCCAGCGCCGCGCCGGTCACCGCGTCGCGCTGCGAGGCGTAGAGCAGGTAGCCGAGGCCACCGGCGGCCAGCAGCAGCACGAACTCCCAGAGGAAGTGGACGGCCATCCGGTCGCGGCCGACCTCGCCGTGGGCCGGGTCGTCGAACGCGTCGTCCAGCGCGGCCTGCGTGACCCGCGGGGCCTCGGCGTAGTCCGGCACGCGGGTCTCGGCCGTGGTGGCGTACTGCGGCGCGTACTGCTCCTCGCGGCGGTGGCTGCCCTCCGGCCGGTATCCGGTCTCCGGCTGCCCGTAGCCGCGGGACATCCGGGTGGTCGCGTCCGTGGAGTCGGTCTCGCCGTCGCGCCGCCGGTAGGCCGGCTCGTCGTACGCCATCTCGCGCGCCTCCTGTGGTGACGCGGCACCGCGCCCGTGCCTGCGTTGTCGCGTCGGCTCCGCCTCGGCGGGGCCGTTCGGACGCACCGTACCCGCGCGGCGGCTCGGCCGTCACCCCTGTCGCTGCACTACCGGGATTTCACGGCTTTCGGCCGGGTCCGGGCACGTCGTCGTCCGGGCGGTCCGGGACGCGGCAGGCGCGCTCCAGCCAGAGCGCGGCCGCGATCAGCGCCACGGAGGCGATCAGGCCGCCGGCCGCGGACGGCCGGTCCTCGGTCGCCGCCCGGGTCTGCTCGATCAGCAGCCAGACCAGCAGCGACGTGCAGAAGCCCGCGAAGATCGCACCGGCCAGCGAGGACGCCTTGGCCAGCACCACGAACCGCGCCACGGCCAGCGGCTCGACCGGGTCGTGCCCGGGCTTGCGGTCGATCCGCGCCCTCGTGTTGTACGCCAGGAACGCCTCCAGGATCGCCAGCGCGGCGATGGTGACGGTCGGCAGCCACGGGACCGAGACCCCGGTCTCGCCGTAGTAGAGGCCACTGATCAGCAGCCACCCGACCGCGGCGGCCGCGAGCGCGGCGACCAGGAGGGTGGAGGCCCGAGTCGGGCCCATGGTCGGCGGCGGGGGCGCCGGATCGGGGGCCTGCTCGCTGCGCTCGCTCACCTTGAGAACTCTAGCGTCAAGTCCGGGCGTGGCTGGATTCCTCCGGCGTCGGCCGCGGCCGGTCCCTCCCGGAGGAGCACGTCGAGGGAGCCGTGACCGGGCACGGCGCCGAACGGGTCGATGTCGATCCACGGCCGCAGCACGAACGCGCGCAGGTGCGCGCGCGGGTGCGGCAGCGTCAGCCGCTCGTCGTCGCTGAGCACCGGCGTGCCGTCGTCGGCCCACACCGCGATCACGTCCACGTCCAGCGTGCGCGGTCCGAACCGGCGCTCCGGGTCGCGGGTGCGCCCGGCCTCCGCCTCCAGCCGCCACGCGGTCTCCAGCCAGTCGCGCGGGCCGCGGTCCGGCGCCGCGACCATCACCGCGGCGTTCAGGTAGGACGGCTGGTCCGCATCGCCCCACGGCGGTGTCTCGTAGACACCGGACACCACCAGCACCGTGTCGCCGAGCCCGGCCACGGCCGCGCGCAGGTGCGCGAGCCGGTCGCCCAGATTGCCGCCGATCGACAGCAGCGCGCGAGTCACGGCCGGCTCCGGCGCAGCGTGACCGCCACGTCCGCGAACTCGTGCGGGATCGGCGCCTGTGGCTTGTGCACGGTCACGGTCGCGGCGCTCACCCGGGCGTCGTCCAGGCACGCGGTGACCAGGCGGTCGGCCAGCGTCTCGATCAGGTTCACCGGCTCGCCGGCCGTGATCGCGACCAGCCGCTCGGCCAACTCGCCGTAGTGCACGGTGTCCGCCACGTCGTCGGAGGCGGCGGCGCGGGCCAGGTCCAGCTCCAGATCCACGTCGATCAGGAAGTCCTGCCCCTGGGCGCGCTCGAAGTCGTACACGCCGTGGTTGCCGCGCACCCGCAGGCCGCGCAGCGTGATCCGGTCGGTCATGCCGTCTCCCTCAGCCGGGGTGCGCCGGAGGCCTTCCAGACCGCGATCGCGTCCACCGTGTCCCGGACCTGGTGCACGCGGACGCCCCAGGCGCCGGCCGCGACCGCGAGCACGCTGGTCGCCACGGTGGCCGCGTCGCGCTGCCCGCCGGCCGGCCGGGGCGTGCCGTCCGGACCCGCCAGCAGGCTGCCCAGGTAGGACTTGCGGCTGGACGCGAAGAGCAGCGGGAAGCCCAGGGACAGCAGCGCGCCGAGGTGGCGGGTCAGCTCCCAGTTGTGCGCGGCGTCCTTGGCGAACCCCAGGCCGGGATCGATGATGATCTTGTCGGCGGCCACGCCCGCGGCCAGCGCGTCGTCCACCCGCCGGGACAGCTCCGCACGCACCTCCGCCACCACGTCGCCGTAGACCGCCAGCTGCTGCATCCGCTGCGAGTGGCCGCGCCAGTGCATCAGGACCCACGGTACGCCCTCGGCCGCGACCACCTTGGCCATCTCCGGATCAGCGAGCCCGCCGGAGACGTCGTTGACCGCGACCGCGCCGGCCGCGATCGCGGCGGCGGCCACGGACGCGCGCGTGGTGTCGATGCTGACCAGCACGCCCGCCGCGGCGAGCTCGCGGATCACCGGCAGCACCCGGCGGGACTCCTCCTCCGCGTCGACCCGGGCCGCGCCCGGACGGGTGGACTCGCCGCCCACGTCCACCAGGGCCGCGCCGTCCGCGCGCATGGCCACGCCGTGCGCGACCGCGGCGTCCCGGTCGGCGTACCGGCCGCCGTCGGAGAACGAGTCCGGCGTGACGTTCAGAATTCCCATCACGACCGGGCCCTGGAGGGCGTGCAGATCAGTCACAGCCAAACGGTAGCGAGTGGGTGAACGAGCACCCGGCGGGCCCGTCGACGTCATACCATCGGGCCTCGGCGTACCGGGTGGAAAGTTGGATCTTGTCCCGATTTTCTTAGAACACGTGTACGATCACGGTGACTCACGTTCAATCACGTGGGCACCACGGGTAACGGACTGGGAAGCTTGTTCACGACGGGGACGAGCCGTACGCTTTGCAATTGCGCAGCATTCAGACGTCGAATCTTGAGGAGTCGGGGCAAGATACTTAAAACGCCCAGGTCACCCGCAGGGGCGACACCGAAACGTTGAGCGGACGGTCATCACGGCCGCCCGGCGTTCTCGCAAGGTTGACAAACTGCTGTGCCGCGGCACACGCCGGCCGCGGACCGGGGAGGTTCTCCAATGATCACCATAGAGCTCGTCACGCATACGGTCGACGCGCTCGCCAGCGCTTCGCACCTCGCCGCCGAGCCGGCCGAGCCCGGCATCAACACGGACGGCATCGTCGGCTTCTTCGCCAGCAAGATCGCTCCCATCCTCCTGGCGGCCCTCGGCATCATCTTCATCGGCCGGGCCAGCAAGGGTGAGATCTCGAAGGTGCTGACCAGCTCCGCCATCGCCATCGTCGGCCTGGGGTTCATCGCGGGCGCGGCGACGCTGTTCTTCGTGGGCGAGTCCCTGATCGACCTGATGTTCCAGTAGGCCGCGGGGCAGAGCATGAGACTGCGGACTGACGACGACATCTACCGGGCGAGGCTCGTCTACCTCGGCCCGCCGGGCTACACGCTCCCGGTCCACCTGCCCTACGCGCAGTACGGCGTCTTCATTCTGCTGGTGCCGTTCTACATGTTCCTGCACTGGCTGGTGACGTTCCAGGTCGAGGCGTTCCCCGCGTGGGAGATCGCGCTCGCCATGGTCACCACCTCGTTCATCTTCCGGTACGTCGACCCGGACCGACCGGCCCGGGCCGTCATCCGCACCGCGCTGACCGACTGGCGCCGCACCCGCGAGCCGGCCGTCGAGCAGCGGGACCCCCGCCTCGTCGCCGTCCGCGTCCGCGTTCGGGAGGAGCTGGTATGACGATCATTTTCCGTCCGTTCCCCGGCCCACGGCGCACGCTCCGGGGCAGGGCGAGCGCATGACGCGGTCGTCCCAGCCGGGCTCAGCGCGCCCGGCCGCAGATCAGAACGGCATCATCGGTAACGGTAAGCAGCAGCATGGCTACGATGCGCCCGATCTTGCCGCCGAGTCCGACTTCATCACCAACCCCGGGCACGGCTCCGTCGCGCGTTTCCAGGCGCCCCAGCCCGTGAGAGGCCGGCCCACCATGGCCCGCGGCGGCGACAACGCCGACATCGACTCGCCGTTCCTCGATCTCTTCGGGGGTACGCCCGGTGACGGCACGCACGTACCGGCCGCGCCGTCACCGGTGCAGCCGTCCACTCCCGCGGCGCCGCCCGCGCAGCCGGCCCCGGTGGCGCAGCCGTCGCCCGTGGCGCAGCCGTCGCCCGTGGCGCAGCCGTCCTCGGTGACGCGCGGCGAGCCGGCCGGCGTCGGGTCGCCGAGTGCGTCCGCGCGGCCGGAGGGCGGCAGGCCGCCCGCGCCGCAGCACCCGGGCGACCGGTGGCAGACCCGCGACCGGCGGGCGTCCGCGAGCACGCCGGCCGCGCCCGCGCGTGAGCGGCAGAACGGCGCGGGCGGCCGCCCGCCCGCCGGCCGTGGCGGCGCCCCGGGGCGCCCGTCGCGTCCGGGCCCGGCCACGCCGCTCGGAACGGGCGGGCCGAGCGCGTCCATCGGGGCCGGCGCGCGGCTACCCGTACCGGCTGATCATGCTCTTGAGGCGGCTCCGCCGCATGACGCCGAGGCGGCGCAGCCGCCCGGCACGGATCTGAAGCCGGCCACGGACCGTGACCCGGCGCCGCGCGAGTCGCGCAACCTGCCGGCCGTCCGGCAGGGCGACCGGCGGCCCGCGCGGAAAGAGGCCAAGGACAAGAAGCAGTCGCAGCTGGTCATCCCGGCCCGCGCGCCGAAGAAGTTCAACGACCGCGACCCCGCCGTCGAACTCGCGATCACCGAGATCGCCGGGCACCTGACGTTCACGCCGAACACGGTGACCGCCTGGTACTGGCTGCCCGAGGTGCGGTGGGCGTTCCGGCCGGACGCGGAGCGCGAGGCGCTGCTCTCCGCGATCTCCGAACAGTACGCGGGCCTGGCCGGCTTCCGGCTGCACCTGCGGCGCACCAACCGGCCGTTCCCGGCCGACGAGTGGGCGCGCACCATCGACACCAACACGCTGCGCCCGCTGCCCGACGTGCCCGGCGGCACCTCCTGGTCCGACCACCTGGTCTCCGCACAGCGGCACCTGATGTCGGTCAACCACTCCGAGGGCCAGACCTACCTGGGCGTCACGTTCGCGCGGCGCTCGCTCGGCGACTCGCTCAGCGAGCGGATCCTGCGGCTGTTCGGCCGCGGCGTCGCCGAGGGCGAGCGGAAGAAGCTCGGGCGCACGGTCGAGCAGTTCGACGAGGTGCTCAACGCGTTCGGCATGCGCGGGCGGCAGGTCACACCCGGCGAGCTGGAGTGGCTGCTGTACCGGTCGGTCGCGCTCTGCATGTCACCGCCCGGCCCGCTCTCCCCGGTCACCAACGGGCAGTGGGAGCGCGGCGACATGCTCTCGCTGACCGAGCAGATCGAGCGCTACCGCACGCCGTACGGCTCGACCGTGAAGCTGGTCAACCGGATGACCGGCGAGGAGCGGCACGTCGCCGTGCTCTCCGTCGGCCGGATGGAGCCGCTGGAGATCCCGGAGCGGCACGAGCCGTGGATGCACTTCCACGAGCGGCTGCCCTGGCCGATGGAGCTCTCCTCGCGGATCGACATCCTCGGGCCGAACGACTCGTTCCGGAATCTCGAGCACCGGCTGCGGATGATCCGCTCCCAGCAGCTCGACTACGCGGAGCACGGCATCGACGCGCCGCCGGAGCTGGAGCGCCTGGCCAAGCGCGCACTGCACATCGGCGACGAGATGACCACCGGCCTGCCGGTCGAGTCCGCCCGCGCGCACGGCTGGCACCGCATCGCGGTCGGCGGCCGCACCCGCGAGGAGTGCCTGGAGCGGGCCCGGCGCCTGATCCAGATGTACTCGCGCGAGCTGCGCATCTCGCTGCAGCACCCGAAGAACCAGGACTGGCTGGCCCGCGAGTTCATCCCCGGCGAGCCGATCGCGAACACCGGGTACGTCCGGCGCATGCCGGTCCGGCTGCTCGCCGCCGCGCTCCCGCAGGCCGCGTCCACGGTCGGCGACCGGCGCGGCGACCTGATCGGGCGCACCGCCGGCACCTGCCGCCGGCCGGTCTTCCTCGACCTGCACTTCCCGATGGAGATCCGGGAGCGGTCCGGTCTCGCCGTCTTCGTCGCCGAGCCCGGTGGTGGTAAGTCCACGCTGATGGGCGCGCTCGGCTACCTCGCCGCGCGGCGCGGCGTGCAGGTGACGCTGCTCGACCCGTCCGGCCCGCTGGCCCGGCTCTGCGCCATGCCGGAGCTGCGCCCGTACTCGCGGGTGCTGAACCTGACCGGCTCCGAGCAGGGGACGCTGGCACCGTACGCGCTGATCCCGACGCCCCGGCGCGGCGAGTTCGCGCCCGGCGCCGCCGGCGACCGGGAGTACGAGATCGCGGTCTCCAACGCCCGGGCCGAGCGCCGCATGCTGGTCCAAGACATCTGCTCGATGCTGGTCCCGCCGCAGGTCGCGCGCCAGGCCTCCACCGCCACGCTGCTGCGGCACGCGGTCCGGCAGGTCCCCGCGGAGGAGACGTCCACGCTCGACGACGTCGTCCAGACGCTCTCCCAGCTCGACAACGACGACGGCAAAGAGCTGGCCAACCTGCTCCTCGACACCGCCGAGATGCCGCTCGCGCTGCTCTTCTTCGGCTCCCCGCCGCCGGACGCACTCGGGTCGGACGCGGCGCTCACCGTGATCACCATGGCCGGGCTGCGGCTTCCGGACCTCAAGATCGAGCGCGAGTACTGGTCGGCGGAGGAGGCGCTGGCGCTGCCGATGCTGCACACCGCACACCGGCTCGCGGTCCGGCGCGCGTACGGCGGGTCGATGTCCACCCGGAAACTGGTCGGCCTGGACGAGGCACACTTCATGGAGGGGTGGCGCTCCGGCCGCTCCTTCCTGGTCCGGCTCGCCCGCGACTCCCGTAAGTGGAACCTGGCCGCGCTGGTCGCCTCGCAGAACCCGCGCGACATCCTCGGCCTCGACGTGCAGAACCTGGTCTCCACCGTCTTCGTCGGCCGGATCGCCGAGGACCAGGAGATCGCCTCGGAGGCGCTGCGGCTGCTCCGCGTCCCGGTCAACGACGGCTACGAGGCGACGCTGGCCTCACTGTCCAACGTCGACTCCTCCTCGGCCACCCGACTCGGCTTCCGCGAGTTCGTCATGCGCGACGTGGACGGCCGGGTGCAGAAGGTCCGGGTCGACGTCAGCTACGTCGAGGGCCTGCTCGACTACCTCGACACGACACCCGCCGCGGCCGCCGCCTCGGCGGGCGCCACCGCAGCACTCGACCTCGCCGGCGATGTGGAGGCCTGACATGACGCGCTCCGGCGAACGAATCGGCGCGGTAATCCTGGCAGTCCTGATCCTCGCCATGGGAACAGTCAGCTGGCCCTTCGCGTCTCCAGCCTTAGCTACCCGAGCGTCGGCGACGGCTGCCGCACCGGGTGATCTGTGCACAACGGCGGAGTGGCAGGCGGATTTCCGGTCGTGCGTAGACAAGCTCACGGATGTAAGCGAGCAACGAGCTCAGTGCCTGACCGCCCCGAAGCCCGGGTCTCCTGACTCAGGCCTCGCAGGATGGTTCTCTAGTAAGCCGACATCAGCGAACGAGCCGGGTCCGCAAGGAATCTATAGCGAGTACGGCTACGCCGGCTATAGCTATACAACGTATGATATCGACGGCGGCTGCATGTCTACGTTGATTGCACCTGAGTATAGGTTCGAAACCACAGTCGCGAACGGCGAATTTATGATCGCCACTGCAATCATCGGCGCCTCAAATGCCCTACGAGAACGAGCCTGGAATCCCGAGTCAATGTGGGGTTGGGCGGATCCACTTGTAGAGCAAGCCACTCGAGCCGTTTACGAGAAAGTCTTTACGGTTTTCGGAATTCTGACCTTAGCGGTTATTGGGCTTTACCTGCTCTGGCGGTCACGGCAGGCAGACATGAGCAACCTCATGACTACAGCAGGGTGGGCCTTGCTAGTCATGGTAGCCATTACCGCTCTCGCGGCATGGCCTGTCAAGTCGGCCAATATGGCCGACTCAACTCTGATCACTACCCTTGGGGTAGTTCATGACGCCGTAGGCCCACGTGCCGAGGACCGACCGGCAGAGCAATGTCGTCTCGGCGGCACTGAAGCTTGCAAGGACCACCGCCCGCCCGCCGTTCGCGCAAGCGACACCGTAACGGAGTCCATGCTCTACAAGAACTGGGTTCGAGGCGTTCTCGGCTCTTCGGATACCGAGACAGCAAAGAAGTACGGGCTCGCCCTTTACGATGCCAGATCCCTATCATGGGAGGAGGCCGAGCGCCTTCGATCTAACCCAAATGATAGAGACGCCACCATTGCAGCCAAGAATCGGCAGTGGATGAAGGTTGCGGAACAGATCAAGACTGAGGATCCTGAAGCCTACGAGTATCTCCAGGGCACCAAGGGGATGGAGCGAATCGGGGCGGGCTTTATCGCGATGTTGGCGGCGGTGCTCTTCGCGCTGTTTGACATCACAGCTGCGGTCTTGGTTCTGCTTGGGTTCCTAATTTTCCGGTGGGCCGTTATCGCGGCTCCGATTTTGGGGACTGTGGGGTTGTTGCGGCCGGCGGGGGAAGGGCTGCGGCGGCTGGCGAATGCGGTTGTGGCGGCGGTGTTCAATATCGCGATCTTCGGGACGGGTGCGGCGATCTACCTGTTCGCGGTGGATCTGATTATGAGCACGGCGACGTTGCCGGGGTGGCTGCAGGTCGTGCTGGTCTTCCTGTGTGGTGTGGTCGGCTGGATGCTGCTCCGTCCGTACCGTCGGATCACGCAGTTGGGTGGGAAGAACAACGCGGCGTCGGACTCGTGGTCGCGGCGGGTGTTCCGGGATCTGCGGGAGGCGTCCAGGATCGGCGCGGACGAGAGCGACGATCGGGGCAGCCGGCGGATCAAGCAGCGGGACGTCACGGTGGAGCAGATCAACATCCGGCCCGAGGCGCGGCTGGAGGATCCGGCGCACGCCAGCCCGCGTGCGGAGACCACCACTGCGCCGCAGGTGCGCACGCGGCCGGACGGTGCCGAACACGTGGCGGACTCGGAGCCGGTCGTGGCCGGTGGGGGCGGCGAGAGCGGTGGCGGTCCGGCGCCGCGGCGAACACGGCGGCCCGCGCAGTGGACGGAGCCGGAGGTGGCCGAGGCGCCGGCGTCGTTCGCGATCTATCGACCGGACACGGGGCAGACCACGACCGCGCCGCAGACCCCGCAGACGCCGCGGGTGCGTGCCGAGGCGAGGTGAGAGCGGGGTGCGCCGATTCCTCGACCTGATCGTCAAGCGTCTGCTGCGATCCCGGGCCGGGGTGGCGATCGTGCTGTTCGCGATCGTGCTGCTGATCGTCGGGGTCGCCCGCGGCTTCTCCGGGAACGCCACGGACCGCGGGCCGACCGTGATCGCCGACGGTACGGCCACGGTCGCGGGGCCGTCGATCGACCCGAGCTACAACTACGACGGTCCCGTCTCCTCGCTGACGCCGCCGACGCCGTCGACCAGCCCGGGCGGCGCCCAGCCGGACGCGGTCGGGTACGCGTTCGCGGCCGCGTGGGTCGATCACCAGAACACGTCCGCCGAGGTCTGGTACGACCGGCTGCTGCCGCACGCCACCGAGTCGCTGGCCGAGAAGCTGCGTGGCGTCGACCCGGTGGGCGTTCCGGCGGACCGGATCACCGGCGACCCGGTCGTCGTGTCGTACGCGGAGAGCGTGGTGGACGTGACCGTCCCGGTGGACTCCGGCACGCTGCGGCTCACGCTGGTGGCGCCGGACGGACACTGGCTGGTGGACAGCGTCGACTGGGAGCGGGCATGAGCGGATCGGCGGATCGGCTGCAGGTACGGCGTACCCACGGCTCAGAGGATCGTCCTGAATGACCGACTTCGACGGCGCGCCGCGACCGAAGCTGCGAATACGGCGGATCGCGCTCGCGGTCGCGCTGACCGCCACGCTGGCGCTCGTCTGCTGCGGCGGCACGGTCAGCGCGTTCTTCCTCGGCGGTCTCGGTGGCATCGACGACAACACCATGACGCTGAGCGCGTACGGCTGCGGTGAGGGCGGGCCGGTGAGCGCGGACGGCAACCTTCCGGCGATCGGCCCGTACGGCAAGGTGCAGGTGCGCAACGCCGCGATAATCATCAACGTGGGCTCCAAGATGGGCGTACCGCCGCGCGGTTGGGTCATCGCGGTCGCCACCGCGATGCAGGAGTCCCGGCTGTCCAACCTGGGCAACCTGGGCGATCGCAACGATCACGATTCGCTCGGCCTGTTCCAGCAGCGTCCCAGCATGGGCTGGGGCACGCCGGAACAGCTGCAGAACCCGGAGTACGCGTCCACGAAGTTCTACGAGAAGCTGATCACCGTGGCGGGCTGGGAGGACATGGCGCTCACCGTGGCGGCGCAGGAGGTGCAGCGCAGCGCCTACCCGGACGCGTACGCCAAGCATGAGCCGATCGCGACGCAGATCGTGAACCTGCTCGCGAACGGCGCCGCGCGCGCGATCGGGAGCAGCACCGACCTACGGTGCGCCGCCGCCGGCGAGGTCGCCGCATCGGGGTGGACCATTCCGGTGAAGGCGCTGGTCGGTTCCGGTTTCCGGACCTCCGAGCGGCCGGACCACGACGGCGTGGACCTGATCGTCGGCAAGGGCGCGCCGATCTGGGCCGCGTCCAGCGGCATCGTCACGGTCGCGGCCTGCGACAACGACAACTCCGGCCGTAGCTGCAACGTCGACGGTTATCCGGGGAAGCTGGGCTGCGGCTGGTTCGTAGAGGTCCAGCACGCCGGCAACATCATGACCCGGTACTGCCACATGGTGGAGCGACCGTCCACGAAGGTGGGCGACGTGGTCACGGCGGGGCAGGTCATCGGGCGGGTGGGGTCGAGTGGTAACTCGTCGGGCCCGCACCTGCACTTCGAGGTGCACCTGAACAACGACCGCTCCTCGTCCGGCGCGGTCAATCCGGTGGCCTTCATGAAAGACCAGGGCGCGTCGCTGGACGGCGGCCAGTGAGCCGCGAGCCGCTGCCCGAGGATCCCTTCGCCGGGCAGCCGGACTGGGCGCCGAAGCCGCCGCGGGCGATCGTGCCCGTGCCCGCCACCGCCGGTGGCGACCTGCGCGGACGGCGGGTGATCACCGGGCTGCCCGGGCTCGGGTGGCGCGCCGACCTGCGCGCCGACGAGCGGGTGGTGCAGGGCAGCCGGACCTATGTACCGATCATGCAGGAGCAGGAGTGGTACCGGGCCGAGGCGGAGCAGATCGAGGTCTTCGCGCCCCTGGTGCCGCAGGAGCGGGTGTGGATCGAGACGATCGGTTCCACACCGGCGTCGGACGGTCCGCGCGACCTGTTGTCCCGGCTCGTGTCGCTGGACGCGCCCGGACGCCGGGATCCGGTGCCGGTCATCGACTCGCCGAATGTGCTGGGACGGCGAGTGGTGCAGATGGTCGACGGGGTGGAACGGCGTGATCTGCGGGCGGTTACCGATCTCTACAGCAACGCGGAGGGGGACATCTGCGTTCGGGTCGCCGCAGAACTGGACTGGTACCGGTGGGCCTGGACCGGCCAACTCCCTAAGACAATGGAAGTTCCGGTTCACTTAGCGTGGCTGGAGTGACTAGGTTAAGGAACTCTACTGGCCGAGCAGACCCGCCAGCCACCTTCGTCAACCACTGCAAACTTCCAGGTACTCTTGTCGCTTTCACTGCCATCAGTTATCGATCGGCGGATGGTCGTCTGCACCGACTTACCGCTAGCCTCGTCCGCTGCAGCCAACCCGGACCACGATACTCGGATCGAAATCGCATAAGTGCGCTCCCGATTCACGATGTCATTTCTGAAATCGAGAATTTCCTTCAGAGCCGCGCTCTCACATACGTAAAGCCCAGCCTGGACATCGTTACGCTCGACCAATAGCGCGCGTAGATAATTAGAGACCACAACATCCGGGGCGCTGCGATCAGGCTTAGACTCCTCGTTATACCACCAGAGCCCATAGCCGACGGTGCCGGAACAAAGCACTCCCAGCACAGAAGCCACCACTAGCAGAGCCGTCTTCCAGGAGCGCCGTTTCTTGGCTGCCGGCTGCGCTGAAGGCTGCGGGACGTCCGGTTGCTCGCCGGCTGGCGCGTCCGGCCTGGCCGGGGGTGGGGTTGGTTCGTCCGGCTGGCTGTGGTCCACGTCTTGAGCCTATCGGTCGCGGCAAGACCCTGGCGTGACGCTCCAAGCAGGACGGGTGGAGGCGCCGATCGGGTGGAAGGGGGTGGGTTCGTCACCCTGGGGGCCGGGACATGCCGGATTTCCTCCTCTTCTGGGATACGGTCTGTGTCCGTAGGGAGGTGAGCGCATGGCCGACGACGAGACGGACGTCAGCCGGGCCGCCGCCCTGCACCGGCAGGCTGCGGCGGTGCTGGCGGCGGCGGATGCGGGGTTGCACGCGCTGACGCCGGCGCCGTCGGATCTGCAGGCGCAGCGGAGTCTGGCGGAGCGGCTGTCGAAGGCGGCGGCGTTGTTGGCGCCGGGGTGGTTGGGGGCCAATCTCGCGACGGGGCGGGTGCCGGCGGAGCCGTCGCCCGGGGTGCCGGCGTTCGTGCGGGTGGGGACGGCGCGGCCGTTGCCGGAGGCGGGCTTTCCGGCCGTGGTGCCGCTGGCGGGGGCCGGGCATCTGACCGTGGACGCGGACGGGCGTGATCCGCGGACGGCGGCGTTGTTGCGGGCGGTGTTGCTGCGGCTGGTGGCGTCCGCGGCGCCGGGTTCGCTGCTGGTCCGGGCGGTCGACGGGGCGGACGAGGCGGTGTTCGCGGCCTTCGCGCCGCTGGCGGACGCGGGGTTGATGCCGCCGCCGGCGACGGATCCGGCGGGGCTGCGCGCGATTCTGGACGAGGCCGAGCAGTGGATTCGCCTTCGCACGCCGGAGGCGCGAACGCCGGAGGCCCGCAGGCAGGATACGCGTGGCCGGGAGGCGCAATCCCAGACGCGCCGCGCTGACGCGCGCAGCCCTGAGGTCCGTCATCCGGAGCCACGGGAGGACGTCCACCCCCGGAGCCGCAACGCCGAAGTCGGCGCCGCCCGGCGTGTGGAGTCTCGGGACACCGAGACCCGCGCCACGGACGCTCGCCGCCATGAGGCTCAAGGGCCGGAGCCGCACCGCACGGAGGGCCACGCCACCGAGGTAGAGCCGGAGGCTCACGGCGCAGGCACCCGCGTTGCGGGAGCGCGTCACCACGAAGGGCAACGGCTCGAAGCGCGGAACGCGGACACTCGCGGGGCGGGGCCACGACGCCACGAGGGCCACGTCCCGGTAGGCCTCAGCGCGGACGCCCGGATGCCGGACACACGCCCCACAGACCTGCGGGGCGGCGACGCGCGCAGGCCGGAGCAGCGGAAACGGGACGACAACCGGCTGCTCATCGTGATCGTCGCGTCGTTTCCGGCCGGTGCGGATCCGATCGATCTGCTGCGGTTCCGCGACCTGGCCACGCGCGGGCCGGCCGCGGGCCTGCACCTGTTGGTCGCCGGCTGGCCACCGCCCGCGCTGGCGACCGGCCTGCCCGCCCAGCCGCTCCCGCTCAGCACGCCGATCACGCTCCGCGAGGCGTACGCGATAGTGGGCGACCCGCCCGGTGACTCGTTCGCGGCGCAGCCGAACGACGTGGGCCTCAACTCTCCGGTCCTGCTGGACGGCGACCCCCCTGCGGAGATGCTGGCCGCGGTCTGCCGCCGCCTGGCGGCCGGGTTCCTCGCCTTCGAGCGGCCTTCGCTGCGCGATCTGCTCCCGGCCGAGCTGTGGGCGGAGGATGCCACCGAAGGGCTGGCCACCGTCGTGGGCCGGGACGGTGAGCGCACCGTGGCGGTGCAGCTGAACGATCTGGCACCGCACTGGCTGATCGGCGGCCGCGCGGGCGCGGGCAAGTCCGCGTTCCTGACCGCGGCGCTGGCCGGGCTGACCGCCCGCTACTCCCCGGACGACCTCGCCCTCTACCTGGTTCAGCCGACCGGCCACGCGGGCGACCAGACCGGCCACGCGGGCGACCAGACCGGCGAAGGTCCGCCCCCGCACGTCAGAGCGACCGGCGACGACATTCTCGACCGGCTCGTCGAGGAACTGGACCGCCGCGCCGCGCTGGCCGCCCGCCACGGTACGACGCGCTTCGCCGACCTGCGGGCCGTGCAGCCGCTCCCGCGCATCGTCTGCGTGATCGACGAGTTCGTGCCGCTGCTCCAGGCGCGGCCCGGGCTGCTGGAGCCGCTGACGGCCATCTCGCGCGGCGCGCGATCGTGCGGCATCCACCTGGTGCTGACCACCCGCACGCCGCGCGCCATTCCGGCGTTGCACGAGCGGGACGGCCTCTTCGCCCAGTGGACGGTACGCATCGCGCTGCCCGGCGGTGGTGGCGTGCTGGAACCGACGAACGAGTCCGCGCAGAGCCTGCCGGCCGGCACCGCCGTGATCAACACCGCGGGCGGGCTCGGCGGCCCCCGGAACGCCACCAGGGGCCACGAGCGCCTGGTCCGCTTCCCGAACCCGCGGGCGGACCGGAAGGCGCTCAGCGAGCTTCACAGCCGCCTCCACGCCCGCGCCGCGGAGCCGCCCGCGGTCCTCCTCGGCCGTCCGGCGGTCCCGCGGGACGCCGCCACGCCGCCTCCGCCGGTGGCCTTCCCGCTGGGTGGCGGGCCGGGCCGGCATCTGGCGATCATTGGCTCGGCGCCGCAGGCCCCGGACCTGCTGCACGCCGCCACCCGCAGCCTGTCAGCCCATCACGCGCCCGGTACGGCCCGGTTCCTGGTCTGCCCGCTGATTCCGGACGCGGACCGGCACGCGGACGCGCTGACGGCGGCGCTGGCCCGCCGGCACGAGGTGGAGCAGCTGGACGCCGCGGGCCTGACCAAGGCGCTGGAGCTGGACGAGCCGGCCTACCTGGTGGTCTTCGGGCTGGACGCGGGTGACCGGGTGACGCTCCCGCCGGACCGTCTCACGCACCTGCTGCGCACCGGGCCGGCCAAGGGCGTGCACCTGCTGTCCTGGTGGCGGGGAACCCACCGGCTCACCGGCGACCTGAGCGGCGCCGCGGCGCGGATCGACGGGCTCGCCCTGCTGGACCTGCCCGCGGACGAGGTCACCGCGCTGGTCGGCGACCCCGGCGAGCAGGCCGGCGCGCTGCTCCACGACCGCCGCACCGGCACCACGACCGCCTTCATCCCCTTCCGCACGGAACCCGCGAAGCCGCGGACCACGAAGCCGGAAACCACGAAGCCGGAAGTCACGAAGACCGGAACGGACACCAGGACCGAGCCACTCCTGCCCGCGCCGAGGAGCACGGTACGGCCCGCGGAGGCGAGGGAGACGTGACCGACGACGCCTGGGCCGCCTATCTCGAGGCCGCCCGCGAGCTGGACGTGGCCCGCCGGGACGCCACCGTCGCCGCCGGCCTGGACCGCCCGGTCCGCGCCGCCCACGACGACCTCGCGGTGGTCCGCGCCCGGCTGGTCACCCAGCGCACCCGCCTGCGCGAGCTGGGTGCGGAGGAGTCCGCGCTGATCCCGACGCTGGACGAGGTGACCGCGGTGTCCGTGGGCATGGGCGAGGGCCCGGCCGCGATCCGGTCCGCGCTCCAGCGGGCACGCGACACGGTGGAGGCGGCGGAGACGAAGCTGCCGCCGCACCGGCCGGCCCCGCCGCGGACGCCGGTGTGGATTCGCAACCTGGTCGTCTACGGCGCGCTGGCCGTGGCCGTGCTGGTGGTCCAGCTGGCGCTCTACACGACCGCGAGCCCGGAGGCGCTGCCCGCGTTCGCGCTGCTGTTCGGGGTGGCGCTGCCGGCGCTGGCGTTCGCGCTGGGCTGGGTGGCGATCGGGCTGGCGTTCCCGCGCGGCGACAACGGGCGCGCGGACCGTACCCCGGCGCTGGGTCTGCTGGTCTGTGCCGCCCCGAGCCTGGTGACCTGTGCCGGCGTCGGTGTGCTCGCGCTGCTGGGCTAGGGCGTGTCTGGTGGATCTTCGCCGGCCTGCGGCGTGGCCCAGGTGTCGTCTGGCCGCACGTCGCGAAAGCCCACATACAACACCGGTATGCGGACTTCCGCGCCGCACACCCAGACGACACCTGGACCTCGCCTCGGCTCGACGAGATCCACCAGACACGCCCTAGCGGCCCAGGATCAGGCTCATCGCCTCGGCGCGTGACTTCGCGTCGGTCTGCAGGCCGCCGCGTACCGCGGAGGTGATGGTCTTGGATCCGGACTTCTGGATGCCGCGCATCGCCATGCACATGTGCTCGCACTCCATCACGACGATCACGCCGCGCGGGTCGAGGCTCTCGGTGAGCAGGTCGGCGATCTGCGAGGTGAGCCGCTCCTGGACCTGCGGGCGGCGGGCGAACACCTCGACCAGGCGGGCGAGCTTGGACAGCCCGGTGATCCGGCCGTGCGTGCCGGGGATGTAGCCGATGTGCGCGACGCCGCGGAACGGCAGCAGGTGGTGTTCGCAGAGGGACATCACGTCGATGTCGCGGACCAGCACCAGCTCGTCGTGGTTGGCCTCGAACGTGGTGGTGAGCACCTGCGCCGGGTCGACGCGGAGGCCGGCGAATAGCTCGGCGTAGGCGCGGGCCACCCGGGCCGGCGTGCGCTTGAGACCGTCCCGGTCCGGGTCCTCGCCGAGCGCGAGGAGGATCTCGCGGACCGCGTTCTCGATCCGGGGGAGGTCGACGGCGTCCTCGACGGGCGTGCCGCTGAGCTTGCCGTCGACGAGCCGGGCGGCGAGATAGTCCAACCCCGCCGACGAGTTCTCCTCGTCGACGGGGTCGGGGCGTAGGCCGTTGGAACTCAGTGTGTGCCGTCCGAGTTGTTGGTGGACTCGCTGGACGCGCCGGTGCCGACGGTCGCCTCGGCGCCGTCCGCGGCGGCCTGCGCCTTGAGCTTGTCCTTCTCGGCCGGGGTGAGCACCGGCGGGTCGGTGGACGGGCGGCGCTTGCCGAAGCCGTTGTACGGCGCCATCGGCGGGCGCTTCTGCACGCGGGCGCAGATGCGGGCCATGTCCTGCTGGGAGATGGTCTCCTTCTCCATCAGCTCCAGCACCATGTTGTCCAGCACGTCCCGGTACTCCACCAGGATCTCCCACGCCTCGTCGTGCGCGAGCTCGATGAGCGCCCGCACCTCGGCGTCGATCTCTGCGGCGACCGAGTCGGAGTAGTCCCGCTCGTGGCCCATGGTGCGGCCGAGGAACGGCTCGTCGTTGCTGGTGCCGTACTTGACCGCGCCCAGCTTCGAGCTCATGCCGTACTGGGTGATCATCGCGCGGGCCAGTCCGCTGGCCTTCTCGATGTCGTTGCCGGCACCGGTGGTGGGCTCGTGGAAGACGAGTTCCTCCGCGGCCCGGCCGCCCAGCGCGTACGCCAGCGTGTCGATCATCTCGGCGCGCGTCTGCGTGTACTTGTCCTCGGTGGGCAGCACCAGCGTGTGGCCGAGCGAGCGGCCGCGCGGGAGGATCGTCACCTTGTGCACCGGCGCGGAGTGCGGCAGCGCCCAGGCGACCAGCGCGTGCCCACCCTCGTGGTACGCGGTGATCTTCTTCTCGCCGTCGCTCATCGCGCGGGTCCGGCGCTCCGGCCCGGCGATCACCCGGTCGATCGACTCTTCCAGGTACTCGTTCGAGATCGCGCGCTTCTCGTGCCGCGCGGTCAGCAGCGCCGCCTCGTTGATCACGTTGGCCAGGTCCGCGCCCGAGAAGCCGGGGGTGCGCCGCGCGACGGAGTCGAGGTCGACGTCCGGCGTGAACGGCTTGCCCTTGGCGTGCACGCGGAGGATGGCCTTGCGGCCCTCCATGTCGGGGGCGTCGACCGCGATCTGCCGGTCGAAGCGGCCGGGGCGCAGCAGCGCGGGGTCGAGGATGTCCGGCCGGTTCGTCGCGGCGATCAGGATGACGCCGCCCTTCGTGTCGAAGCCGTCCATCTCGACGAGCAGCTGGTTGAGCGTCTGCTCGCGCTCGTCGTGACCGCCGCCCATGCCGGCGCCGCGGTGCCGGCCGACCGCGTCGATCTCGTCGACGAAGACGATGGCCGGCGCGTTCGCCTTGGCCTGCTCGAACAGGTCACGGACGCGGGAGGCACCGACACCGACGAACATCTCGACGAAGTCCGAGCCGGAGATCGAGTAGAACGGGACGCCGGCCTCGCCGGCGACCGCGCGGGCCAGCAGCGTCTTACCGGTTCCGGGCGGGCCGAACAGCAGCACGCCCTTCGGGATCTTGGCGCCCAGGGCCTGGTACTTCGACGGGTTCTGCAGGAAGTCCTTGATCTCGTGCAGTTCCTCGACGGCCTCGTCCGCGCCGGCGACGTCCGCGAACGTCGTCTTCGGCGTGTCCTTGGTGATCATCTTGGCCTTGGACTTGCCGAAGTTGAGCACCCGCGAGCCGCCGCCCTGCATCTGCGACATGAACAGCAGCAGCAGAACCACGAGAATGATGATCGGCAGCAGGTTGAGCGCCAGCGTCACCAGGATGTTGTCGCGCGTCACCTTGGCGTCGATCGCGCCGGTGATCTTGCCGGCCGCCTTGGCCTGGACCACTGCGGCCCAGATGTCGTCACTGACCTCGTACGGGACCTGGGTCTCGATCCGGTCGGTGGTCGTCTTGTCGAAGGTGGCCTTCTCGGTCAGCTCGAGCTGGAGCGTCTGCTCCTTGTCCTCGTAGACGGCGGTCTTGATGCCGCCCGCGTTGAGCCTGTCGAGTGCGACCGACGTCTCGACCCGGTGATAACTGGGGCCGCCCGTGAAGAAGGAGCTGGCGGCGATCGCGGCGGCGATCACCAGAATGATCCAGACCACCGGGCGGCGGAACAAACGCGTGCGTTCCATACTGTTGTCGAGCGCCTGGCGCCCGCACCCTCCTGATCGTCCGGCTTGTCTACCACCAACGCTGCCCCCGCGTCCTCCCTACCCAGGGAGGCGCCGTGACAACCGCGGACGCCGGCGGGCGGCGCCATCGGTCATTCGACGGTACACCGTAGGTGCGACGGGTGAGGTTGCGAGCCCCGTGAATACCCGGTTCCCGCAGCGCGCCCACGCGCGCCGATCAGCACGGTAGTCCGGTTTTCTGAGAGTGCGCTGAAGCTTCACCCCACCGACACGACTCAGCTCAGGGCGTAATCGGCCACTCAGCCGCGCGCGTACACCTCGGGCTTGAGCACACCGACGTACGGCAGCTCGCGGTACCGCTCCGCGAAGTCCAGGCCGTAGCCGACCACGAACTCGCTCGGGATGTCGAACCCGACGTAGCGCACGTCGACCGGGACCTTGACCGCCTCCGGCTTGCGGAACAGCGCGACCACGTCGATCGCGGCGGCACCGCGCGACTCCAGGTACTTCAGCAGCCAGGAGAGCGTGAGGCCGGAGTCGACGATGTCCTCGACCACGATCACGTGCCGGCCGGCGATGTCGCGGTCCAGGTCCTTGAGGATGCGGACCACGCCGGACGAGGTGGTGCCCTGCCCGTAGGAGGAGACCGCCATGAACTCCATCTCGCTGGACGGGCCGAGCCGGCCCAGCTCACGCGCGAAGTCGGCCATGAACATCACGGCGCCCTTCAGCACGCAGACCAGCAGCACGCCGTCCGGCGCGTCGGCGTGGTCGGCGGAGACCTGCTTGGCCAGCTCCGCGACCTTGTCCCGGATCTGCTGCTCAGAGATGATCACGCGCTCGATGTCGGCGTCGTACCAGGACCCGTCAGCCATGGTTCCTAGCCTGCCGCATGAAGGTTACGACCCGTCGCCCGGCCCGGGCGTTTCCGGGCGCATTCAGGCGTGGAACGGTCACGTTCTCCGCATGACATACGGACAGAAAACCCGTGAAACCCACAAACCCGGCGCTGGTACGCGGGAGGCACGCCGTCGATCACCCGGTTTGATCCACTTCTGTGTCGGTGGTCACGGCCGCCAGCGCGTCACCGGAACGGCGTACCGCGATCCCCCCCGGGAGGTAGGCCGACCCCTGCCCGTGCCAGTCCACCACCAGCGCGTCCAGCGCGGACACGTGCCGCTGGGACAGCGCGGTGCCCGGCGCGCCGAGCTCGCGCGCCCACAGGTGCAGCACGCGGCTGCGTATCGCCGGGTCCAGCCCGGACAGGCTCCGCACCCGCAGCGCGCCGCCGCCGGGGCCGCCGCGCCGCGCCTCGGCCAGCGCGGTCCTGGCCAGCCCGTCCAGCGCGGCCGCGTCCGCCGCCAGCAGCCCGGCCGTGCGCGCCAGGTTGCCGACCACCCGCGGGCCGAGCGCGGCGACCAGGGCGGGGAGCGCGTCGGCCCGGACCCGGCTGCGCGCGTACGCCGGGTCGGCGTTGTGCGGGTCGGACCACGGGTGCAGGCCGAGTGCCACGCAGGCCTTGTGCGTCTGCTCCCGGGTGATCTCCAGCAGCGGGCGTACCAGCAGCACGTCGTCCGCGCCGGGCAGCGGCCGGCGCTCGCGCATCCCGGCCAGGCCCTTTATCCCGGCACCGCGCGCGAGCGCGAGCAGCACGGTCTCGGCCTGGTCGTCCCGGGTGTGCCCGACCAGCACCGCGGCGGCGCCGTGCCGGCGTGCGGCGTCGGCCAGCGCGGCGTAGCGGGCCTCCCGCGCGGCCGCCTCCGGGCCTCCGGGCCGGCCCGCGACCGTCACGGCCGCGACCTCGACCGGGTCCAGTCCGGCCTCGCCCGCCCACCGGGCCACGGCGGCGGCGCGGTCGGCGGAGCCGTCCTGGAGCCGGTGGTCGACCGTGACCAGCCCGGCGCGCAGGCCGAGCCGCGGTGCGACGAACGCCACGGCCGCGGCCAGCGCGAGCGAGTCGGCGCCGCCGGAGCAGGCCGTGAGCACCAGTCCGTCGGGGGGAAAGCCGGTCAGGGCGCGACGCACCGCCACCCGCATCTCCGCGACCGGCGGCGCGATCCGAGCCATGGAAAAACGCTAACCGGTCAGTCGCCGTCCGGCGGGGAGGCCGGGCCGGACTCGCGGGCGGGCGTCGGGGGCGCCGGGCGCACCCGGCTCACCCAGGCATCCGGATCGCTCAGCTCGGACACCAGCGGCAACGTCTCCGGCGACCGGA
Source organism: Catenuloplanes atrovinosus (assembly GCF_031458235.1). NCBI lineage: Bacteria > Bacillati > Actinomycetota > Actinomycetes > Micromonosporales > Micromonosporaceae > Catenuloplanes > Catenuloplanes atrovinosus. The sequence goes on along the minus strand of NZ_JAVDYB010000001.1, from coordinate 7,908,159 downwards.
AGATCTCGTTGAAGCCGGCCATGCCGACCCGTTCCACCACGCCGTGCACGAACTTGCGGCCCTCCGCGTACTGCCGCATCTTCACGTCCACGCCGAGCAGCCGGCGGACCGCCTTCTCCAGCGGGTTGCCCGCCTCGCGACGCCGGTTGAACCGGGCGCGGATCGTCTCCACGCTCGGGATCACCTCCGGCCCGACGCCGTCCATCACGAACTCGGCGTGGCCCTCCAGCAGCGTCATCAGCGCGGTCAGCCGGTCCAGCACCTCCTTCTGCGCGGGCGTCTGCACCAGGTCCAGCACGGACGACCGGCTCTCCGGGTCGCGCACCGCGTCGGACAGCGTGCCGACCGCCCGGCGCAGCCGCTCCACCAGCGGGTCCTCCGCGGACTGGGACGCGTCCACGAACGCGCGCACCTGGTCGAGGAAGTAGCCGCGCATCCACGGCACGGCCGTGAACTGCGTCCGGTGCGTCACCTCGTGCAGCGCCACCCACAGCCGGAAGTCGCGCGGGTCGGCGCCGAGCTTCCGCTCGATCTCCACGATGTTCGGCGCGACCAGCAGCAGCCGGCCGTGCTCGCCGGAGAACACCTCGTACTGCCCGAGCACCCGCCCGGACAGGTAGGCCAGCACGCCGCCGGCCTGCACCGCGGTCACCCGGGAACCGATCGCGTCCGCGAACGCGCTCGGCGTCCGGTCGCCGGTCAGCCGGCCGAGCAGCGGCGCGATCACGGTGCGCAGGCCCTCGATGTTGACCTGGGCCCAGTCCCGCCGGTCCACGATCCGCACCGGCGGGTGGTCGACCCGGGACGTCAGCCCGGTGTACGCCGCGACGTGCCCCGCGGCCTCGTCGGTGAGCCGCCGCAGGTCCGCGACGACCGCGGCGGCCTCGTCATAGGTCACCCGTGGCCCGGACTTGCCCAGAGCACCCGCGGTGGCGGCGGCCAGATCCCAGTCCACGAACTGCGTCATGAAATCCAACGTACCCGCGCATCACCAGCACGACCCGTACCCGCGTCGGCTAGCAGCCGCAGGCGGCGAGCTCCGACGCGATCCGGTCCAGTTTCCACTCGGCCTGCCACGGGCTCACCGTCCGGTACGGCACCTCGTCCGCCAGCAGCGCGAACGCCAGCAGCCGCCCGTCCGCGGTGGTGAGCACGCCGGCCAGCGCGGTGACGCCGTCCAGCGACCCGGTCTTGGCCCGCACCGATCCGGCGCCGCCGCGCGACTCCGGCGGCGCGGGGTCCCGGAACCGGGTGTCCAGCGTGCCCGACCAGCCGCCCACCGGCAGCCCGGAGAAGAGCGCGCCCAGTTCCGGGTGCGAGCCGTCCCCGGCCAGCCGGACCAGCGAGGTCAGCAGCGCCGGGCTGATCCCGTTGTCCCGGGACAGCCCGCTGCCGTCGGTCAGCCCGAACCCGTCCACCGGCAGCCCGTACCCGGCGATCAGCTCGCGGGTGGCGGACGCGCCGCCCTCGAACGAGGCCGGGCGGCCGACCGCGATCGCCACCTGCCGCGCCAGCGCCTCGGCCACCACGTTGTCGCTCTCGGTCAGCATCACCTCGACCAGCCGCAACATGATCGGCGACTCGACGCGGCCGAGCTCGGTCCCCGGCACCGGGCCGGCCGCCGCCGGCGCGCTCGACGCCGCGGGCGCGGGCGTGCCCGGTTTCGGGCTCGCGCCGCGCCCCACCGTCACATTCGTCCCCAGCAGCGCCGCGAACGCCTTACCCGCCGCCAGGTCCGGCGCGGCGTGGCGCCGCGCACCGCCGGTCGCCTTCGGGTTGACCCGGGCGCCGTCCGTCATCAGCGCGGTGATCGGCGCGCCGTACCCGGACGACACCGCGTCCGAGTCCCAGCCCGGCGCGGTCAGCGGGCCGGTGAACAGCGACGAGTCCACGGTCACCCGGGACACCGGCGCGCCGCCCAGCGCCCGCTTCACCTGCTCCGCCAGCGTGTCCAGTCGCGCCGCGCCGTCGTAGGCCGCGGTCTCGCCGATCGCCAGCGTCGGATCGCCGCCGCCGATCAGCACCACCTCGCCGGGCGCGGAACCGGCCACCACGCGCGTCGGGATGCGGTAGCCGGCCCCGCGCGCCGCCAGCGCCGCCGCGGCCGTGACCAGCTTCGTCGTCGAGGCCGGCGTGGCCGGCTCGGTCTGCTCGTACCCGTACAGCTCGGTCCCGGTCGCCACGTCCACCACGGACACGTGCAGTCCCGGCCCCAGGTCACCGCGGGTGACCAGCGGCGCGATCGCGGCCGCCACGCCCGCGGCGGTCGGCATCGGCGCCTGGTCCGTGTTCGCCACCAGCACCGGCCGCGGCGCCGGCTCCGTGCTCCGCGCCGCGCTCGGCGCGGCCACCGGCTCCTCCGCCGGCTCCGGCCGCCCGGCCAGCACCGCCACGCCCAACACCACCAGCGCCAGCACCGCCGCCCCGGCCCCGATCAGCACCTTCCGCGACCGCCACGGCGCCGCTTCCGCACCGCCACCGGCCGCGCCGGCCGCTCCCGCCCCGCCGTCCTTCTCAAGACCATCAGCCGGTACGACCGAGACCCCCGACGGCCCGCCCGGCGCTCCACCGCCGCCCACCGTCGCGCGCCCACCCACCGACGCCGCGGGCGACACCACCGCACTCCCGCGCGCCCCGGCGTCACCCCCGGCCGCCGGGGCCGCGCCCGCGGCGTTGACCGGCGCGGGACGGGGCGACGCCGCACCCGCCACCCCGACCGCCGCACTACCGGCCGGCCCGGCCTGCGTCGCACGCGGCATCACCACGGTCGCCTGATCGTCCTGCGGCACCGGTCGCTGCGGCTGCCCACCCGCGTCCTGCGAGCGTCCCGGCGTCCCGGACCCGCCGTCCGGCGCCCTCTCCACGCGCGGCATCACCACGGTCGCCTGATCGTCCTGCGGACGTTGCGCCGGCGCACGGTCCGAAGCCGGAGATCCCGATGCCGGGGTACGCGGGGTCGGAGAGGGGGTCGGGGACGGCTTCTCCCGGGTTCCGCCGGGGTGCGACAGCGTGGGGCGGATGGTCGCGGGCGGCCGGAGCGCGGGCGGCCGGTCGGCGCGACGCGGCTGCTCGGCGTACCCCGGCGTGGTCTGGGTTTTGGTTTCTGGGACCGAAGGTCCGGATGATGGGATGGCGGGCGCGGAGGACGGCGGATTCGGGGCCGGACGGTGCGGGGCTGCGGGTTCAGGCGGCGTGGAATGCGGCGCGCCGGCGCGTTCCGGCTGGTCCGAGGCGGGTGTGGCGGATACCTGGGTATTCTCGGTGACATTCGCGCCGGAGGTTATGTCGCTTTTGTCCGCCGGGCTGGACGGGTCCGAGCCCGGCCCGTCCCGGTGCTGATCACCGTTTTCGTTGCCGTTGTGTGAATCTTGCCTCCCCATCCCGGCCCCTCCTCGTCCTCGCCCGCCGCTTTAGAGGAGACTAACGGGGTCCGAGACTGCATATGCCGTGCCCGGGGTGTGGCGTGAGCTGTGCGAGTTCCGTTAGCCAGCGTGGGCGAACGAGGGAGCGTGAGTATGGATTTCGACGTTACGGTTGAGATCCCCAAGGGTCACCGCAACAAGTACGAGGTGGACCACAAGACCGGTCGCATCCGGCTGGACCGCACGCTCTTCACCGCGACTCAATACCCGGCGGACTACGGCTTCATCGAGGGCACCCTGGGCGAGGACGGCGACCCGCTGGACGCGCTCGTGCTGGTGCAGGAGCCGACGTTCCCGGGCTGCCTCATCCGGTGCCGCGCGATCGGCATGTACCGGATGAAGGACGAGATGGGCGGCGACGACAAGGTCCTCTGCGTGCCGTTCGAGGACCCGCGTCAGGAGCACCTGCGGGACATCCACCACCTGGGCGAGTTCGACCGGATGGAGATCCAGCACTTCTTCACCGTGTACAAGGACCTCGAGCCGGGCAAGTCCGTCGAGGGCGCGACCTGGACCGGCCGGGTGGAGGCCGAGCAGGAGGTCCGCAACTCGATCCTGCGTCACCAGCGGGCCCTCGAGCTGGGCGACGACGCCCACTGACGACGGTCGCTGACGTGAGCGCGCCGGACCCCGGTCCGGCGCGCTTTCCCGTTCTCAGCCGTTGAGGTTCCGCAGGTTCGCGTAGAGGCCGAGGATCACGCAGGCCAGCGGGATGAGCGAGACCAGCGCCAGCGTGTCCAGCAGCTCGGCGCCCCGGGCCAGGTAGAGCGACGGCGGGCGCCGCGACCAGGCGGCGCCGGCCGCCAGCACGGCCACCGCCACCGCCGCCGGCAGCACCGTGAGCAGCGGCGAGGGCACCGCCACGGACACCGTGAACGCGAGCACCGCGAGCGTGACGACGCCGGCCGCGAGCAGCGGCACGCGGTGGTGCGCCGTGCCGAACACGCGGGTGCGCAGCAGCAGGCTCACCGCGACCGCGCCGGCCAGCACACGCGCCACCGCACCGCCGTGCAGCGCCAGAACCGGCGCGGCCACCGTGATCACCAGGGCGTGCCCGGCGAGCAGCCCGGTGAGGAACTCGTCGGTCCTGCTCAGCGCCGCCAGCACGGCCGCGCGCGGCGGTCGCCGGCGCGCCTCCGCCAGCCCGTCCCGGCCCGGGTCGTCCGGATCCGGGACCGGCGCGGGCAGCGCGATCGCCGGGATCGGCAGCCGCCCGAGCCGGATCGCGGCCAGCGGGAGCAGCCCGAGCGTGCAGGCCGCGGCCGTGACCAGCACCGCGGCCGCGTGCACCGGCGGCACCACCAGCGCCAGCGCGGCGGCGGGAACGGCCTGCACCGCCGCGGACGCGAACGCGACCGGCACCCGCGGGTGCACCGCCGTGCCGGCCGCGGCGATCAGCGCGGCGAGCAGCACCGCGACCGCGGCGACCAGCGTCTCCGGCGTGCCCCACCAGCCCGGGAAGCCGGGCGGTGCCGGCCGGTCCAGCGCGGTGAGCAGCGCGCCGGCCGCCCCGGCGAACGGGATCGACAGCGCGCCGAGCACCGCGGCGGTGCCGGCGTCGCCGTACGCACGGGACGCGGTCACCGCGGCCAGCAGCAGCGCGACGGCGAGCGCTGCCGCGGCGTACGCGCCGGCCGGGGACGGCGGCGCGAGCAGCAGCGGCGGCAACGCGGACGGCATCAGCGCCACGGCCGCCGCGCGGGTCGCCAGCCGGGTCGCGGCCGGGGACCACGGGCCGGTCCGCCGTGGCGCGCCCGCGATCACGTCCACCACGTCGTCGTACTCCGGCTCCGGCCACCGCACGCGGGCCGGCGTGAGGTGCAGGATCTCCCCGTCCCGGATGCCCTGCGCGCGCAGCGGGCGGCCACCGAGCAGCGGCGCGCCGTCCGGCCGGCGCAGCAGCCAGCCGCCGTGCCGCTCGCCCTCGTCGGCCAGCGACTCACCGGCATGCCGGAGCAGGTCGGGCAGCAGCTCGGCGAGCGGGATCTGGTCCGGCAGCGCCAGGTCGACGCGGCGGCGCGGGGCGGCGATCGTGACGCGCGCGAGACCGGCACCCATCGACGTCCCCCTCACTCCGGCGGGCTGCGAAACCATGGCACCTTACCTAGGATGAGCGGCGCGTCGCAGTCCGTACCATCGAGGAGTTTCTGTTGGCGACCGTGATCGTGCGGCGTCCGCCGCGTCGCGCGGCGCCCGAGATACCCGCCGGTGAGCTGGTCGTGGACGCGCCGCCGGAGCTGCCGGAGCCGACCGGCGGGCGATGGCGGACGCTGATGACCGCGCTGCCGATGCTGGGCGGCTCGGTCGCGATGGCGATGATGTTCGGCCGCGGCGGCGGCACCTACTCGTACGTGGTCGGCGCGCTCTTCGGCGTCTCCTCGCTGGCGATGCTGGTGACCAGTTGGGGCGGCGCCGGCCAGCCCACGCGCGCGGAGGTCGCCGCCGCGCGCCGGGAGTACCTTCGCCGGCTGGCCGCGCTGCGCCGCCGCGCCCGGCAGACCGCGCTGGCGCAGCGGGACGGCCTGCGCTACCGGCACCCCGACCCGGACCGGCTGTGGTCCACGGTGGACAGCCACCGGCTGTGGGAGCGGCGCGCGTCCGATCCGGACTTCGGCATCGTGCGGGTGGCGCTCGGGCCGCAGGCGCTGGCCACGCCGCTGGTGCCGCCGGTGACCAGGCCGCTGGCCGAGCTGGAGCCGATGTGCGCGGGCGCGCTGCGCCGGTTCCTGGACGCGTACTCCCTGGTGCCCGACCTGCCGGTGGCGGTGTCGCTGCGCGCGTTCGGCCGCATCCACCTGCGCGGCGCGCCCGGCGTGGCCCGCGCGATGCTGGCCCAGCTCGCGGTCTTCCACGCGCCGGACGACCTGGTGATCGCGGTCTGCGCCGGGCCGGACCGGCGCGCGGACTGGGAGTGGGTGAAGTGGCTGCCGCACGCGCTGCACCGCACCCGGACGGACGCGGCCGGCCCGCTCCGGCTGGTCGCGCCGGCGCTGGCGGAGTTGGAGCCGTTGCTCGCCGACCGTACCGACCGGGCCCAGCTGGTCCTGGTGCTGGACGGCGCCGATCAGGCGGGAGCGGCCCGGCCGGCCGGCTCCGGCGTGACCGTGCTGGACCTGGACACGCCGCCGCCGCGCAGCCCGGACCGCGCCACGCTGGTGCTGACCGGCGGCCGGCGGCTGATCAGCCGTACCACCGAGTCGGAGACCGAGGTGGGCGTGCCGGACTCGCTGACCGTGGCCGAGGCGGAGGCGGTCGCGCGCCGGCTGGCACCGCTGCGGCTCGCGGCCGTGGAGGCGCCACGCACCGGGGAGAGCGGCGCGGAGGCCGGACTGGCGGAACTGCTCGGGCTGGGCGACCCCGCGCGGCTGCGTCCGGCCGAGCGCTGGTCGCGGCCCCGGCCGCCGCGCGACCGGCTGCGCGTGCCGATCGGCGTGGGCGCCGACGGCCGCCCGGTGGAGCTGGACCTGAAGGAGTCCGCGCAGGACGGCATGGGCCCGCACGGGCTGCTGATCGGCGCGACCGGCTCCGGCAAGTCGGAGCTGCTGCGCACGCTGGTGCTGGGGCTGGCCGCGGAGCACTCGTCGGAGACGCTCAACTTCGTGCTGGTGGACTTCAAGGGCGGCGCCACGTTCGCGTCGCTGGACCGGCTGCCGCACACGGCTGCGGTGATCACGAACCTCGCGGACGAGTTGCCGCTGGTGGACCGCATGGTCGACGCGATCAACGGAGAGCTGCTGCGCCGCCAGGAGTTGCTGCGGCGCAGCGGGAACATCCCGAGCCTGCGCGAGTACGACCGGGCCCGCGCCGCCGGCGCCGCGCTCGCGCCGCTGCCCTCGCTGCTGATCGTGTGCGACGAGTTCTCCGAGCTGCTCTCCGCGAAGCCGGACTTCATCGACCTGTTCGTGCAGATCGGCCGGGTGGGGCGGTCGCTCGGCGTGCACCTGCTACTGGCCAGCCAGCGGCTGGAGGAGGGGCGGCTGCGCGGGCTGGACACGCACCTGTCGTACCGGATCGGGCTGCGCACGTTCTCCTCGCTGGAGTCCCGCGCGGTGCTGGGCGTGCCGGACGCGTTCGAGCTGCCGCGCTCGCCCGGCCACGGCTACCTGCGGTTCGGCACCGAGCCGCTGGTGCGGTTCCGGGCCGCGTACGCCTCCGGGCCGTACCGGCCCGCGGCCGGGCCACCGGTCGCCGAGCCGGCGCCCACGGCCCGGGTGGTGCCGTACACCACCGGCACGGTGGCGGCGCCGCGGGTGCCGCGCCCGCGCGCGCAGATCGCACGCGAGCCGGCCACCAGAAGCCTGCTCGACCTGATGGTGGACGCGCTGGAGGGCGCCGGGCCGGCCGCGCACCGGGTGTGGCTGCCGCCGCTCGGCGACGCGCCACCCCTCGCCGAGCTGCTCGGGCCGGTCCACGTGGACCCGCGCCGCGGCCTGACCGTGGCCGACCCGGCGCTGCGCGGCGCGTTGCGCGTGCCGGTCGCGGTGGTGGACCGGCCGCTGGACCAGCGCCGGGAGACGCTGTGGCTGGACCTCGCCGGCGCGGCCGGGCACGTCGCGGTCGCCGGCGGCCCGCGCAGCGGCAAGTCCACCGCGCTGCGCACGCTGATCACCGCGCTGGCGCTGACCCACACGCCGGAGGAGACGCAGATCTACTGCCTGGACTTCGGCGGCGGTTCGCTGGCCCAGGCGCAGCGGCTCCCGCACGTCGGCGGCGTGGCCGGGCGGCTGGACCCGGTGGGCGTGCGGCGCACGGTCGGCGAGGTGCGGGCGCTGCTCACCGAGCGGGAGGCCCGGTTCGCGGCGCTGGGCGTGGACGGCATGGCCGACTACCGGGCCCGGCGCGCGTCCGGTGAGGTGGAGGACGATCCGTACGGCGACGTGTTCCTGGTGGTGGACGGCTGGGCGACGCTGCGCGCCGACTTCGACGACCTGGAGCCACTGGTGGTCGAGGTGGCGCAGCGCGGGCTGTCGTACGGCGTGCACGTGGTCGTCTCCGCGGGCCGCTGGATGGACCTTCGCCCGGCGTTCCGCGACCTGCTCGGCGCCCGCCTGGAGCTGCGCCTGGGCGACCCGGCCGACTCCACGGTCTCCCGCCGCTCCGCCGCGAACGTGTCGGCCGGTGCGCCCGGCCGGGGCATCACCGCGGAGTCGATGCACCTGCTGGTCGCGCTGCCCGGCGTCGCGCCGGAGGAGATCGCGAAGGCGTGGACCGGGCCGCCGGCGCCGCCGGTGCGCCGGCTCCCGGCCGAACTGCCCTACGCGGCGGTACGGGACGTGCGCGAGACCGGGCTGCGGCTGCCGGTCGGCGTGGTGGAGACCGACCTCTCCCCGGCCGTGCTGGACTTCGCGGCCGATCCGCACTTCCTGCTCTTCGGCGACGGTGAGTGCGGCAAGACGTCGTTCCTGCGCGCGCTGGTCACCACGATCACCACGCGGTTCGCGCCGGCGGAGGCCCGGCTGGTCATCGTGGACTTCCGCCGTACGCTGCTCGGCGCCGTGGAGACCGACCACCTGCTCGGGCACGCCTCCACCGCCGCGGCCGCGCGGACCATGGTCGAGGGCGCGGCCGAGTCACTGCGCCGGCGGCTGCCCGGCGCGGACGTGACCGCCCGGCAGTTGCGCGACCGCTCGTGGTGGACCGGCCCGGAGCTGTTCGTGCTGGTCGACGACTACGAGTTGGCCGGTGGCGCGTCGGGTCCGCTGCAACCGCTGGCCGAGCTGCTGCCGCAGGCCCGCGACATCGGGCTGCACCTGGTGCTGGCGCGCCGGTCCGGTGGTGCCGGCCGCGCGTACGACCCGGTCCTGACGCAGCTGCGCGAGCTGTCCGCGCCCGGGCTGGTGATGTCCGGCAACCGCGAGGACGGCCCGTTGCTGGGTGATGTGCGCCCTACGGCGATGCCGCCCGGCCGGGGACAGTTGAAGACGCGGCGCGAGGGTATACGCCTCGTGCAGGTCGCCTATCTGCCACCGTCCGATCCCGCGTGAATTCGGACTTGTTGTCCGGCCCGCCGGCGCGCCGTCGGGGAGTAACCTTCACCCAGCCGAGACCGCAGCGAGGTGACAGTTGAGCAGGCGTTGGAGACCGGGTGCCGCCGTGGCCCGCCTGGCCGCCGCGGTGCTCGTCGGCGCCACGGCCACGCTGCCGTTCGGCCCGCCGTCCGCCTCGGCCGGCCCGGCCGCCTCGTTCGGGGGCTCGTTCGCGGCGGTTCCGTTGCCGGTGACCGGTGACGAGGTGCGCGACGAGCAGTGGTCGCTGACCGAGTTGGGCATGGCCGAGGCGTGGCAGCGCTCGACCGGCGCGGGCGTCACGGTCGCGGTGATCGACTCGGGCGTGGACGACACCCACGCGGACCTGGCCGGCCGGGTGCGTTCCGGCTTCGACCTGGTCACCACCGGCGGCGACGGCACCACGGACCCGGTCGGGCACGGCACCACGGTCGCCGCGCTGATCGCCGGCGTGCCGGATCAGTCCGGCATCATCGGCATGGCGCCGGACGCCCAGATCCTGCCGATCCGCGTGCTGGACAAGCAGAATCGGTACGACGACGCGCAGGTCGTGGCGAAGGCGGTGCGCCTGGCCGTGGACAACGGCGCCAAGGTGATCAACCTCTCGCTCGGCGGCCTGGGCAGCAGCCCCGCGCTCGCCACCGCCATCGACTACGCGTTCGTCAAGGACGTGGTGGTGATCGCCTGCACCGGCAACTCCACCGCGTCCGCGCCGTCCGAGGTGTGGTACCCGGCACGCGAGCCCGGCGTGATCGCGGTGACCGGCCTGGAGGAGAACGGCACCAGCCTCTGGTCCGGCTCGATCACCGGCCCGGAGACGGTGCTGTCCGCGCCGGCCACCGACCTGATCGGCGCCCGCCCCGGCGGCTACTGGCGGGTCCAGGGCACCAGCTTCGCGGCGCCGATGGTGGCCGCCACCGCGGCGCTGATCCGCGCACGCTGGCCGCAGATGTCCGCCGCCTCCGTGGTGAACCGGCTGATCGGCACCGCCACCGACCTCGGCGCGCCCGGCCGCGACGACCGTTATGGCTTCGGCATGGTCAACCCGGTCGCCGCGCTCGCCGACGGCCTGCCCGAGGCGTCCTACAACGTGCTCGACAACGAGCAGCCCCCGGGCGACGTGGGCTTCGGCTTCGCCCCCGGCGCCGGCCGCGACTCCCGTGCCGAGTCCGGCGACGCCTCCAAGGCCCCCGGCAACGGCGTCGAGGGCCGCCCCGGCGGCGCGGCCCAGCCCGCCCCCGCGGAAGCCGCCCCCACCGCCCCCCGCGGCCGCGGCCTCCTCGGCGTCCTGATCGGCGGCTCAGCCGTCCTGATCGTGATCGCGATCCTCTACTTCGTGACCCTCCACCGCCTCCCCCGCCTCCGCCCCTCGGGCCGACGAGGCCCTTAGCGCACCGTCGCGGCCCCCGGCCCGCCATTCCGCGCTGCCGGTCCCGGCCCGCTGCCGGGGGACGCTCGCGCATGCGGGGCCGCAGCGTGGTTCCGCCACGCACGTCGGGCGCGCCCGACGTGGGTCTGCGGTGACCACCGCGGGACCGGAAGGGAGGAGCGCCAGCGACGACCGGTGCCCGCGGGAGCATGCGGACCGCGACCACGCCGGAAGCGGGAAGATCAAGATCTTGATCTTCCGAGAGACGACGCCGGTCAGCCCTCGGTGCAGTCTCCCGTGCCGGCGGCGCGGGTGCGCTCGATGCCCTCCCGGGCGATCGGGGCCGCCTCCGCGGCCGTGACGGCGAAGCCGATGTTCGGGTCGTTGGCGGCGGCGGCGAAGATGACGCCGAGCACGTCGCCCTGGGCGTCGACGAGTGGGCCGCCGGAGTTGCCGTTCCGGACCAGTGCGTTGATCGTGTAGATCTCCCGGGTGACCTGGCGGGAGTCGTAGATGTTCGGGCCGGTGATGTCGCTGACGTCGCGGAGGCGGGCGGCCTGCGCGTTGTACGGGCCGTCCAGCGGGTAGCCGAGCACGATGGCGCTCTCCGAGCGGCTGCCGGCCTTGTCCGACCACTCCATGATGGGCGCGTCCAGGCCGGGCACGTAGATGACGGCCAGGTCCAGGTCGGGCTCGTAGACCGTGACCCGGCCGTCCAGCCGCTCCTCGCCGACCTCGACGCTGACCGAGTCGGTGCCGGCCACCACGTGCGCGTTGGTCATCACGCGGTCGTCGGCGTAGACGAAGCCGGAGCCCTCCAGCCGCCGGCTGCAGTCGTTGGCGATGCCGCGGATCTTGACCACGGACTGCCGCGCCTCCTGGACCACGGGGGACTTGGCCAGTGCCGGGTCCGGCGCCTCCACCTGCGGCGCGCGGGTGGTCCCGAGGCCGCCGAAGACCTCCGGGAAGCCGCGGGTGTTGAGCGTCTGCCGCAGCCCCTGGGAGAGCACCTCGGCCTGCGCGGGCATCACCCGGTCCACGACGCCGAGCACGTAACTGCTGGTGATCGAGCGGGACAGCCACGGTACGGAGGAGGCCGCCAGCGGCACCGCGACCAGCCAGGCCACCAGCAGCACCGCGCAGACCGAGACCAGCGCGCCGCCGACCTCGTCGGCCCGCTGCCCGGTGGGGTTGACGATGCCGTGCCGCAGCCGGGCCCCGAACCAGCCGGCCAGCGTCTGCGCGATCACCGCGAGCAGGAAGATCGCGACCAGCGAGGCGATCACCCGCATCCCGGGGTCCGCGAACTGCGTCGCGATCAGCGGCCCGAGCTGGAGGCCGAGCAGCGCACCGCTGAAGAAACCGGCGAAGGACAGCGTCCCCACCACGAATCCCTGCCGGTAGCCGCTCGCCGCGAACAGCACTATCAGCAGAAGGAGGACGAGGTCGGTCACGGGCACCCGCCTAGGGTAGGTATGCCGGCCAAGGGCCGCCGGGGGCTGCGACGACGCCTCATGCGAGGGGACCGCTGACGTCGTCGGCCGGCGGCGGCGCCGCCGGCTCGGTCACAGGGCTTTCCGAGGGTACGAGCACCGGGCGCAGCCGTTCGTCGAGTTCGGCGACGCGGTCGCGGGGCCAGGGCCGGCTCCAGCCGCCCATGTCGAGCAGCGCGGAGAGCACGCCGGCGGTGAATCCCCACACGACCATGCCCTGCGAGTCGAACGCCGGTCCGATCCAGCCGCTGCCGTGCCGCACCTGCAACCTGTGGTCGGGATCACACAGCTCCGCGATCGGCAGCCGGGCGACGTGCGCGACCTCGGCCGGCTGGCGCGGGTGCACCGGGTGCGGCGCGTGCCACCAGGCCAGCACCGGCGTGACCACGAACCGGCTGATCGGGATCCACAGCTTCGGCAGCTCGGCGAGCACGGTGACGCTGGCCGGGTCCAGCCCGACCTCCTCGTTCGCCTCGCGGAGCGCGGTGGCGACCGCGTCCGCGTCGCCCGGGTCGGCGGCGCCGCCGGGGAACGCGGGCTGGCCGGCGTGGTTGCGCATGTCCGCGGCCCGCTCCAGCATCAGCACGTCCGGGCCGTCCGGCCCTTCGCCGAAGAGCACCAGCACGGCGCTGGCCCGCCCCTCGCCGGTGGGCGTGGGCAGGCGGGTGAAGTCGCGCGCGGTCGCCGCGGCCGCGCGCTTGGCCAGCGGCGCCAGCCACTCCGGGAGCTCGTCGCTCACGCCCTCACCTCCGGGTGATCTACGGCCGCCGGCCGGAAACCGCTCAATCATGGCTGGACCGTCACGCCGAGGTGGTCCCGGACGAACCGGTCCAGCCCGGCCTCGTCCAGCGCGGTGGTCTGGTGGACGCCGCGCACCCGGCCCTCCGCGTCGATCAGCACGGTGGCCGGCAGGCCGGGCGCGCCGACCTCGGCGGCGGCGAGCGCGGTCAGCAGTTCCCGGTTCGGGTCGAACAGCGAGGGGAACCGGAAGCCCAGCTTGCGGCCCAGGTCCTCGGCGGTGGACTGCCGGTCGGCGGTGTCGACGCCGAGCACGTGCACCCGGCCGGCGGCGCGGTCCGCGTACGCCTGGACGGCCGGCAGCTCCTCCCGGCAGGGCCCGCACCAGGAACCCCACAGGTTGATCACGGCGGGCCCGCGCAGCGCGGTGAGCGTGACGATGTCGCCGCCGTTGAGGCAGGACAGCTCCAGCTCCGGCAGCCGGTCCAGCAGCACCTCGCCGGGCGGCTCCGGCGGGTCCGCACCGGGCGGCGCGGCGAGCCCGGCGCAGTCCGCGAACGGGGAGGCGGGCACGACGTCGCCCGCGCCGGCGGCCACGGTCGCCGGCGCCGGGGTGCATCCGGCCAGCGCCAGCGCGATCGCGGCGGCACCGGCCCGCACGGCACCTCTCACGGCACGTCCACGGTCGTGGCGGCCGCCGGCACCAGCGCCGGGTCGAGCCCGACCGCCTCGGCCAGTGCGCCGGCCCGCGGGCCCTTGAGCAGCTTCACCGCGACCTCGGGCTCGGTCGGGCCGGTGCCGTACGACGGGCAGACCTTCGCCAGCGTGCAGGCGCCGCAGGCGGGCTTGCGGGCGTGGCAGACCCGGCGGCCGTGGAAGATGATCCGGTGCGACAGCATGGTCCAGTCGCGCCTCGGATAGAGCGCGCCGACCGCGTGCTCGATCTTGACGGGATCGGTCTCCGCGGTGAGCCGCCACCGCTGGACCAGCCGCTGGAAGTGGGTGTCGACGGTGATGCCGGGCACGCCGAACGCGTTGCCGAGGATCACGTTCGCCGTCTTGCGGCCGATGCCGGGCAGTTTGACCAGGTCGTCCAGCCGGCCGGGCACCTCGCCGCCGTGGTGGGTGACCAGCGCCTGGCCGAGCCCGATCAGCGCGGTGGTCTTGTTGCGGAAGAAGCCGGTCGGCCGGATCAGCTCCTCCAGCTCGGCCCGGTCCGCGCCCGCGTAGGCCGCGGCCGTGGGGTAGTGGGCGAACAGCTTCGGCGTGACCTCGTTGACCCGCTGGTCCGTGCACTGCGCGGACAGGATGGTGGCGACCGCGAGTTGGAGCGGGCCGTCGTGGTTCAACTCGCAGTGCGCGTCCGGGTGCGTCTCGGTGAGCAACCGGCCGATCCGGCGGGCGCGGCGCGTCAACGCGAGCGGGGACTCGGCCGGGGCGGGCGTGCGGGTCACATCGGCCAGCGTACGTCGGCGCCCCGGCCCGCCGCCTCCGGCGGGTCGTCTACCGCGCCGAGAGCGCGCCCGTCGCGCCGACCGCCGGGCCGGTGCCGGGGAAGTCGGACGCGGTCAGCTCGCGCACGTGCCGCAGTCCCGCGCCGGTCCGGTCCGCCACCGGCCGGCCGGCCCGGTCCGGGCGGGTCGCGGTGAACGTGCCGCCGGCCCAGCCGCCGTCCGCGCGCAGCGTCACCCGCAGCACGCCCGCGGTCGCGTACCGGCCGGTACGCCCGGCGGGGCCGGCGAACGTGCCGAGGCCGTACGCGATCAGCCGTCCCCGGTGGAACTCCATGCCGCGCAGCACGCCCGGGCCGTGGCCGAGCACCAGGTCCGCGCCCGCGTCCACCACCGCGCGGGCGAACCGGACCTCGGCGCCGCCGGCCACCCGGTAGCGTCCCGGCGCGCCCAGCCGCGCGTGCACCACGACCACGTCCGCGCGCTTCGCCGCCGCGGTCACGGCGCGCCGGGCCGCGGTCGGGTCGGCGCCGGCCGGGAAGCCGAGCACTTCGACCCGGATGCCGCGGACCGCCGTGGTGCCGTACCCGTTGATGATCGTGAAGCCGGCCGCGCGCAGCCCCGCCGCGGCGGCCGGGGTACGGCGGTACGGCGGGTTCGCGGTCGCCACGTCCGCCCGGAGCAGCCGCCGGACGCCGTCCGGCACGGTGGCGCCCGCCGTGACGTCGCCGGTCGCGACGATCGAGAGCAGCCCGGACGGCCGTTGCCGGGGCGGCGGCGCGGGCGGGCGCGGGACGAACGGCGGCACCGCGAGCCAGAGCGGCCGGCTGCCCGGTGCGGTGGCGACCGCGACCGCGTGGACCCCGGTCAGTCCGGTGGCCAGCAGCAGGACCAGGGCGAAAAGCACAACAAAGACCGGTTTGCGCGCCATACTGAACAAACGCACGGATGCGAGATCGGAAGTCGAACTGCGGAGCGTGATCTTCGCTCTAGAGCTGGCGGGCGTCGGATGTTACCGTCCGTTGAGGTCTGGTTGGTTACGCTTCCGGATCAAGATTCCTGGGGTGCACGCCCGATTCCGGCCCGCGTGCGCCTAGACTGACTGCGCGCGAAGGCTACACCGGCCATCCAGGTTCTGACCGGTAGCAGAAACAGCTCGGCGCTTGGCGGAGGTGCGCATGGACGAGGTGTTGGCCCGCAGCGGGATCTTCCAGGGGGTTGATCCTGAGGCGGCCGAGGCGCTCGCCAAGGAGATGGAGACCCTCGAGATCCGCAAGGGCGAGGTCGTCTTCAACGAGGGCGAGCCCGGGGACAGCCTGTACATCGTACTGTCCGGCAAGATCAAGCTCGGGCGGCGCGCGGCTGACGGCCGGCAGAATCTCGTTTCGATCATGGGTCCGTCGGACATGCTCGGGGAGCTCTCGCTCTTCGACCCCGGTCCGCGCACCGCGACGGCGACCGCGGTCACCGACACCCGGCTGGCCCGGCTGCGCAAGCAGGCGCTGCGCCCGTGGCTGCACAACCGGCCGGAGATCTCGGAGCAACTGCTCCGGGTGCTCGCCCGCAGGCTACGACGGACGAACGACAACCTGGCCGACCTCATATTCACCGACGTCCCCGGCCGGGTCGCGAAGAACCTCCTGCAGATGGCAGGCCGGTTCGGCACCCGCGACGGGGGCGTCCTCCGCGTCACGCACGATCTCACCCAGGAGGAGCTGGCCCAGTTGGTCGGCGCGTCCCGGGAGACCGTCAACAAGGCGCTCGCCGACTTCGCGTCGCGCGGCTGGCTGCGTCTGGACGGCAAGAGCGTGATCATTCTGGACCCGGAGCGCCTGGCCCGCCGGGCCCGCGTCTAGAACTCTCCTCATCGTTTCGAGCCCCGGCGGGTGATCCGCCGGGGCTCGGCGCGTTTCGCCCCTGCGGGTCACTCGTTACGACGTGTGGCACCAGGGCCGGGCGAACCGAAGAGGGGTTGTTGCATGGCTGTCCTCGACAGTGCCATCGATCCGCGCAACCCGGCGTACCAGGAGAACCGGGACGCGATGCGGGAGCGCCTCGCGGCGCTGGCGAACGCGCTCGATCTGGCGCGCGCCGGCGGCGGCGAGCGGCACGTCACCCGGCACCACGCGCGCGGGCGGCTGATGCCCCGCGAGCGCGTGGATCTGCTGCTCGACCAGGACGCGCCGTTCCTGGAACTCTCCCCGGTCGCGGGCTGGCACACCGACCAGCCGGTCGGCGCCGGCGTGGTCACCGGCCTGGGCGTGGTCGAGGGCGTCGAGTGCGTGATCGTGGCGCACGACCCGACCGTGCGCGGCGGCGTGCTCAACCCGATCGCGCTGCGCAAGATCGAGCGGGCCGGCGAGATCGCGCTGGCCAACCGGCTGCCGCTGATCAGCCTGGTCGAGTCCGCCGGCGCGGACCTGCCGGCCCAGGTCGAGGCGTTCGTGCCCGGCGGCGCCGTGTTGCGCGACCTGGCCCGCCTCTCCGCCGGCCGAATCCCCACGGTCTGCGTGGTCTTCGGCGACGCGGTGGACGTGGCCGCCTGGCTGCCCGGCCTCTCCGACTACACGGTGCTGGTCCGCGCGCAGGCGAAGGTCTCGGTGGCCGGGCCGCGGCTGGTCCAGGAGGCGACCGGCGAGATCATCGACGGCGAGGCGCTCGGCGGCGCCGCCATGCACGCCACCCGCTCCGGCCTGGCCGACTTCCTGGCCGAGGACGAGCGCGACGCGGTACGCCTGGCCCGCCAGTGCATGCGCCGGCTGAACTGGCGCAAGCTCGGCCCGCCGCCGCGCACCGCGCTCGCCGCGCCGCCGAAGTACGACCCGGAGGACCTGCTGGCGATCCCGTCCGCGGACGAGCGCACGCCGTTCGACCCGCGCGAGGTGCTGGCCCGGGTCCTGGACGCCAGCGACTTCGACGAGTTCAAGCCCGGCTACGGCCCCGCGCTGGTCACCGGCTGGGGCGAGGTGCACGGCTATCCGGTCGGCGTGCTGGCCAACGCGCGCGGCGTGCTGGTCTCCGCGGAGGCGCAGAAGGCCGCACAGTTCATCCAGTTGGCGAACGCGTCCGGCACGCCGCTGCTGTTCCTGCAGAACGCGTCCGGGCTGATGACCGGCCCCGAGTTCGAGCAGGCCGGGATCGTCAAGCACGCGTCCGCGATGATGAGCGCGGTGGCCTCGTCCGCCGTACCGCACCTGGCGGTGAACCTCGGCGCCGCGCACGGTCCCGCCGCGTACGCGATGTCCGGCCGCGCCATGCGCCCGCGCTTCCTGTTCAGCTGGCCCAACGCGCGCACCGCCGCGCTCGCGCCCGCGCAGCTCACCGGCGTGCTCACCGCGCTCGCCCGGCAGGCCGCGGAGGTCAAGGGCCAGCGGTACGAGGAGGACTTCGACCGGAACCTGCGGATGAACGTGGAGCGGCAGGTCGAGGCGCAGACCGCCGCGCTGTTCGTCTCCGGCCGGCTGCACGACGACGGCGTGATCGACCCGCGGGACACCCGGACCGTACTCGGGCTGTGTCTGTCCGCGATCCACAGTGGCCCGGTCGGTGGCGCCGACCGGTTCGGCGTATTCCGGATGTGAGGGCTTGATGATCCGACGACTTCTGGTCGCCAATCGCGGAGAGATCGCCCGGCGGATCTTCGCCACCTGCCGGCTGATCGGCATCGAGACGGTCGCGGTCTACTCCGACGCGGACGCGCACGCGCCGCACGTGGCCGAGGCGGACTACGCGGTGCACCTGCCGGGCAACGCGCCGACCGCCACGTACCTGCGGGCGGACCTGATCCTCGGCGCCGCGCGCAAGACCGGCGCGGACGCGGTGCACCCCGGCTACGGGCTGCTCGCGGACAGCGCGGACTTCGCCGCCGCGGTCATCGACGCGGGCCTCACCTGGGTGGGCGCGCCGCCGAAGTCGATCGCGCTGCTCACCTCCCGGCTGGAGTCCCGCGCGCTGCTGGCCGACGCGGGCGTGCCGATGCTGCCCGCGTTCGGCGAGCCGGAGCACGTGCCGGGCTTCCCGGTGCTGGTCAAGTCGGACGTCGGCAGCGGCGGCCGGGCGATGCGCATCGTCCGGGACCGGGACACGCTCGCGGACGCGTTCGCCGCGGTCCGGCGCGAGGCGGCCGGGCTGTTCGGCAACGGCACCGCGCTGGCCGAGCCGTACGTGGAACGCGCCCGGCACATCGAGATCCCGGTGATCGCGGACTCCACCGGCGGCGTGATCACGTTCGGCGAGCGCGAGTGCTCGATCCAGCGCCGCTACCAGAAGCTGATCGAGGAGACGCCGTCCCCCGCGGTCTCCCCCAGCCTGCGCGCCGAGCTGTGCACCGCCGCCACCGCCGTGGTCCGCGCGTCCGGCTTCGTGGGCGCCGGCGCCGTGGAGTTCCTGCTGGCGCCGTCCGGCGAGTTCTTCTTCCTGGAGATGAACACCGCGCTCCAGGTGGAGCACGCCACCAGCGAGTGCGTCTCCGGCTTCGACCTGGTCCGGCTGCAGTTGCTGGTCGCGGAGGGCTCGCCGCTGCCGATGAGCACGCCGCCACCGGTCCGCGGGCACGCGATCGAGGTGCGGCTCTGCGCGGAGGACCCGGCGTACGCCTGGCTGCCGTCCACCGGCCGCCTGCACCGCTTCCACGTGCCGGACGTGGCCGGCTCGTTCCGCCCGCTCCCCCAGCCCGGCCTGCGCCTCGACACCGGCGTGGACGACGGCTCCGCGGTCGGCGTCCACTACGACACCATGCTGGCCAAGCTCGTGGCCTGGGCGCCCACCCGGCACGAGGCCGCCCGCATGCTGGCCGCCGCGCTGACCCGCTCGCACGTGCACGGCGTCGTGACAAACCGCGATTTATTGGTACGTGTCCTGCGGCATCCGGCGTTCCGCTCCGGCAACGTCGACATCAACTTCGTGGACCGTCACCCCGAGGTCTTCGCCCCGCTGCTCTCCTCGGTCGACGCGGTCCGCGTCTCCTGCCTGGCCGCCGCGCTCGCCGGCGCCGCCGCCCGCCGCGCCACCAGCACCGTGCTGGCCACCATCCCGTCCGGCTGGCGCAACGTCCCGTCCGGCGCCCAGATCACCGTCTACGACGGCCCCGCCGGGCCGGTCGAGGTCGGCTACCGCCTGGAACGCACCGGCGAGCTCGCCGGCTGGTGGGTCCGCGCCGTCGACCCCGAGGAACTCGACCTGGCCGGCCTCGGCGCCCCACCGCTCACCGACGACCACCCCCCGGTCGCCGTCGTCTCCGCCGCCCCCGACCGGGTCGTCCTGGACGTCAACGGCATCCGCCTCACCTTCGGCGTCCACCGCGTCCACGACGTCTCCTACGTCGACAGCCCCGAGGGCTCCGTCGCCCTCACCGAACTCCCCCGCTTCCCCCGCCCCTCGGAACTCACCGACGGCTCCCTGACCGCCCCGCTCCCCGGCGCCATCGCCCGCGTCATGGTCGTCCCCGGCCAGCGCGTCCGCGCCGGCGACCTCCTCCTCACCCTCGAATCGATGATGGTGGAGCACCCGGTCCACGCCCCGTCCGCCGGCATCATCGCCTCCGTCCCCGTCCAGCCCGGCATCCACGTCGCCGCCGGCACCCTCCTGGCGGTGCTGAACCCCGATTAAGACCAGCCTTTCCCGCTTCCGGCGTGGCCGGGGTCCGCACGCTCCCGCGGGCACCGGTCGTCGCTGGCGCTCCTCCCTGCCGGCTCCGCGGTGGGTCCCGGCCGCGCACTTGCCCATCCGGCCGTCCGACGCCATCCGGCGGCGATGCTCAGCCGGCCGCCCGCGCCGCGATCATGCGGGCGAACGCCGGAACCCTGGACGGGTGGAGGCCGAGGAACCGGACCGGCGCCACCGCCTCCACCTCCAGCAGCAGCATCCCCGCCGCACTGCCGGGATCGAGGATGAAGTCCATCCGGACCGAGAACGGCGGCGGCACGTCCGCCGGCCGCTGCGCCAGGAACGCCGCATAGACATCGCCCGCGACCGCACGTTGCCGCGCGGTCAGATCATGCGGCCGCGGCCCGCTCAAGCTCCGCCGCCAGCAGTTCCGAGTCGCCGTCGTGCCAGTGCGCCGCAGGCATCCGCTCCGACGTGACGAGGGCGATACGCATACCTCAACGGTACGGCGCCGCTGAGAGACGAATCAGGGCCGGTCTCCCAGCGGAGACCGGCCCTGACCTGCACTTCCGGTTGTCGGGGTGGCCGGATTTGAACCGACGACCTCCTCGTCCCGAACGAGGCGCGCTACCAAGCTGCGCCACACCCCGGGGTGCGGCTCAAATACTATCCGACCACATCGCCCAGGCGAAATCGGTATACCCGTCGGCGCGTTTCCGCAGGTCAGCGCGGGATCAGCGTGAGTAGGGAGGCCTCCGGCGGGCAGGCGAAGCGGACGGGCGCGGTGGGGTGGGTGCCGAGGCCGGCGGAGACGTGCAGCCACGAGTCGGACCCGGGCCAGCGGTGCAGGCCCTTGACCATGCTGCGGGGGATGCCGCAGTTGGTGACCAGGGCGCCGTAGAGCGGCACGCAGACCTGCCCGCCGTGGGTGTGGCCGGCCAGCAGCAGGTCGAAGCCGTCCGAGGCCATCAGGTCCAGCAGCGGGGGCTCGGGGCTGTGGGTGAGCGCCACGTGCAGGTCGGCGACGTCGGAGACGGGGCCGGCGACCAGGGGGTAGTCGTCGCGGTCGACGTGCGGGTCGTCGACGCCGACCAGCTCGATGACGCGCCCGCCGGCCTTGAGCGTGGTGCGGGCGTTGTTGAGGTCGTGCCAGCCGGCGTCGACCAGGACCTGGCGGAGCTCGTCGGCGGGGAGTTCGACGCCCTGGACGTACTCGCGGTCGGGGTTGAAGTAGCTGAACGGGTTCTTGAAGACGGGGCCGCGGTAGTCGTTGGACCCGAAGACGAACGCGCCGGGCAGGTCGAGCAGGGGCTGGAGCGCGCGCAGCACGCCGGGGACGGCGGCCGGGTCGGCCATGTTGTCGCCGGTGACCACGACGAGGTCGGGATCGGTGGCGGCGAGCGCGGCGACCCAGCGCTGCTTGCGGCGCTGCTCCGGCATCATGTGCAGGTCCGAGAGGTGCAGGATGCGCAGCGGCTCGGCGTCGGGGGCCAGCACCGGCACGTCGAACCGGCGCAGTGTGAACATGTTGCGCTCGACGAGCGAGGCGTAGGCGAGGGTGGCGGCGCCGGCGGCGACCGTGCCGGCGGCCAGACTGAAAAGGGTGCGCTTCCGCATGGAGACCAGGGTAGTTTCACTGCCCATGGGTACGCTCAAGGACCGCCTCAACGACGACCTGCACACCGCCATGAAGGCCCGCGACGAGCTCACCACCTCGACGCTGCGGATGGCGCTGACCGCGGTGGGCAACGCGGAGGTCGCCGGGTCGGCGAAGCGGGATCTCTCGGACGACGAGGTGCTGACGGTGCTCACCAAGGAGGCCAAGAAGCGCCGTGAGTCGGCGCAGGCGTTCGCGGACGCGGGCCGCGCCGAGTCGGCCGCGAAGGAGCTGGCCGAGCACGAGATCCTGGACCGCTACCTGCCGAAGCAGCTCGGTGACGAGGAGCTGGCCGAGGTGGTGGCCGGCGCGCTGGCCGGGCTGGGCGGCACGCCCGCGATGGGGCCGGCGATGAAGGCGGCGCGGGCCGCGGTGGCCGGGCGCGCGGAGGGCGGCCGGGTGGCGGCCGAGGTCCGCCGCCAGCTCGCGGTCTGAGTCCACCAGAACGCGCCGGGGGTACGTACCCCCGGCGCGGTTCTCAGCGGGCGGACGGTGAAGGGCTCGGCGTGGCCGGCCGGGTCGGGCGGCCGGAGCTGAGCCGGAGCACCACCACGCCGCCCTCGATGGTGCTGCCACCCGGCTCGGTGCCCGCGACCGTGCCGGCCGGGCAGGACGAGTCGTACCGCCCGGTCGCGACCTGCACCTCGAAGCCGCGGGCCAGCAGGCGGGTGCGGGCGTCGGGCTCGGAGTCGCAGCGGACGTTCGGGATGTCCACCTGTTCGCCGTCGAGCATCCGCCGGCTGGGCGGCGGGAAGTCCTCGGCCTCCACGCCCTCCATGGCGTCCGCGAGCGTGAGGTAGACGGCCGGGTTGACCGCCTCGGTGTGCGGGTTGCCCCAGCCGTCGCCGCCGCCGCGCATGGTGGTGCTGGCGTTGTCCGTGTCCGCGACGATGCCGGCCACGGTGAGCTGCCGGGTGGTGACGACGAAGCTGGCGGTGCGGTCGCCGTCGGTGGTGCCGGACTTGCCGGCGATCGGCTTGCCGACCGCGCGGCGCACGGACCCGGCGGTGGCGCCCCGGCAGCGGGAGGTCTCGGAGCGGTCGCCGACCGGGCAGCGGGCCGCGTCGATCGCGGCGCGCGCCACGTCCTTGGCGATCACCTGGTTGCAGCGGGGCCGGGCCGCGGGCAGCGCCTCGCCCTCCTGGCGGATCTCGATGACCGGGATCGGCTCGCAGTGGCGGCCGTCCGCGGCGAGCGTGGCGTACGCGGTGGCCAGGTCGAGCGGCGTGGTGGAGGAGACGCCGAGCGCGAACGCGCCCCACTGCGACGCGGCCTGCTCGTCGTCGGCGAACCGGGCGTCGTTCGCGGCGCGGAACCGGATGCCGAGCCGCTTGGCCACGTCCACCGCGTTGTCCGCGCCCACCCGCTCCTGCAGCGGGATGAAGTACGTGTTCACGGACGCGCCGAACGCGCTCCACATGTTGTGCACGCCGGTCATGCTCTTGGCCGCGTTCTTCGGGCAGTAGAGCGCGCGGCCCGCGCAGGCCGCCGGGCTGGACGCGCTGATCACGTACCGGGAGTGGTAGGTCTCCGGCGCGTAGATCGAGTAGCTCAGCGGGTAGCCCTTCTCCAGCGCCGCGACCAGCGCGAACATCTTGAAGACCGAGCCGCCCTGGTACCCGTGCACGTCCGCGCTGCCGGTGACCACCGGGTTCGTGGTGTTCGGGTACGTGCCGCGCAGCCCGGCGCGGCGCTTGGCCGGGTCGCTGTTCGGCTCGTTGTGCGCGTCGTCGTTCTTGTAGACCCGGTTGACGGCCAGCGCCTGCACCCGCCCGGTGCCGGGCTCCACGGCCGCGACCATGAGCGCGTTGCGGTTGTCGTCCTTGGCGCGCTTGTGCACGTGCCGGCGGGCCGCGTTCTGCGTCTGCACGCTCATCGAGGTGACGATGCGGTAGCCGCCGCTCTTCAGCCGCCGCTCCCGGTCGTACGGGGTGCCGCCGAACTCGCCCTGCTCCATCCACCAGCGGTAGACGTAGTCGCAGAAGAAGCCCCACTCGTTGTGGGACGAGTTGATGCAGCCGTTCGGCGTGCGGGTGCCGTTCACGGTGAGCTCGGCGGCCTTGGCGCGGGCCGCCTCGGCGGGCGTGACCGCGCCGATCTCGGTCATGTTGTCGATCACGTAGTCGCGCCGGCTGAGCGCGAGCGGGTGACCGGTGGGCGTGGTCGGGTCGAACGCGGACGGCGCCTTGACCATGCCGGCCAGCATCGCGGCCTCCTCCGTGCTCAGGTCCTTCGGCTGCTTGCTGAAGTAGACCTGGCTGGCGGCCCAGATGCCGTAGGCGCCGTTGCCGAACGGCGCGATGTTCAGGTAGCGCTCCAGGATCTTGTCCTTGGACATCTCCCGCTCGACCTGCATGGCGTACCGCATCTCGCGCAGCTTCCGGGCGCTGGTGTCCTCGGTGGCGCGGACGACGTCGGCCGGGTGCGCGGCGGAGTAGGAGATCGCCATCCGGACGTACTGCATGGTGAGCGTGGACGCGCCCTGCTGCGCCGCACCGGCCTTGTTGTTGACGAACGCGCGCGCGATGCCCTTCATGTCGACGCCGTTGTGCCGGTAGAAGTTGTGGTCCTCGGCCGCGATGATCGCGTTGCGCATCACCGGCGGGATGTCGTTGATCTCGACGTCCTTCCGGTTCTCGTCGTAGATCATGGCGACCAGCGTCCGGTTGTCCGACGCGTACAGGTAGGTGTTCTGCGGGGCGCGCTGCACGGTCAGCTCGGTGGGCAGCCGGTCGAACGTCTCGGCGCCGGCCTTCGCGGCCAGGCCGGACATGGCCACCGCCGGGAACGCGGCCGCGGCCACCACGATGCCTGCCAGCAGGCCGCAGATGGCCAGTGACGACGCGCCGGAAAAGACGGTGTGGTCACGTTTCCTGATCCAGCTCACGGTCCAAGGCTACGGCGAAAAGGGCTGATTACACCTTCTGTCCGTTATGGCACGCGCGGCGGAAAACCCGACCGATCGAGAGCATGTCTCGCGGGCCTTGCATTCGTTGTGCAAGTCGCACTACCCGTGGCGTGCGGCAGCTCTCCCCCGCACCAGTGTGCCGCCTCCCGGCCACCGGTGATGCCTTTTCCGCCAATCCCGCCCGGGCGCATCTCGGCCGGCCACGCGGCCCATCGATAGATATCACGATATTGGTGAAGAGGGCGAAGTGTCTGACCTGGTCGATTTAACCGACAACGTTGCGTAATCGCCTAACTACGGAGCATGATGTTCCGGAGATCGAATGTCACCCTCCGTGCCGCGAGGATAGCGGGGAGTGACCGGGGGATCTGTGGCCGGTCGGGACGCACCGGCAAGGGACATGTGCCGCGACCGGGGGATACGGGTCGGCGGCGGTACAGCTTGGGGGGACGTGCACAGATGGGGATGATCAGCGACTGGCCGACCATGGCGGCGTGTCAGAACGGCGATCCCGACGCGCTCTTCGTTCAGGGGGCGGAGCAGAACGTGGCGAAGAGGATCTGCCGCGGCTGCCCGGTCCGTAACGAATGCCTGGCGGACGCGCTCGACAACCGCATCGAGTTCGGGGTGTGGGGAGGAATGACCGAGCGGGAACGGCGTGCGCTGCTGCGCCGGCACCCGCACGTGGCGAGTTGGCGGAAGATGTTCGAGGCAGCCCTGCGCGAGCAGGACAAGAGCCGCACCAACGTCCTGGTGCACGCCGGATAACGGGACTAGGCGAGCGCATCGCCGATACTTCGCAGCCCGTCGACGTCGTGGACGTCGGCGGGCTGCGCCATCACCACCACCGTCGGGACCGTGGGGAACGCGTCCGTGAACCGCGCCGCCACCCGCTGCTCGCGCGCCGCCTGCTCGGTCAGCGCCGCGTGGATGCGCAGCGCGTCCGCGGTGGCCGGGCTCTCCCCGGACGCGTCCAGCGCCTCCGCCGCGGCCAGGCTGTCCGCCGCGGAGAGCCCGTCCGCGTCCGGCGCGTGCATGCGGTTGAGCACCAGGCCGGCCAGCGGCATCCGGTCGTCGCGCAGCCGCTGCGCGAAGTAGGCCGCCTCCCGGATCGCGTCCGGCTCCGGCGCGGCCACCAGCAGGAACGACGTCTCCTTGGCCTGAAGGATTCGGTACGTCTGCTCGGCGCGCTGCCGGAACCCGCCGAACATCGAGTCCAGCGCGGCCACGAAACCGGACAGATCAGTCAGCAACTGCGCGCCGATCACCTTCTGCACCACCCGGGAGAACATCCCGAACGACGCGGTGACCAGGCTGAAGACGCTCTTGCCGCCGGCCTTTGCCGGTGCCAGCAGCAGCCGCAGCATCTTCCCGTCCAGGAACCGGGCCAGCCGGGCCGGCGCGTCCAGGAAGTCCAGCGCGGAGCGGGACGGCGGTGTGTCCACCACGATCAGGTCCCACTCGTCGCGGGCCCGCAACTGGCCCAGCTTCTCCATCGCCATGTACTCCTGCGTACCGGCGAAGGTCGAGCTCATGGCCGCGTAGAACGGGTTGGCGAAGATCTCCTGTGCGCGCTGCGGGTCGGTGTGGGTGAGCACCACGTCGTCGAACGTGCGCTTCATGTCCAGCATCATGGCGTGCAGCTCGCCGCCGGTGGCCTCGGTGTCGATGCCCTTGACCTGCCGTGGCGTGTTGTCCAGCTCGGAGAGGCCGAGCGACTGGGCCAGCCGCTTCGCCGGGTCGATGGTCAGCACCACCGTCCGGCGGCCGTGCCGCTCCGCCGCGCGCAGCGCCACCGCGGCCGCGGTCGTGGTCTTGCCGACGCCGCCCGCACCGCAGCACACGATGATGCGGGATTCCGGATCGGCGAGAATCGCGTCAACGTCGAGATCAGCTGGCACGAAACGAGCGTAACGGCCCGCGCTCAGCGCAGCAGGGTGTCGGCGAGCACGTCCAGCCCTTCGCGCGTCACCCCGCCCGGCAGCTGCGGCAGCTCGATCAGCGGCCGGTTCAGCTCGGCCAGTTCGGTGCGCAGCGAGTCCTCCAGCTCGCGCCGGGCCAGGTACGCCTTGGCCTCCGCGTGCAGCCCGGCCACGGTCGCGCGGTCCGCCGGCAGCCCGGCCGCGGCCAGCCCGCGCCGCAGCTCCGCCTGGGTCGGCCGGCCACCGGCCAGCAGCGGCGGGCGCGCGTTGTTGACGATCACCCTGCCCACCGGGATGCCGAGCTGGTCCAGCTCCACGATCGCGTCCAGCGTCTCCTGGACCGGCATCTCCTCCAGCAGCGTCACCACGTGCACCGCGGTCATCGGCGAGCGCAGCAGCGCGGCCACGCCGTCCGACTGCGTCTTGATCGGGCCGATCTTGGCGAGCCGCGCGGTCTCCGCGGTCACGTTCAGGAACCGGCCGATCCGGCCGGTCGGCGGCGCGTCCAGCACCACCGCGTGGTACGCCCGGCGCCCGTTCACCGACCGGGTGGTGGCCTCCTTGGCCTTGCCGGTGAGCAGCACGTCGCGCAGGCCGGGCGCGATGGCGGTGGCGAAGTCGATCGCGCCCACCTTGCGCAGCGCCCGGCCCGCGGCGCCGAGCTTGTAGAACATGTCCAGGTACTCCAGGAGCGCGGCCTCGGCGTCCACGGCCAGCGCGCGGACCTCGCCGCCGCCCGGCACCGTGGCGATCCGCCGCTCCTCGTACGGCAACGGGTCCAGGCCGAACAGCTGCGCGATGCCCTGCCGGCCCTCCACCTCGACCAGCAGCGTGCGGTTGCCGTCCCGAGCCAGCGCGAGCGCCAGCGCGGCGGCCACGCTCGTCTTGCCGGTGCCGCCCTTGCCGGTGACCACGTGGAGGCGCGCGGACCAGGACCCCGTCACATGCTCACCCCTTGACCTCGCAGACCCACCACCCATTGTTCTCCACGACCGTGAAGGTCAGCGCCTGGTCCGCCGTCTTCTCGTCCGCGGTGACCAGCGTCACCGTGGTGGTCACGGTGGCGGTCTCGCCGGTCTGGTCGGACACCTGCGGCGCGGTCCAGTCGAACTTCGGGTCCTCGTACTGCGCCGCGTACCCCTTGACCTCCTGGATCTTGGCGTCGATGTCCTCGCTGTCCCGGCTGTCCGAGCAGACGTACTGCCCGACCTCGCGCGTGTCCTGGTCCGCGTAGACCGCGGTGAGGAAGCTGTCGACCGCCTGCGCGGGCTCGGGCGCGCCGGTGCCGGACTCCACGGACCGCAGCAGCAGGAACGCGGCCAGGCCGCCGCCGCCGCAGAGCAGCACCACCACGGCCAGCACGATCGACGCGATCAGCACCGGGCGCCGCTTCTTCGCCGGCTTCGCAGGTGCCGGGCCGAAGCCCTCCTGCGCAGGGGCGGGAGCAGGACCGAAACCCTCCTGAGGGTACGAACCGTCTGGCGGGGTCGTCATCTCACTTCCTCCGGTCGGGTGCAGCGGGGGCGCTCTTCACCGGGCGTCAGGGACGCCGTCGGCCAGCGTAACCGGAGCGGTCATGCGGGGCTCGGCGACGCAGCCTCTAGGCTGTCGACCATGCAGAAGTGGGAGTACTCCACCGTGCCGCTGCTGACCCACGCCACCAAGCAGATCCTCGACAACTGGGGTGACGACGGCTGGGAGCTCGTCGCGGTCGTGCCGGGCCCGAACCCGGAGCAGCTCGTGGCCTATATGAAGCGCCCGAAGGAGTAACGATGACCGAGCCGATCCTGGGTCCGGTCGACCCGTACGCCAACCTCGCGCAGCTCGGCCTGACGCTGCCCGAGGTCGTGCCGCCGGTCGCCGCGTACGTGCCGGCCGTGCAGTCCGGCAATCACGTCTACGTCTCCGGTCAGCTGCCGTTCGTCGACGGGAAGCTGCCGGCCACCGGAAAGGTCGGCGCGGAGGTGTCCGCCGAGGACGCGGCACCGCTGGCCCGACAGTGCGCGCTGAACGCGCTCGGCGCGATCGAGGCGCTGGTCGGCCTCGGCCGGGTCGGCAAGATCGTCAAGGTGACCGGGTTCGTCGCGTCCGCACCGGGCTTCACCGGCCAGCCGGCCGTGATCAACGGTGCGTCCGAGCTGTTCGGCGCCGTGTTCGGGGAGACCGGCCGGCACGCCCGCAGCGCGGTCGGCGTGACCGAGCTACCGCTCGGCGCACCGGTCGAGGTCGAGGTCATCGTCGAGCTGACGGCCTGACCCGACCCGCGCCGTAGGATCGGTGTCATGAGTGGGCCGGGTCACGTGACCGCCTCCGCGGGAGAGCTCGCGGAGGCGTTGCCTCGTTGGGTGACGCTGCTGCGGGCGCCCAACCCCGGCCCCATGACCCTCGACGGTACGAACACGTGGCTGCTGCGCGCGCCCGGCGCCGAGCGCGGCCTGGTCGTGGACCCGGGTCCGGAGATCGCGGAGCACCTGGCCGCGATCGCGGAGCGGGCGCCGTTCACGGCCATCCTGATCACCCACGGCCACCCGGACCACGTCGAGGGCGCGCAGGCGCTCTCGTCCCGGCTGGGCGGCACACCCGTGCTGGCCGCGGACCCGCGGCACGGTCTGCCGTTCGACGGGCTCGCGCCGGACGGTCTCGACGTCGAGGTGCTGCGCACGCCCGGGCACACGCACGACTCGGTCAGCCTCGTGGCGGGCAGCGGCGACGAGCGGGTGGTGCTGACCGGCGACACGATCCTGGGCCGCGGCACCACCGTGGTCGCCTGGCCGGACGGGCACCTCGGTGACTACCTGGCGAGTCTGGAGCGGCTCTCGGCGTACCGTGGGATCGTCGCCCTTCCGGGCCATGGCCCGGCGCTGGCCGACACCGGCGCGGCCGCCGCGTTCTATCACGCGCACCGCGTCGCCCGCCTCGACCAGGTGCGTGACGCGGTCCGGGCCGGTGCCACCACCGCGCAGGAGGTGGTGGCGCACGTCTACGCGGACGTCGATCGCTCGCTGTGGTGGGCCGCCGAGTGGTCGGTGCGCGCCCAGCTCGACCACCTGCACTCGCTCGACCGGGAATTCCCCAGCGGATCCGCCGGGTTGGACCCACCGTGACGTGTCCGGTGTGTGGGACGGTGGCGGTTCCGAATGCCCGGTTCTGCCACAACTGTGGCGCAGCCCTCCCCGCCGCCGCCGAGACCGCCGCCGTCCTGCCGGCGGCGGAGCGCCGCGTCGTCACCGTCCTCTTCGGTGACCTCTCCGACTTCACCTCCTGGTCCGAGGAGGTCGACCCGGAGCGCGTCGGCGCGGTCACCGACCGGGTGATGGCCGCGCTGGCCGGCGCCGTGAAGACGTTCGGCGGGCACGTCGACAAGCTCACCGGCGACGGGATCATGGCGGTCTTCGGCGCGCCGGTCGCGCACGAGGACGACGCCGAGCGCGCGGTCCGTGCCGCGCTGTCCATGCAGCGCGCGGTCCGCCGCGTGCTGGACGACGAGCGCGGCGGCGGCGCACCGCTCGGCCTCCGCGTCGGGCTCAACACCGGCGAGGTGGTCGCCGGCATCCAGGCGTCCCTCGAGTACACGGTCATCGGCGACACCGTGAACACCGCGGCCCGGCTGGCGGACGCGTCCGCGATCGGCGCGGTCTACGCGGGCGAGACGACCATGACCGCGACCCGGCACATCGCCTCCTGGCGGCAGCTGCGCCCGCTCAAGCTGAAGGGCAAGCGGCAGCCGGTCCCCGCGTTCGAGCTGCTCGGCCTGCGCGACGCGCCCGGCACCCGGTCCGGCCTGGGCGACGAGGCGCCGTTCGTGGGCCGCGAGGCGGAGCTGGGCCGCGTCGCCAGCCGGCTCGCCGAGGTGATCGACCGCAGCGAGCCCGGCGTGCTGATCATGACGGCCGAGGCCGGGATCGGGAAGACCCGGTTCGGCGCGGAGGCGGAGCGGCTGGCCGCCGGCTTCGAGGGCACCGGCGGCGCCACCGTGCTGGCGGTCAAGTGCGCCGCGTTCGGCGAGCGACGCCGGCTGGCGCCCCTCGCCGACCTGGTCAGGTCCGCGATCGGCCTGCCGCACGAGCCGTTCACGGCCGCCACCCGGGCCGCGGTCGAGGAGCGGCTTCGCCGCGTCGCCCAGCGCCTGGCGAGGACGTCGCCGGACAAGCCGATCGCGGTGGACGCGCTGATGACGCTGCTCGGCTACGGCGACCCGCAGACCCCGACCGGCGCGCCGGACTGGTCGTCGCAGGACATCCCGGCGCCACCGGACGCGGAGGTGCTGCCGGCCGCGGTCTCCGTGCTGCTCAGCGGGCTCGCCGCGGAGGCGCCGCTGTTCGTGGTGGTGGACGACCTGCACGACGCGACGCCGGAGACGATAGAGGCGCTCGGCGTGACGCTCGGCCGGCTCACCGGCCCCGCGCTGGTGCTGCTGCTCGGCCGGCCCGAGCTGGTCCGGACCGCCGGGATCATGACCCGGATGTCCGAGGCCGAGGTGCACTCGCTGCCGCCGCTGCGCGGTGCGGACGCGTCCCGGCTGCTCACGTCGTACCTGAACGGCGGGAAGCTGCCGCCGGAGGACACCGACCGGCTGCTCGCCACCGCGCAGGGCAACCCGTTCTACCTGGCCGAGCTGGTCACGTTGCTGATGGAGCGCGGCGCGCTGAAGGCCGCGGTCGGCGCGAACGCGGCCGGCCGGTGGCGCCTCTCGGCCGGCTCGCTCGACCGGCAGCTCCTCTCCCGGGACCTCGCGGCCGTGCTGGCCGCGCGCATCGACGCGCTGCCCGCGGACGCGCGCGCGGTGCTGCGCGACGCCGCCGTGATCGGTGACGCGGTCGCCACGGCCACGCTCCAGGCGCTCTGCGGGCGGCACCCCGGCGACTTCGAGCGGGCCGTGGAGGAGTTGCTGCAGCGGCGCATGCTCACCCGTACCCGCGGGGGGTTCGCGTTCAGCACGCCGCTGATGCGTGAGGCCGCGTACGCCGGGATCGGCAAGGCGGACCTGGCCGAGCGGCACGCGTTCCTGGCCCGGTGGGCCGCGGCCGAGGAGGACGAGGTCGAGCCGCTGCTGTCCAGCGGGCTCGCCGGCCCCAGCGGCATGACCGAGGACGCCCGAGACCTGTTCATCGCGCACCACGTGGAGTCCGCGCTGCGGCTGGCGGACGCGGTCGGCCTGCGCACCGACTCGGACGTCCGCGAGGTGGTGCCGCTCGGCGTGGCCGCGCTCAGCCGGGCCACCCGCCGCGCGCACGCGATGGGCGAGCCCGGGCTGGCGGTCGACTACGCGGAGCGGGCCACCGCGCTCGCCGACGACGCGCTCTCCGACATCGACCAGCTCGTCCACGCGAACGCGCTGATGCAGAACGGCCGGATCACCGAGGCGCTGGACCTGGCGGAGAAGCTCAGCGCGAACGCGGGCGACGACACCGCCTGCCGGTCCGGCGCGCTGCTGATCGCCGGCCAGGCCCACCGGCTGCTCGGCGACGGCCACCGCGCGGCCGAGGCGTGGCAGGAGGCGCTGGCCGTGGCCACGGACGCGGGCCTGACCGCGGAGCGCGCGGAGGCGATGCGCCGGCTCGGCATGAACGACTTCTTCACCGGCCGGCTCAGCCAGGCCAGCAGCCGGTTCGCGGCCGCGTTCCAGGTGACCAAGGCCGCCGGCGACCGGCACGGGCAGGCGTGGTCGCTGCAGGACCTGGCCTGGGTGACCACCGCGCGCGGCGACTTCGCCGGCAGCGAGGCGGTGCTGGACCGGGCCACGAAGCTGTTCGCGGAGCTCGGCGACCCGGTCGGGCACGCGTGGGTGCGCGGCACCACCGCGTTCTCCCGGCTGCTCGCCGGCCAGCTCGGCGAGGCGCGACGGCTGGCCGGCTCGTTCCTGCCGTTCGGCGAGCGGCTGGGCGAGGCGTGGGCGGTCGGCACGCTGCGGGCGGTGGACGCGTTCGCGGCCGCGGAGCTCGGCGACCTGGTCGACGCGGACCACCAGGCGCGCGTGGCGTACCGGGACTTCAGCGAGATCTCCGACGACTGGGGCCGCGGGTTCGCGCTCTCCGTGCGCGGCGCGGTCGCGCGCGGCCTCGGCCAGTGGGAACACGCGCACGACCTGCTCACCGACGCGCTCGGCTACAGCCGGCGCACGTCGCACCCGCTGCTGCTCGGCATCGCCGGCACCATGCGCGGCTTCGTCCGGCTGCGGCTCGGCGACGTCCCCGGCGCGGAACGGGACGCGCAGTCCGTGCTGACCGCGGTGGAGCCGCACAACCCGCTCGCGCCGGCGCAGGTCGGTCCGCGCGTGCTGCTGGCCTCGGTGCGGCTCACCGCCGGCGACGCGCTCACCGCGGTGGGCCTGCTGGCGCCGATCGCGGCCGGGCGGGCGCCGTCACTGCTGTTCTCCCGGCGGGACGCGGTCGCCACCTACGCGCAGGCGCTGCTGGCCGAGCGGCAGTCGATGCAGGCGCTGGACTGGGCGCGGCGCGCGGTGGCGATGCCGGCCGAGGACGTGCGCAGCGGCGTCCGGTCGTACCGGGTGCTGGCCGCTGCGCTGGTGGCCAACGACGCGCCGGAGGAGGCGTGCCAGGCCGCGGCCGAGGCGGTCCGGCTCGCGTACGCCAGCGAGCAGGTCAGCGAGCGCGCCGAGGCGGACGCGATGTTCGACCGGCTGAAACCGGCCGATGATTTTCCGCTGGAACAACCGATAGCATGATCCGGCCATAGACCTTTGTGGAGGATCAGATGAGGCTGCCCAGGTCCATAGCCGGGTGGACGATGGCCGTCTTCGGCATTCTGGCGATCATCATGGGCGCGACCGGCCTGCTCCGGCCGGACGCGATGCTGACCGGCCTCGGCTTCGAGGTCGTCCCGGATGCTGAGCGGGCGGCCGGCGACTACACGCGCGTGTTCATCATGGCGTCGTCGATGGCCAGCTTCAACATGGGCATCTACTATCTGGTATCCGTCTATACCGAGTGGCGCGCGTTCTACCTCTTCACCGTGGTGTTCCGGCTGCTGACCTTCACGGTCTTCACGCTGCTGGTGGTCAGCGGCGAGGCGCCCGAGCGGTTCTTCGGCGTCGCCGCCTGGGAGGGCATCGGCGCGCTGGCGACCGGCATCGGCCTGTGGCTCGACCGGCGGCATCGCGTATTTTCTAATCCGTGACCGGCGACTCGGATCGGCCACCGCCGCCCTCGAACGGGTCAGGCGGCAATGAGCGCGTACCCGTCGTGCCCGGAATGACCGATCTGCGCAGGTTTGCCCGGGGCGGTTACGCCACGATCTACCGGGCCACGCAGATCTCCGTCGACCGCGAGGTCGCCATCAAGGTGGAGAACCGCGCGCTCGGCGACGACCGGGACCGTGCGCGCTTCCTCCGCGAGGCGCGCGCCGCCAGCCGCATGTCGTCCCACCCGCACGTCGTCGACCTCTTCGACGTCGGCGTGACCGCGGACGGGCATCCATATCTGATCATGGAGCTCTGCGACGGCTCGTACGCCAACCGCGGCCCGCTCCCCGCCGCCCAGGTCCGCTCCGTCGGCATCAAGATCGCCGACGCGCTGGCCGACGCCCACTCCGAGCAGGTCCTGCACCGCGACGTCAAGCCGGCCAACATCCTCTACTCCAAGTTCAACGAGGCCGTCCTCGCCGACTTCGGCCTCGCCGTGCTGGCCGAGATGCGCGACCCGAACGTGACGCTCGAGGTGCTCACGCCCGCATACGCGCCACCGGAGATGTTCCGCGCGTCCCGCCCCTCCGCCGCCGTCGACGTCTACGCGCTCTGCGCCACGCTCTACGCCATGCTGCGCGGCAAGCCCCCGCGGTGGAAGGACGACCGCAACCCCAGCCTGCTCACCATCATGGACATGTTCAACCAGCCCATCCCGGACCTGCCGAACGTGCCCACCGAACTCACCGCCGTCCTCCGCCGCGGCATGGCCAACGAGCCCGGCTCCCGCCCCACCGCCGAACAACTGCGCGACATGCTCTACCACGTCCGCCTCCCCGGCGCCGCCCCCAACCCCTTCCCCAACCCCCACCCCGACACCCACCACGCACCGGCCAACCGCCCCCCACGCCAGCCCGGCCGCGTCTACCACGGCGACACGTACACCCCACCCCGCCCACCCCATGCCGACCCGCACCCCACGGTCCCGAACCCGGGCTTCCGCAGCTGGTTCCGCCGCCTCATGGGCTCTTAAAACCGCTTTTCCCGCTTCCGGCGTGGCCCGACCCGCATGCTCCCGCGGGCCAACCTCGCGGCGCCTCCGCCGCCGCTCCGGCGCCCCGTCGGAGCCGGTCCCGCCGCCGCTCACCGAAACCCCGCGAGCCCCGCACCGGGTCACCCGCGCCTCGCGGCTTCGGCAGATCGTCACCCCTCCGCGGCGCAGAGCCACACCGACCATGGCGGGCACGCGCTTCTCCGCGCGGCACTCGACGCCGCCGGAGAGCGGCTACACCGTGATGACGAGCTTGCCGCGTGCCGGGATGCGGCCCCGCTCGAGGTCGGTCAGAGCGGGGACGGCGTCCGCGAGCGGCACCGTGCGCGCGATCGGCAACCGGAGTGCCCCGGTTTCCGCGGCTCGCGCGACCGCCTCCAGGTCCTCCGGAACCGCCTGCGCGATCATGACCTGGAAACCGCCCGGCAGGTAGCTGCGCAGGAACTTCGCCGGCGTCGGGACGATATCGATCACGCGCCCGCCCGGCTTCAGCATCGTCCGGGCCGCTCCGCCCGGCAGCGTGCCGGCCGTGTCCAGGATGAGATCGAACCGTCCCTTGAGGGGCGCCGGGTCGAAGTCGAAGTCCACGATCGGGCCGACCCCCAGTGCCCGCGCCTCCGGCGCCGTACCGGTGCGGCAGCTGCCACCCACCACGGCACCCCGCGCGAGCGCGATCTGGCAGGCGGACCGCCCGACCCCGCCCAGGCAGCCATGCACGAAGACCGCGTGTCCCGCCCGAATCCGCCCTTTGCCGATCAGCGCCTGGAACGCGGTCACGGCCGGCGTCGGGAGCGCGGCGGCGTCCTCGAACGACAGGCCGGCCGGCTTCCCCGCCACCGCCTTTTCCTCGGCCAGGACCAGTTCGGCGAACGCCCCGGCCGCCCGCAACGGCGCGCCACCGAGTACCTCGTCGCCGACCCGGAGCCGGGTGACGCCCGCACCGACGGCCTCGACGACGCCGGCGAAGTCGTGCCCGATGCCGCGCGGGAACTCCCGGCCGGTCATCGACCGCAGGGCACCGCTACGGATCTTCCAGTCCATCGGGTTGGCCGCCGCGGCCCGCACCCGGACCAGGACCTCGCCGGGGCCCGGCCGCGCCGGGGTGAAGTCCTCGAGCCGCAGGACCTCCGGCCCGCCGTACTGGTGGTACTGAACGCGCTTCAACCGGACCTCCACGAACGTGACGTCATGAGGTGACATCACGCACGCTAGCACGGTCATGTCACCGAATAACATGGCCGGTACGTCACCTAGACTCGCGGCATGGGACGGTGGGAGCCGGGAGCCGACAGCCGGCTGCGCGAGGCGGCGATCGAGCTGTTCCTGGAGCGCGGCTTCGAGCAGACGATGGTGGCCGACATCGCCGAGCGCGCCGGCGTCACCGCGCGCACCTTCTTTCGGCACTTCGCCGACAAGCGCGAGGTGATCTTCCAGGGCGCGGCCGACCTGGAGGAGTGGTCGCTGGCCGCGCTGGAGAAGGCGCCGGCCACGGCGTCCGCGCTGGAGACGGTCGAGGTCGCGCTGGACGCCACGGCACGGCTGCTCGGCGGCGACCACGGCTTCGCCCGGAAGCGGCAGGCGATCATCGAGTCCAGCGCCGAGCTGCGGGAACGCGAGCTGATCAAGCTCAACTCGCTGTCCGCCCGGCTGGAGGAGGCGCTACGGCGGCGCGGCTTCGGCGACCTGGACGCGAGCCTGGCCGCCGCCACCGGCATCGCCGTCTACCGCGTGGCCTTCGAGCGCTGGGCCGGCGCGGCCGAGGACGGCGACCTCCGCGAGGTCATCCGCGACACGATGATCCACCTGAGGGCGCTGACCGCCGCCGAGTGATCTCACCGGGCCGGGAGGAAAACGGCGGAACACGGCTTGACGAGGGCGGTCTCTCCGCGAGACTGGACAAATGGTCAAGACCCTGCGTCCACAGAGCTACAACGAGGTGTTCTACGTCGGGCACTACTTCCGCGAGGGGTACGCGGTCGTGATGGACCTGACCAGCCTCACCGACGAAGAGGCCACGCCGCTGGTCGACTTCGCGGCGGGCCTGATCGTCGGGCGGGGTGGCGAGATGGAGCGCCTCGCCACCAAGATCTTCCTGTTGCGCCCACCCGGGATGACCGAGGCGGACCTGCCGGACTACCCGGTCCTCACGCCACAGCCGATGTCTCACGGCGGGCTGTGAAAGCGAGGGCTGTGAAAGCGAGGGCTGTGGACGCGGGGGCGGTGACGGCGCGGGCTATGACGGCTGCGCCGGGAACAGCCCGGTCTCGGCCTGGCCGCACGCGCGCTGTGCCGCCCGCCAGTGACCGTCCAGGTCCTGCGCGACCGTGACCACCTTCTGCGCGTACTCCGTACGCTGAGCGGCCGTTATGGTCTTGACCTCCTCGTTCAGCCGGAGCATGGTCTCCACGTCCGTGGTCAGCCCGTTGACCGCGACCTTCAGGTCGGTGTCCACCACGAGCAGGGCCGTGAACCGGCGGGTGGCGTCGATCTCGTCGCGCAACTGCTGCGCGCTCTGCTCCCGCTCGGCCTCGGTCGCGACGGTCCGCGTCGTCTGCACTGCGGGCGTGCCGGCGGTGGTGGCCGTGGTGGTCTGTGCCGGGGTGGAGGCGGCGACCGCCTCGCACACCCTGGTCCGGGCGAACTCGTTCGCGCCGAACACGGCGCCGAAGCCCACCATCACCAGGGCCACGGCGCCGACCGCGACCGGGCCCTTCCACGAGCGGGTGGGCGGCGGCGCCCACATCGCCTGAGGTGCGGCGCCGTATCCGCCCCGCCCGGGGGCGTAGTAGGCGTTGGTCAGCTCTTCGTAGGGGTTCGCCGGGGGAGCGCCGGGCGGCTGCTCGGTCGTCATACGCCTGGTCACAATCGTCTGGGGGGACGGGGCACGCCACACATCGGCGTCCCGTCCACGACCCTTAGAACTCCCGGCGTGCAACCCGGGAAAGGGTACGGATCACAGCCGCACCGGCATCAGGATCGCGAAGGAGCCGCGCCCGCGCAGGGCCAGCGGCATGATCGGCCCGTCCAGTTCCAGCGTGAGCTGTCCGGGCCCGCCCGCGTCCAGCGCCGCGAGCAGGAACTCGCGGTTGACCGCCACCCGGTGCGGCCGATCCGGCGAGCCGACCTCGAGCGCGCCGGCCTCGCTCACGGTCAGCACCAGCACGGACGCGTCCTCGCGCGCCACCGTGGGCGCGGCCGCCACGTCCCGGCGGAGCGCGCCCGCGTCCACGGTGATCCGCAGCGGCTCCCCGGCCCGCGCCGTGAGCGCCCGGCGGTAGTCCGGGAACTCGCCCGGCACCGGTACGCCGCTCAGCTCGTGATCACCGGCCGACACCGCGATCGTCTCCGCCGCCACCGAGACGGTGACCGGGCCGCCGGCGCCGAGCAGCGGGACCAGCGCGTCCACCAGCGGCAACGGCGCGACCACGCCCACGTCCGGCCCGCCCAGGTCGACCACCGGCACGTCCGCGATCGCCATCCGGTACCGGTCGGTGGCGACCAGCCGCAGCGCGCCGTCCAGGATCTCGACGAACACGCCGCCGAGCACGGGCAGGCCGGGGTCGGTGCCGGCGGCGTAGCGGACGGCCGCCAGCGCGTCGCGCAGCACCTCGGCGGAGACGGTCAGCACGGTCATCACGCCTCCCTCGGACGGGTCGTCACCGTCGATCAGCCGGTGGATCCGGGACAGCTCGCGCCGCGCCGAGGCCAGGCCGTCCTCCAGGCGGCGCTGGTGCGCGTCGAGCATCGCGTGCAGCGCCGGCCGGTCGTCCAGCCGGGCGAGCATCGCGGTGATCCCGGGCAGCGGCATGCCGACCCGGCGCAGGCCGGCGACCAGGCGCGCGGCCGGGACCTGGCCGGCCGCGTACCGCCGGTAGCCGTTGCGCGGGTCGACGGACGCGGGCACCAGCACACCCGCGCCGTCGTAGAAACGCAGCGCGCTGATGGTCAGGCCGGTGGCCCGCGCCATCTCGCCGATGGTGCGCAGTTCGTCGCTCTCCACGCCGGAGACCCTCCGCCCTCGACCGGGTGGAGGGTCAAGCCACGCAGAACTCGTTGCCCTCCGGGTCGGCCATGGTGACCCAGGAGTGCGGGCCCTGCTGCCCGCGCCAGAGGAACGTGGCGCCGCGCGCGGAGAGCCGCTCCACCTCGGCCGCCCGCTTCTCGTCGCCGACGCGCACGTCGAGGTGGACGCGGTTC
Organism: Catenuloplanes atrovinosus; assembly: GCF_031458235.1. NCBI lineage: Bacteria > Bacillati > Actinomycetota > Actinomycetes > Micromonosporales > Micromonosporaceae > Catenuloplanes > Catenuloplanes atrovinosus. The sequence goes on along the minus strand of NZ_JAVDYB010000001.1, from coordinate 7,869,201 downwards.
TTCACGGTCTTCGCCTCGGGGGCGGTCTGGAACAGCACGCGCCGGTCGTCGGACGGGTGCCGGATGGCCGCGCCCGAGGCCCACACCAGCGCACCGCGGTGCGTCGTGGTCTCGGCCTCGGTCGCGTACCCCTGATCGATCATGGATTTGATGAAGGCCGCGTCCTGCGGCTCGACGGTCCAGCCGAGCGTCTCCGCCCACCAGTCGGCCTGGGCGTGCGGGTCCGCGCTGTCGATCGTCACCTGGAAGTCGTAGGCCATACCCCGGATCGTAGGGCGGCCCCCCGACAGTTCACGCCTCCTCCGTCCGTACCGGCTGCTCGGTGAGCAGCGTGAACTTGAACTCCGTGGTCTGCGAGTCGGGGTCGTCCTCCGGGGTCACCGTGTACGACTCGACCCGCACGCCGAGGCCGAGCGTGTCCGCGGCCGTCAGCGCCTCGGTCAGCTCCTGCACGGTGTGGAAGTAGGCGGTGTAGATCTCGCCGGGCTCGGCGCTCTCTTCGAGGACAGCTTCGGTGGTCATGTCGGCCGAGCCTAGATCGGGAGCGGGCCGCGCGCCCGGCAACGACGCGGCCCACACCCCTAAAGAGCGAGCCAGACCGTGGTGTCCGGCGGCAGCAGCCCGTCGTCGAGCGGCCCGCTGGCGAGCAGCACCGCGGAGCCGGCCGGCAGCGCCACCGCGGCCGGGGACAGGTTGGCGACGCAGCCGAAGCCCGGGTCACGGCGGAACGCCAGCACGTCCGGCGCCGAGTCCATCCAGGTCAGCGGCGAGGACGGCAGCGTACGGCGCAGCCGCAGCGCGGACCGGTAGAGCGACAGCATCGACGCCGGGTCGGCCCGCTGCACCGCCACGGTCCGGTCCTTCCACGCACGCGGCTGCGGCAGCCACGGCGTCCCGGTGCCGAAGCCGAACGGCGGCTCCTCGCCCGACCACGGCAGCGGCACCCGGCATCCGTCGCGGCCCGGGTCGCGGTGCCCGGAGCGGTGCCACATCGGGTCCTGCCGCAGCGCCGGCGGGATGTCCTCGACCTCCTCCAGGCCCAGTTCCTCGCCCTGGTAGACGTAGGCGGCGCCGGGCAGCGCGAGGCTGAGCAGCGCGGCGGCCCGCGCGCGGACCGTGCCGAGCCGCAGGTCGGTGGGGATGCCCTCGCGCTTGGCGGCGAAGCTGAACCCGGTCTCGGCGCGGCCGTACCGGGTGACCGGCCGGGTCACGTCGTGGTTGGAGAGCACCCAGGTGGCGACCGCGCCGAGCGGCTCGTGCACGCGGATCGTCTCGTCGATGATCTCGCGCAGCCGGGCGGGGTCCCACGGGCTGCACAGGAACTCAAGGTTGAACGCGGAGTGCATCTCGTCCGCGCGCAGATAGCGGGCGAACCGGTCGGGGTCCGGCAGCCACACCTCGCCGATCAGCGTGCGGTCGCCACCGTACGAGTCGATCAGGCGCCGCCAGGACCGGTAGATCTCGTGCACGCCGTCGAGGTCGTGGAACGGGTGCGGACGGTCCGGCGCCACCGGGGGCAGCGCCGGGTCCTTGACCAGCAACGCGGCCGAGTCCACGCGGAACCCGTCCACCCCGCGTTCCAGCCAGAACCGCAGGATGTCCAGGTGCTCCTCCCGTACCCGCGGATGGTTCCAGTTCAGATCGGGCTGGGCCGCGTCGAAGAGGTGCAGGTACCAGGCACCGTCCGGGGTCTGCGACCAGGTCGGCCCGCCGAACTCGCCCTCCCAGTCGGTGGGCCGGTCGGGGCCGGACCGGAACCAGAACAGCTCCCGCTCCGGCGCGTCCGGCGAGGCCAGCGCCGCCTGGAACCACGGGTGCGCGGACGACACGTGGTTCGGCACGATGTCGATGATGACCCGGATGCCGCGCTCGTGCGCCTCCGCGATCAGTTGCTCGGCCTCGGCCAGCGTGCCGAAGATCGGCTCGATGTTCCGGTAGTCGGCGACGTCGTAGCCGGCGTCGGCCTGCGGCGACGGGTACCAGGGGCTGAACCAGATCGCGTCCACGCCCAGGTCGACGAGGTGATCCAGGCGGGCTCGCACGCCCGCCAGGTCACCGATGCCGTCGCCGTTGCCGTCCGCGAAGCTGCGCGGGTAGATCTGGTAGATCACCGCGTCGCACCACCATGGCGAATTGCTCACGTTCACACCTTTCAACCCTTCATCGCGCCGGCCGAGAGGCCCCCGATGATGCTGCGCTGGAAGATCAGGAAGATCACGATCATCGGGATACTGGCGATCACCAGGCCCGCGAGCATCATGTTCAGCGGCACCTGGCTGGTCAGGGACAGCCGGGACAGCGCCACGCTGAGCGTCTGCGCGGCCGGCTCCGGCAGCACCAGCAGCGGCCAGAGGAAGTCCTTCCAGATGCCGATGATGGCGAAGATCGAGACCACGCCGAGCACCGGCCGGGACAGCGGCAGCACCACCGACCAGAGCACGCGCAGCCGGCCCGCGCCGTCGATCGCGGCCGCGTCCAGCAGGTCGTTCGGGATCTGGTCGAAGAACCGCTTGAGCACGTAGATGTTGAACGCGTTCGCCACCGCGGGCAGCCACAGCGCCCACGGCGTGTTCAGCAGGTTCACGCCGAGCAGCGGCACGTCCGCCACGGTCAGGTAGGCCGGGATCAGCAGCGCGGACGCGGGCAGCATCAGGCTGGCCAGCATGCCGCCGAGGATCACGTTGCCCAGCACCGGGCGCAGCTTGGACAGCGCGTAGGCCACCGCCACGTCCAGGACCAGCACGAACAGCCAGCCGCCGAACGCGTAGAACACCGTGTTGCCGAAGTAGCGCGCGATGTCCATCCGATTCCAGGCGTCCGCATAGGACTCCGGCCGGAAGCGCTCCGGAATGAGCGTCGGGGTCGGCTGGGCCAGCTCCACCGGGGATTTCAGCGCGCCGGTCACCATCCAGTAGACCGGGAAGAGGAACGCCAGCGTGAACGCGATCGTCACCGCGCCGAGCACCGCGAGATAGAGCGCGCGGTGGCGGCGGATCTCCGTCTCCGAGATCAGCGTGCGCATCAGGACTCCTGGCTTCGGGTGAGCCGCAGATAGACGGCGGAGAACGCGGCCAGCACCACGAACAGCGTCACGCTCATCGCGGCGGCCAGGCCGAAGTCGTTGTTCACCGTGAACGCGTACCGGTAGATCAGCACCATCACCGTGATGGTGTCCGGATTCGTGGTGCCGGTCAGCTGATAGGGCTCGATGAACACCTGCATGGTCGCGATGACCTGCAACAGCAGCAGCACCAGCATCAGAAAGCGCAGCTGCGGAATGGTGACGTGCCGCAGCCGCTGCCAGACCGACGCGCCGTCCAGTTCCGCCGCCTCGTAGAGCTCGCCCGGAATGCTCTGCAGACCCGCGAGGTACATCAGCGTGGCGCCGCCCAGGTTCGCCCAGGTCGAGACCAGGACCAGGGAGAACAGCGCCGTGCCGGAACTCTGTGTCCACTGTGAGGTGGGCAGCCCGACCGCGGACAGCACGGTGTTGAACAGGCCGTTGCCCGGGTCGTAGAAATAGCGCCAGAGCAGCACCACCACGATCGGCGGCAGCATCACCGGCAGGTAGACCGCGACCCGGAAGAACCCCTTCAGGTGCCGCAGCTCGTTCATCAGAATCGCCAGGAACAGCGGCACCAGATAACCGAACACCAGCGCGATCCCGCTGAAGACCAGCGTGTTCCGCCACGCGGTCCAGAACAGCGGATCCTCGAACAGCGCGACGTAGTTCTCCGTGCCCACCCAATAGGGATCGGTCACGAAGTTGACCTGCTGGAAGCTCAGCATGATGCCGCGGATCAGCGGGTACCAGGAGAACAGCGCGAAACACGCGAGCCCGCCCGCCATGAACGCGTAGGCCAGCAGATTGTCGCCGATCACCCGCCGCAGACGCCCGCTTCGCGGCCGCTCTCGCGGACCGGGCGGGGTCCGTGGCGGCGTGCGTGTTCCGGCCGACAGGACCGCCATCGTGGTCACCTTTCTCCAAAGCATGCAGCGGTACGAAGGGGGCGCGGGACGGCTCTCGCGCGAGGTGACCGGCGTCCTCGGCCGCCGTGCGCCGCCCCGCCCCGCGGGCGGCGGGGCCGCCGGTGTCCCGGCGGCCCCTCGTCGTCACCTGACCGATGCCAGGATCTGGTTGACCTGCTTCTCCGCGTCCGCCAGGAGCTGGTCCACATTCGCGTCGCGCTCGGTCAGCACCTTCTGCATGGCCACGTCCAGCACCGCGTAGATCTGCTGCGCGTTCGGCGGCTCCAGCTTCACCGGGATGCTCGGCATCGCGGCCTTGAACGGCGCGTAGTTCTCCTGCGGCACGTTGGCGTACTTGGCGTCCGCGGCGGCCTGGAGCTGCGCGGCATCACCGGTGAAGATCGCCGGCTCGGGCAGGCCGATCGGGATCTTGTTGTCCGCGGACCACTTGTTCTCCGCCTCGAACCGCTCCGCGCTGGTGAACCAGAACGTCAGCCACTTCAGCCCGGCCTTGATCTTCGCGGGCGAGGCCTTGGCGTTGAACATGTAGCCCTCGCCACCGCCGAGCGTGCCCGCGCCGCCCGGGATCGGGCCGAGGCCGTACGTCTCGTACTTCCCCTGGTACTGGTTGACGATGGTGGGGATGTTGTCGGCGGTCGCCACGTACATGCCGAGCTTGCCCGAGCCCATCAGCTGGAGCAGGTCCGACCACTCCAGCAGCTGCCGCTCGCCCATCGAGTTGTCCGTCCAGCGCATGTCCTTGAGCTGCTGCAGGACCTGCTTACCCTGCGCGCTGTTGAACGCGGCCTTCCACGTACCGCCGTCGTTGACCGCCACCTCGCCGCCGAGCGAGTAGATCTCCGCGGTGAAGTGCCAGCCGCCGGTGTTGCTCTTCGAGTACTCGCCGTAGCCCACGTGCCCATCGCCGAGCGCGGTGATCTTCTTGGCCGCCTCGCGCACCTCGGCCCAGGTCCTCGGCGGGTTGGCCGGGTCGAGCCCGGCCTTGGTGAACAGCTCCCGGTTGTAGAGCAGGCCCATCGAGTAGTTCTTGTACGGCAGGCCGTAGACGCCGCCCTTGTCGTCCTGGAAGACGCGCAGCACCTCCGGCTTGATCTGCTGCGTCACCGGGAAGTCGGCCAGGTACTCGCTGACGTCCGCGACCTGACGCTTGGCGATCAGGTTCGCCGGATCGGTGAAGTAGACGTAGAAGACGTCCTCGAGCTGGCCGCCGGCGAGCTTCGCCGCGAACGTCTGCGGGTCCATCTTGCCCTCGCGGGGCTCGAGGTCGATGTCGGGATTCAGCTTCTCGAACTCGGCCACGTTGTCGAGGAAGCGCTGGTGGTTGGCGGCCTCGGTGGCCGGCGGCAGGCCATTGATCACCAGGGTGACCCTGCCGCCCTCCTCCGTGTCGTCAGCGCCGGAGCCGCACGCGGCGGTTCCGAATCCGAGCCCGACGACCAGCAGGAGCCCGAGAATCGTCCGCGTCCGAGGTGTGCCCATGGGAACGGACCCCTTCCTGGGGTGAAGTCAGTCAAAGTGGTGGTGCCGTCACGCCGTGTTTCGTGCCGATGACGATACAAACACCAACCTGTGACCGCAAGAACTGTACAACATCAAGAAAGTTTGTGACTTCACCGTGCTCGGCGCGCGAAAAGGCCCACGGTCCGTCGACCGTGGGCCTTTCGTCCGGCTTTGTGGTTACTCGCGCGGCGCGGGCGCGGTCGAGCTCCGCACCACCAGCTCCGGCTCGAACAGCAGCTCGTCCGCCGCGATCTCGGCACCGTCGATCTGCTGCACCAGCAACTCCACCGCGGACTGCCCCATCGCCTCGATCGGCTGCCGGACCGTGGTCAGCGGCGGGTCCACGCTGTTCATCAGCGCGGAGTCGTCGTACCCGACCACGGACACGTCCTGCGGCACGCGCAGCCCCAGCCGCCGCACCGCCCGGACCGCGCCCAGCGCCAGCACGTCACTCGCGCAGAGGATGCCGGTGACGCCCTGCCTCACCAACTTCGCCGCGGCGGCCCGCCCACCCTCGGTGGAGAACCCGGACCGCTCCACGTCCAGCCGCACCCCGCCACCGTGCGCCGCCACCGCGGACTCCGCCGCGGCCAGCTTCCGCCGGGACGGCACGTGGTCCGCGGGCCCGAGCAGCGCGCCGATCCGGGTGTGCCCCAGCGAGACCAGGTGCGCGAAGCCCTGCTCGACCGCCTCCGCGTCGTCCGTGGACACCAGCGGGAAGCCCAGCCCGTCCACCCCCGCGTTGACCAGCACGGCCGGCAGCCCACGGTCGGTCAGCTTCCGGTAGTGCTCGTGCGAGGCATCCGCCATCGCGTAGTTGCCGCCGGCGAAGATGATGCCGGAGACCTGGTGCTCCAGCAGCATGTCCAGGAACTCGACCTCGGAGACGCCGCCGATCGTGCGCGCGCACAGCACCGGCGAGAACCCGCGCTGCACCAGCGCGCCGGTCACCGCCTCGGCCAGCGCCGGGAATATCGGGTTCTGCAGCTCGGGCAGGACCAGGCCGACCAGCCGGGCACGCTCGCCGCGCAGCTTCGTCGGCCGCTCGTAGCCGAGCACGTCCAGCGCGGTCAGCACGGCGGTGCGGGTCGCCTCGGAGACCCCCTCCCGCCCGTTCAGCACGCGGCTGACGGTGGCCTCGCTGACGCCGGCCTTCTTCGCCACCTCGGTCAGTCGTCTTGTCACGCCCGCAATCCTACGTGCGCCAGGATGCAAGAACCGAACCGATAAGTGCCGTACGACCGAAAGCCGACGTCAGCAAGCCGCAAAATTAATCAAGCGCCTTGACGGCCTCATGGATCGCCCGGTGGAACGTCGGGTACGCGTAGATCATGTGGCGCAGCCGCTGCACCGGCACCTCGCCGTGCACCGCCACGGCCAGCCCGCTCAGCACCTCGCCGCCGGTCACGCCCGCGGACGTGGCACCGACCAGCACGCCGCGGTCCACGTCCTCGACCACCTTGATCACGCCGGCGTTCCCCGGGCCGTGGATGTAGCCGCGCGACGACGCGGACACGTCCGTCACCCCGACCCGCACGTTCAGCCCGCGGTCGCGCGCCTGACGCTCGGTCAGCCCCACCGCGCCGACCTCCGGGTCCGTGAACGTCACCCGCGGCAGCGCCCGGTAGTCGGCGCCCGGCCCGCCCTGGCCCAGGATGTCCCGCACCACGATGTCCGCCTGGTACATCGCCATGTGCGTGAACCCGCCCTTGCCGGTCACGTCCCCGATCGCCCACACGTTCTCGCCGGCCCGCAGCCGGTCGTCGACCTCGATGAACCGGCCGGACGCGTCCACGCCGGCCTCCTCCAGGCCCAGCTCACCCAGCTCCGCCCGCCGGCCCAGCGCCACCAGCAGCTTCACGCCGGACACCTCGGAGCCGTCGGACAGGCCCACCACGAACCCGGCCCCGTCGTACCGGACGCGCTCCGCCCGTACCCCCGTGTGGATCTCGACGTTGTCGGCCCGCAGGGCCGTCGCCACCACCTCGGAGGCCTCCGGCTCCTCGGCCGCCAGCACCCGGTCCGCGCCCTCCACCAGCGTCACCTGCACGCCGAAGCGCGCGAAGACCTGGGCGAACTCGACGCCGATCGCGCCGCCACCCAGGATCACCAGCGACGGCGGAAGCTGCTCGACCTCGATCGCCTCCCGGTTCGTCCAGAACGGCGTGCCGGCCAGCCCCTCGATCGGCGGCACCACCGGCGCGGTGCCGGTCGCCACCACGATGCCCCGGCGCGCCACGAACTCGGTGGAGCCCACGCGCACCCGGCCCGGCCCCACGATCTGCGCCCGGCCGCGCTCGAACCGCCCGCCCTTGCCCGTGAAGCGGTCCACCGCCACCTTGTCGTTCCAGGTGTCGGTCGCCTCCTCGCGGATCCGCTTCGCCACCGGTGCCCAGTCCGCCGTGACCGTCGACCGGCCCGCGAGCTGCGCCACCCGGCGCGCCTCGACCAGCGCGTTCCCCGCGCGGATCATCATCTTCGTCGGAATACACCCGTAGTACGGGCACTCGCCGCCCACCAGCCGGCTCTCGATGCCGACCACGCTGAGTCCGGCAGCGGCCAGCCGGCCACCCGCCTCCTCACCGCCGACACCGAGCCCGACAACGACCACATCGACCTGCTCCGGCTGCCCCATGCCCGTCAGCATGCCACTCGTGATCGCCCGCCGCGTTGTAGCGTTCCCCACCGTGATCCCTCTGCACGGCCGGACCCTGGACGCGTTCGCCCCGATGCGCGCCGCGTTCGCCGAGTCACTCGCCTCCGGCGAGGAGACCGGCGCCGCCCTCACCGTCATCCACGACGGCGCCGTCGCCGTCGAGCTGTGCGGCGGCTGGCGGGACGCCGACCGCCGCGTGCCCTGGACGCCGGACACGCTCGTCGGCGTCTACTCGGTGGGCAAGCCGGTGGCCGCGCTCTGCGTGCTGCTGCTGGTCGCGCGCGGCCGCCTGGGGCTGGACGATCCGGTGGCGCTCCACTGGCCCGCCTTCGGCGAGGCCGGAAAGGCCGCCATCACGGTACGCCAGCTGCTGAACCACACGGCCGGGCTGGTCGAGTTCCCCGCCGCACCGGCCGGCCGCCCGCTCACCGCCGCGGACCTGGCCGACTGGGACCTGCTCACCTCCGCGCTGGCCGCCGCGCCACCCGCCTGGGAGCCCGGCACCGTGGCCGGCGAGTTCGCGCTGACCTACGGACACCCGCTCGGCGAACTCGTCCGGCGCGTCGACGGCCGCACGATCGGCACCTTCCTGCGGGAGGAGATCGCCGTACCGTGGGACCTGGATCTAGCCTTCGGCCTCTCCCCCGACCAGATCGCGCGCTGCGCCGACCTGATCCCCGCCTGGTCCTCCGACCCGATCGGCGAGCCCGGCAGCTGGCGTCACCGTGCCCTGGCCACCCCGCCCGGCGTCACCTCCGCCGACGTCATCAACGGCCCGCTGTGGCGCGAGACCGAGATCCCCGCCGTCAACCTGCACAGCACCGCGACCGCCCTGGCCCGCCTCTACACCCACCTCCTCGCCGGCGACCTGCTGCCGTCGCCGCTGCTCACCACCGCCTCCTACCAGGGCCACGACCTGGTCCTGGACCGCGACGTCACCTGGACCCTCGGCATGCAACTGGAACCGGACGGCAGCTGGGGCATGGGCGGCATCGGAGGCAGTTGCGCCTTCGCCGACCCATCCCGCGACTACGCATTCGCCTACACCACCCACCACCTGTCCGACTCCCCTCGCGTCGACCACCTCGTCGACATCCTCAACACGATCGTCTGACCCCGCCGGCCCCCGCCGATCCGGTTCGTCTCATACGCCGACGACGGCTACGCCGAGCGCATCCGGCTTCGGCCGTACGGCGCGGCCGAGGTCATCATCGATCCTCGCTTCGGATTCGGCCAGCCGGTGTTCGCCGCCAGCAAGATCCGCGCCGAGACGATCGCCGAGCTGTCCTACGAGGGCGGCGAGTCCATCGACGACATCGCCGACGAATACAACCTCCAGCACAGCTGAGGTCGAAACCGTGCTCAGGGTGATGGCACGGCGCGCCGCATGAGTTCCTAGCCGACCGAAACCCGGGCAGGCGCGTCGTCACCGCCCTCCGCGATGCGGGCCACCTCGTACACACGCTGGCCGACGTCTTCGGTGAGGAAGCCGCTCAGCTGGTCACCGACGAGGATCGGATGGCTTTGGCCGGCGGCCACGGCTGGGCCGCCATCACCAAGGACTCGCGCATCCGCCAGCGCCCAGCGGACGTAACGCGGTGACCACACACGTCGTGCTGCTCTTCGCCCTGGCGAACGCCAACCTGGGCTTCACCGCCATGGCTGACGCGCTCCTGACCGCCATGCCTCGCATCCACGTGATCTGCGAGACCGCCACGGGCGGCGAGATCTGGGTGGTCCAGCGCAACGGCTCACCCCAGCGCACCTGGCCACCGGCCGGCTGAGCCTTGCGGCGGGACACGCCGAACTGGACTGTCGCGTAAGCGATGAATACGCCGAATGGGCTAAACCGACACGACGAACCCTCTCGGCCCTCCGCCGGCGCCCCGCCCCCGACCTGTGAAACCGCGTCACCGGACCGCGCCGATTGCGACCGGTGCATCCGATGCCACGCAGCGTGATCAACCGGCAGAGTTGCTTCCCGGCACACCGATCACGGGAGGCACGCGGATGAGCAGCAACACCAGCCGGCACCGGCGCTGGGCCGCGCTCGCGGGCATGGCGCTCGTCGCACTCTCCGCGGTCGTGTCCGTCGGCGCGGTGGTCGGCACGGCCGCCGCCGGAGTCGGCTACCGCCAGACCACGACGGTGGAGGTAGGAGCAACCCTCAACATCCCGCCGTCGCCCAGCCCCAGCATCACCACTCCCGTACCCCGGGCGTCCCACGACACCGGCAAGGGCGTGGCGAAAGCACCGGACACCGCCGCCACGACGCCGAAGGGAGCCGCGGTGAAGCCCGCGGCCCAACCGGCCCCGGCCGCCGTGCCGCCACCGCCGCGCACGGCCGACGCCGAACCGGCACCCGAGCGGACCGAGACGGTGCCGACCGAGGCCGCCGTCATTCCCAGCCCGGACCCGATCGAGTCCGGCACCCAGACCCCAGCCCCGTAACGGGCTTCGGCAGTAACCCCCGATTTCGACACAGAGGAGCCTCACCATGTCCAAGACCAAGAAGCGCGGCACCGCCATCGCAGTCGCCGGCGCGGTCGCCGCCGTCGCCATCGGCGGCGGTGTCGCCTGGGCCGCGTTCACCCAGCAATCCGAGTCCACCGCCGTCGCCGCGGGCGCCGACACCTTCGAGGTGGTCACCGTCTCGGGCACGGTCGCCGACGACTCCCTCTACCCGAACCAGGCCACGGACGTCACGCTCACCGTCAGCAACGTCAACGACGTGCCGATCAAGGCAACGCGCGTGGAGTTCGTGCCCCTCACGGACGGCGATATCACTAACATCCCCAACGGCAGCCGGACCTACTGCCGCGGCAAGGTCACCCTTGTCACTCGGGCGGTCGACGTGCCCATCAGCGCGGGTACGGCGGGCAACCCCGCCACGGGCACCATCACTCTCGAGGACGGCCTCCGTCTGGCCAAGGACACCGACAACAGTTGCCAAGGTATGCGGATCGCGGCGAAGTGGAAGGTCACTACGGAGACCGCCGCCTGACTAAGTTCCGCACCGGCGAGGCCCGCACCTTTGTAATGGTGCGGGCCTCGCTCCGTCCGGCAACCGCCAACTGAGGTCCTCGCAGATGTTCTGGCGGATTCGGTAGGTGCCGGAGACCGTGCGGTGGTTGTCCGCGCTGACGTCGAGACGCCAGGCTGGGCCGTTGATGACATAGAAGCCGCGGGGCAGTGTGCCCTGACCTTCGCGGAAGCCGGCCATGAGCGGTCCACTCACCCGGTACGTGCGGCTCGCGTCGTCGTGGAAGGTGAGTGCCCTGTCTGCGGAAGCGAGCATGTCGGGCGCCTGTTCAAAGCGCCCAAGTCGCGCAAGGGCCGCCGGTGGGTACCGCTGGTCAAGGCCGCTCAGGAAGCGCTAGCGCGACACCCCTATGCGCAACGAGAGGAGCGGGAATTCCTCGGGATCGACTACAACGATCACGGCCTGGTCTTCTGCCGACCGGACGGTCTGCCGCTGCGGCCTGACCGCGTTACGGTGGCGTTTGAGGCGCACGTGGCCGCGTGCGGACTGCCGATGATCCGGCTGCACGACACCCGGCACGAGCGTGCTCGCTACTGCTGGCGGGCGGAGTGCCGATCGAGATCGTGCAAATGATCCTCGGGCACTCGTCGCCGGAGATCACACGTCGGGTGTACACGCACCTGCTACGCCGGGAGACCTTCGATCAGGTGGAGAAGGCGTCGGACCTTCTGACGCGGCACAGGACCCGTCGAGACCCGCTGTGAGCAATCTGTGAGCAACGCCCCTGGTCGGATAGCCTGAGGGGCCGGTGCAAGTAAAAAGCGCCGACCGCGTTTCCGCAGATCAGCGCTTCAATAGCCCGGCGAAAGGCTATGTGGCCAGGGGCGGGGTCGAACCGCCGACCTTCCGATTTTCAGTCGGACGCTCGTACCAACTGAGCTACCTGGCCGTAACGCAGAACGCCGCGCTTTCGCACGGCGATTGCTGCGTGGCGGTCCTGACGGGACTTGAACCCGCGACCTCCGCCTTGACAGGGCGGCGAGCACTCCGACTGCTCCACAGGACCTTGCTGTCTTACTGTCTTGCCGGTCTTACCTTACAGTGCCCCGGCTCGGCCGGTGCCGTGCCCCCAACGGGATTCGAACCCGTGCTACCGCCTTGAAAGGGCGGCGTCCTGGGCCACTAGACGATGAGGGCGGCTCCGCAATCATCGCACACGCTCTGCAGAGCGCCTGCTTCGACCGCGGTGTCTTGCTCTCACCGGCCCCGCCGGAGGCATGAGAAGCATATGTCATCCCCTCGACCGCCTCCAAATCAGTATCCCCGCGCGGCGCAGCGGCCCGGAAAATCATGAAAAAACAACCGAGAAACGGGCAGAATACTCACTATGAGTGAGGTACCCGACGCAGACGGCGATCTCGCGCAGTCCGTGCACGTCGGGCGTCAGCCGATCTGGTCCGCGGAGCGGCGGCTGGTCGGCTACGAGCTGCTGTTCCGAGGGGGGACGGGGGTCTCCGGCAGCTTCGCCACCAGCCAGGTGATCGTGAACGCGTTCACCGAGTTCGGACTGGCCGAGATCGCGGGTGACCGGCTGTGCTTCATCAACATGACGCGCGAGTTCCTCACCGACGAGTTGCCGCTGCCGTTCGGGCCGGGGCAGGCGGTCCTGGAGGTGCTGGAGACCATCACGGTCGACGAGGAGTTGATCGCGGGCGTGCGGCGGCGGGTCGACCAGGGGTACGCCATCGCGCTCGACGACTTCGTGCTGGGCAGCGGGCACGAGCGGCTGATGGGGCTGGCCGACTACGTGAAGATGGACGTGCTGAACACCGGGGCGGACGAGCTGCGGGAGATCGCGGAGGCCTGCCGGGCGTACCCGCAGATCACGCTGCTGGCCGAGAAGGTGGAGACCGAGGAGCACCTGGCGCTCGCCGAGGAACTGGGCTGCGGGCTGCTCCAGGGCTATCTGCTGGGCCGGCCGCAGGTGCTGTCCGCGCAGGCGCTGTCGCCGTCCAAGTTCAGCCGCATCCAGCTGATGACCGCGCTGCTCAAGCAGGACGTGGAGATCGCGGAGATCGTGTCGCTGGTCACCCAGGACCCGGCGCTGTCGTTCCGGCTGCTGCGGGCCAGCAACTCGGTGGCGACCGGCGTCACCAATCGGGTCTCCTCGGTGCACGAGGCGGTGATGATGCTGGGTATCGGCCAGGTGCGCCAGTGGGTGGCCCTGATGGCGCTCAGCGACGTGTTCGAGTCGACCGAGGGGCCGGTGGACGCCGCGCTCTCCCGGGCCCGCATGTGCCAGTTGGTGGCCGCGGAGCTGGATCAGCCGATGGACGCCGCGTTCACGGTGGGGCTGCTGGACCGGGTGGCGGACCTGATCGACGTACCCTCCGACGAACTGGCCGGCCAGTTGCCGCTGTCCCGGGAGGTGTCGGCCGCGCTGGCCGACCAGGCCGGCGGGCTGGGCACGGTGCTGCGGACCGTGCGCGCCTACGAGAGCGGCGACCTGGACTCGATCCGCGCGAGCGGCATCGACCCGGGCCGGCTGACCACCACGTTCCTGGCGGCGGCCGGCTGGTCAACCAACGCGATCGACGCGCTCTACGCGCGCGAGTAGCGGCACGATCAACGCGACCGCGTCGTCGAGCGAGTTCGGCGCGACGGTACCGGCCGGCAGCGCGTCGCGGTCCCAGCCGGGACCGGCCGCGATCAGCAGCATCGCGTGCCGGACCGCGGACACCAGCGTGTGCAGCTGGCCGGCGCCGCCGGTGGTGGGCAGCTGGGACCAGACCACCAGCGCGAGCGGCGCGGTGCGAGCCACCGCGTCCGCCAGCGCGGCCGCGGGCACGCGGGCGCCGAGCAGCCGGCAGGCGACGCCGCGTTCGGCCAGCGCGGCGGCGAGCGCCTCCAGCGGCAGGCTGTGCTGCTCCTCGTCGGCGCAGGCGAGCAGCACCTGCGGTGACGTTCCGTAGGCGATCGGCCGGGCGACCGCGCCGAGCGCCTCGGACACGCAGCGGGACAGCAGGTGCTCCACCTCGATGTATCGGCCGGTCGCGGCGTACCGCTCGCCGATCCCCACGAGCACCGGAACCAGCAGGTCGGTCCAGGCCTGGATCACGCCGATCTCGGCGACGGACTGAGCGATCAGTTCGCGCATGGCAGGCGCGTCGAGCCGCATCGCGGCGGTCGCCAGCCCGCGCGCCGCCGGAGCGGCGTAACCGAGAGCGATGGCGTGACCCCCGCCGTGCCGAAAATCATCAAGATCATTCAGCGGTACGGTGGACGTCTCCCCGAGGTCGCCCGGGGTGCTCTGCGACGTGCGGTCGGGGATCGGCGCCCGCTTGGCGAAGCGGGCGGCCTCCGCCGCCGGGACGCCCTCCGCGGTCAGCCGTCGCATCACCTCCAGCCGGGCCAGGTCCTCCTCCGTGTAGCGACGGTGCCGTCCGCTCTCGTGCCGGCTCGGGCCCAGCCCGTACCGCTGGTGCCAGGTGCGCAGCGTGGTGACCGCGATGCCCAGTCGGCGCGCCACCGCCCCGGCCGTCAGGCCCTCATCGCCCACCCGACCGCTCCGCGGCTGATATCGGCGCGGCGGCCGGGTCACCGGGCGCGTCGAGGGCGAACAGCCGACCGGCCACGCCGGAGAACCAGGGCGCGAACGCCCGGCCGTCACCGTCCAGTTCGGACCGGAGGTCGTCGGGCGCGACCCAGCGCAGCTCCGCCACCTCGTCCGGGTCCGGCGCGATCGTGGCACCGGCCGGGAGGCGGCCGAGCAGCACGTGGTCGTACTCGTGCTCGACGCGCCCGGTCGCCGGGTCCTCCGCGTAGTACAGGTGCACGCCGATCTCGGTCAGCGGCAGCGGCTCCACGCCCAGTTCCTCGCCCAGCCGCCGGTTGGCCGACTCGGACAGCGACTCGCCCGGCTCCGGGTGCCCGCAGCACGCGTTCGCCCAGCGCAGCGGGAAGCGGGTCTTCACCGCGGCCCGCTGCTGCAACAGGATCCGGCCCTCGTCGTCCACCAGCAGCACCGAGAAGGCGCGGTGCAGCCGGCCCGGTGCGACGTGGGCGTCCGCGACCGTGGTGCTGCCCAGGGCGGTCCCGTCCTCCCCGCACAGCTCGACGAGGTGTTCCTCACGTGAGGTCATGCAGTGCTCCCGGTGATGCGCGCGGCGGCCAGCTTTCCAGAGATCAACACCATCGGTACGCCGACCCCGGGTTGGGTGCCGGAACCGGCGAACACGACATTGCCGAGGGAGGGGTGCAGGTTGTGCGGCCGGAACGGGCCGGTCTGCAGCAGGTTGTGCGCGGCAGCGAACGGCGTGCCGGCCGCCATGCCCTGCTCCGCCCAGTCCGCGGGCGTGATCGTACGCAGCACCTTCACGCCGTCCCGGAACCCGACGTAGCCGCGCTCCTCCAGCGTGCCGAGCAGTTGATCCGCGTAGCGGTCGCCGAGCCCGCCCCGCCAATCCAGCGGGCCGCGCTCCAGGTTCGGCACCGGGGCCAGGACGTAGTAACTCTGCCGCCCCTCCGGCGCGGCCGACGGGTCGCTGCGGCTCGGGTTGCACACCAGCAGCGACGGGTCGGTCATCAACTCGCCGCGCCGGATCACCTCGTCGAACGTACCGCGCCAGCTCCGTCCGAAGTGGATGTTGTGATGCGCGATCTTGGAGTAGGCCCGGTCGGACCCGACGTGCAGCACCACGCAGGACGGCGAGTAGCGCAGGCGCCGGCGCGGCGCAGGCCCGGGCAGCAGGTCGCGGTAGGCCACCGGCAGGTCCGGGTTGAGCACGAACGCGTCCGCCGCGATCCGCTCCCCGTCCGTGGTGATCACCGCGGTGGCCCGGCCGTTCACCGTCTCCACCCGGCTGACCGTGGTGTCGTACCGGATCTCCACGCCGTGCTTCTCGGCCGCCGCCGCCATGCCGCGCGGCACCGCGTGGATGCCGCCCTTGGGGAAGTAGACGCCGGCCACCGAGTCCAGGTACGCGATGACCGCGTAGATGGCGAGCGCGTCGTGCGGCGCCATCCCGGCGTACATCGCCTGGAACGAGAAGACGCGCTGGGTACGCGGGTCCTTGAGGAACTGGTTGACCTTGGGCTGCAGCCGCCGCATCGCGCCGGTGCCGAGCAGCTTCAGCATGCCCAGGTTGACCAGGTCGCGCGGCGAGTCGAGGTTGCGGTCGATGAAGTCGTCCCGCTCCAGCTCCCAGAGGTTGCGGGCGAAGTCGACGAAGCGCAGGTATCCGTCGGCCTCGCGCGGGCCGCAGACCCGGGAGATCTCCGCGGCCATCCGTACCGTGTCCGCGATCACGTCCAGCTGCGAGCCGTCCGGGTAGAACGCGCGGTAGGCCGGGTCCAGCGGCGTGAGCTCCACCCAGTCGGACAGTTCCTCGCCCACCGCGGCGAGCGGCTCGGCGATCAGCTCCGGCATGGTCAGCACCGTCGGGCCGGTGTCGAACGTGTAGCCCTCGGCGTCCAGCCGCCCGGCCCGGCCGCCCGGGACCGGCTCGCGCTCCACGATCGTCACCCGGCGGCCGGCCCCGGCCAGGTGCAGCGCGGCCGCGAGACCGCCCAGCCCCGCGCCGACGACCACCACGTGGTCGGTCGCTCCGCTCACCGTACGCATTCGTGCCCTTCCGTTCCGCTGCACGGACATCATGCCTGCCGCTGGGTGGCCGTGACCGCCAGCCCGGTCAGGATTTCGCGGGCCGCATCGTCGATCGGTGCCCGCCGAAGCGCGTACACCGCAGAGGCCACTCGCTCCTCGATCATCTTTTCCACTCGTTCGGGTGCGCCGGTGTCCGCGACCACCTGCGCCTTGCGGTGCACGTCGCCGGCGCCGTCCAGCTCGGCGAGCTGCGCCGAGGTCGCCATCTCGCGCGCCAGCATCAGCAGCGCGGTCGGCTTCCCGGCGATCAGGTCGTCGCCGGCCGGCTTGCCGGTGATCGCCGGCTCCCCGTAGACGCCGAGCAGGTCGTCGCGGAGTTGGAACGCCTCGCCGACGGCCAGACCGTAGCCGCTGTAGGCGTCCGTGACCGCCCGCATCCGCCCGGCCAACGGCATCCCGGCCAGTGTAAGTCCGAAGTGGAGCGGACGGAGCACCGTGTAGCCGGCGGTCTTGTGCCGCGCCACCTTCAGCGCCCGCGCCACCGACCAGCTTCCCGGCTCGGCCTCGCCGAGGACGTCCAGGTACTGCCCGGCGACCGCCTCTATCCGCATCTGGTCGTAGCAGCGGCGGGTGGCGAGCAACACGTCCGGGCTCACGTCCGCGGTGCCGAGCAGCCGGTCCGCCCAGACCAGGCAGAGGTCGCCGATCAGCACGGCCGAGGCCTCGCCGAACCGGCCCGAGTCGCCGCGCCGGCCGGCCGCGACGTGCTGGGCCTCGAACACCCGGTGAACGGTCGGACGGCCGCGCCGGGTGTCCGAGCCGTCCATCACGTCGTCGTGGACCAGCGCGAACGTGTGCAGCAACTCCAGCGCGGCGAGCGCGGGCAGCACGGCGTCGGCGGGCGGCTCCGCGCCGATCACGCCGCGCCAGCCCCAGTAGGCGAAGGTCGGCCGCAGCCGCTTGCCACCGGCCAGCACGCTGTCGCGCGCGGCACGGGCGAACCCGCCGAGCGCCGGATCGATCTCGTCCAGCCCGGCGATCTCCCGGGCGAGGAAGTCGGCGAGCGTTCCTTCGACTGCCTCGATCAGATTCAGGGGCATGGCGGGCACCGAGGGGTCATTTGATTGATCATGGTGAGGGGCGGGCGGCTTACCCAGCGCGTATGGAGCGAGCGTGTCGTTGGCCACCCCAGCGACGGTACTCTACGATCGAAGTTGCGTCGATTCATGAGTCGATTTGGGCACACAAAGGTTTGGGAGCGGTCCATGACACTGGCGGACAGTTACGCACGCTGCCGGGAGCTGCACCGGGAACACGGCCGCACCTACTACCTGGCCACCAGGCTGCTGCCGGCCTGGAAGCGGCGGCACGTGCACGCGCTCTACGGCTTCACCCGGCACGCGGACGAGATAGTCGACCGCACCGAGAGCCTGCCGCCGCAGCGCCGGGCCGAGCTGCTCACCGAGTGGTCGGACCGGTTCCTGGCCGGGCTGCGCGGCGAGCCGGTCGACGACCCGCTGCTGCCCGCCGTGCTGCACACGATCGCGGTCTTCGACCTGGACCTGGCGGACTTCGACTCGTTCCTGCGCAGCATGGCGATGGACCTGACCGTCACCCGGTACGCGACCTACGACGACCTGCTGGAGTACATGGAGGGCTCGGCCGCGGTGATCGGCACCATGATGCTGCCGATACTCGGCGCGGAGGACCGGGCCGCCGCGCGCGAGCCGGCCCGGCAACTCGGCTTCGCGTTCCAGCTCACCAACTTCATCCGGGACGTGGCGGAGGACCTGGACCGCGGTCGCGTCTACCTGCCGGAGGCGGACCTGGCCCGGTTCGGGCTGACCGCGGACGACCTGCTCGCCTGCCGGGACCGCCGCTCCACCACGCCGGAGGTGGCCGCGCTGATCGAGTTCGAGACGGCCCGCGCGCAGGAGCACTACGCGGCCGCGGCGGCCGGCGTCACCATGCTGGCCCCGGCGTCGCAGGCCTGCATCCGCACCGCGTACCTGCTCTACGGCGGCATCCTGGACGAGATCGCGGCCGCCCGGTACGACGTCTTCGAGCGGCGCGCCACCGTGCCGAACCGGCGCCGCGCCGCGGTCGCGGCCCGCGCGCTGATCACCCCCGCGGGCACGCCGGTGCCGCTGCCCGGCCCGAGGCTCGACCGCGAGGCGATCCTGGCATGAGGACCGCCGTCGTCCTCTTCACCCGGGACCTGCGGGTGCACGACCACCCCGCGCTCGCCGCCGCCTGCGCCGTTGCCGAGCACGTGGTGCCGCTGTTCGTGCTGGACCCGGCGTTGCTCGGCCGCTCCGCGAATCGCGACCGCTTCCTCCACCAGGCCCTCGCCGACCTGCGCGCGGGCCTGCGCGAGCGCGGCGCGGACCTGGTGGTGCGGCGCGGCGACACCGTGGCCGAGACCATCGCGGTGGCGCGGGCGGCCGGCGCGGACGGCATCGCGGTCTCGCACGACGTGAGCCGCTTCGCCACCCGGCGGCAGGAGCGGCTGCGCGCGGAGGCGGACCGGCACCGGATGTCGCTGCGCCTCTTCCCCGGCGTGACCGTGCTGCCGCCCGGCGAGGTCTCGCCCGGCGGTGGCGGCGGCCACTACCGCGTTTTCTCACCATATTTCCGGGCATGGGAGTCGGCCGCGCTGCGGGACGAGGCCGCACCGCCGCAGCGGATCGCCCCGCTGCCGGACGCGGGCGCGCTCGGTGTCGCGCTGCCGGAGCCGCCGAAGGGCGAGTCGCCGGACGCGGCCGAGGGCGGCGAGACCGAGGGGCGGCGCCGGCTGACGGCCTGGCTGCGGCACATCGACGCGTACGACGACCAGCACGACGCGATGGCCGACGACGACACCTCGCGGCTCTCCGCGTACCTCCGCTTCGGTTGTCTGTCCCCGCTCGCGGTGGTGAACGCGGCCCGCCGGCAGGGCGGCCCCGGTGCCGCCGCATTCGTCCGCCAGCTCTGCTGGCGGGACTTCTACTACCAGGTCACGGCCGGTTTCCCGGACATCTCCAGGAAGCCGATGCGCCCGTCCGGCGACCGGGACTGGCGGTACGACGCGCACGCGCTGGAGGCCTGGCAGAGCGGCCGCACCGGCGTGCCGATCGTCGACGCCGGCATGCGCCAGCTGATGGCCGAGGGCTGGATGCACAACCGGGCCCGGCTGATCACCGCGGCGCTGCTCACCAAGCACCTGCGCTGCGACTGGCGGGACGGGCAGGCCTGGTTCTTCCGGTGGCTGATCGACGGCGACGTGGCCAACAACTCCGGCAACTGGCAGTGGGTCGCCGGGACCGGCAACGACACCCGCCCGCACCGCCGCTTCAACCCCATCAGACAGGCCCAGCGGTACGACCCGGAGGGCGACTACGTGCGCCGGTACGTACCGGAGCTGGCCGGCATCCCCGGCCCCGCCGTGCACCAGCCGTGGCGCCTGGACGGCTTCGAGAGGCTGGACTATCCGCCGCCGCTCGAGTCGCACGGGGACGAGGCGGTCTGGCTGCGCCCCTGACGTGAAAGGCGCCGGTCCCCCGTCGAGGACCGGCGCCTGATCGGCTGCCCGGCGCTACCCGCGGACAAGGGGGGTTCCACGGGTAGCGCCGGCCGGGGCGGTGGATCGACGGTCACGGGCACCAGCCCTGCCCGTCCGTCGCGCTCCCGTCCTTGCCGTGCCCTCTGTATCGGTAGCCCGCCCCGGCGGCTGAGGAAACTCACCGTCCGAGTGACCCTGCCGGGACCGTCCGCCGAGGAGAATGACCAGGTCAGCTCGGGAGGTCGGATGGAACCGGTGTCGGTGTCGGTGTCCGGGTACGCGGGACGGGCGCTGGGTGTCGCGCTCGCCGGAGAGATCGACTTCAGCAACGCGGACGCGGTGCTGGCCACGATCCACGGCGAGATGAACGCGCGCCGGCCGCCCTCGGTCCGCGTCGACCTGGCCGCGGTCACGTTCCTGGACAGCTCCGGCATCGGCGTCCTGGTCGACGTGATGAAGCTGGCGCACGCCACGCACGCGCGGTTCCGGGTCGAGCACCCGAGCCCGGCCGTGCGCGACCAGCTCCGGATCGCCGGCCTGCTCGACGCCTTCGGCCTCGGCCGGCCGGGCGCATGACGGCCGCCCGGCAGCGCGCGCCGGCCGTCGCCGCGCAGTTGCACGCGGACTTCACGCGGACCACGCTGACCGCGCTGCGCCGCGACGTGCGACGGCACGCCGCCCGCTTCGGCCTCTCCGGCATCACGCTCCACCGGTTCGTGCTCGCGGTGCACGAGGTGGCGGTCAACGCGGTCGAGCACGGTGGCGGCAGCGGCACGCTCGAGCTGTGGCGATCCGGTCCCGCCCTCTACTGCCGGGTCACCGACGACGGCACCGGCGGCCTGATCTCACCCGCCCGCTGTCCCGCACCCGACACCCGCTCCGGCCGCGGCATGTGGCTGGCCCGGAACGGCACCGACTCCCTGCTCGTCCACTCCGGCTCCTCGGGTACCGCGGTCACCCTGCTGGTCCACCTGCACCCGGCCTGATCAGGCGATTCATGCCGGAAACCCTCCCTCCGCCACCGTTGCCAGTGGACACTGGAGGCACCGGACCGCCCGCTCGGACCGCATCCAGGGAGCCCACCATGACGCAGCCCATCCCCCCGGACTTCACGCCGGCGCCGCACCCCGTCACGCCCTCCCACCCCGAGCCCTCCCCGCCCCCGTCCGACCCGCGCTCGACGGCTCCCACCGCGCCCACGCACGCCACCGTCCCGGCCACCGCCGGTCACGGATAGCTGTCACCGCGGGTCATCAGGCCGCCCGAATACCGAAAAAAGGGTAAAAATGGGTCATGGCCTCTGCAATCGCGGTGATCGTCGTCGTGGCCCTGCTCGCGGTGATCGCCAACCTGAAGGGCCGCCTGTGGCTGGCCCTCGTCCTGGTCGCCGTGCTCGGAGCACTGGCCAGCAACACCCCCGGCCCCCTCGGCAGCTACGCCGACCGCGGCGCCAAATGGATTCTCGCCGTCCCCAGCAAACTCGGCAGCTTACTCGACTAAGGCCACTAGACGTCGTCGCCGCCAGCTGCGCGGCCGGACGGTGAGCCGGGGCGGAGATCGTGAGGTCTGGCGACCGGCAGCGGGACCGCCTCCGACGCCCGAACCGCCGGGCGCGGCCGGGATGGTGAGCGGAGAGGGAGGTCGCGGGGTGTAGTGACCGGCGGCGGGACCGGCTCCGATGCGGCGGCGGAGCGGCGGCGGAGCGGCGGCGGAGCCGCCGCGAGGTTTGCCCGCGGGAGCATGCGGGCCGGAGGACGCCGGAAGCGGGCATATCGATCGTGGGGTTCCGGGACGGTCGGAGGCCCGCGGCACCGTGCGGATCGCGACCACGCGGGGCGCGGGTCGGGAGGAAAGGTCAGAGCGACGTGGCCTTGACCTTCCAGCTGCTGGTGAACGGCGCGCCCTGGCAGTGGTCGGCGGCGTCGCCGCTCAGGGCGACCGCGCCGAGGAGGCGGATGGTGCGGTCGGCGCCGGCGGGGATGACGACGGTGTCGTAGTCGGTGCCGTCGGTGATGGCGACGGGTGAGTCGGCGGTCAGGAAGCGGCCGCAGGCGTCCTGGACGTCGTCGTCGGTGAAGCGGAGTTCCGCGTTGCTGATGCTGGTGTTGGAGACCTGGACGGCGATCTCGTTGTCGTTGCGGACCGGGATGACGATGTCGGCGGCGTGCAGGTCGCCGGGCCAGAGTCCGGTCTCCTCGCCCGCGTAGTCGGTGGCGGGCGTGCCGACCTCGAGCGGGCGCAGGCTCTGCGCGGACCCGGTGATCGAGCCGCTGGAGACGGTCGAGTTGAACGCGGCGTAGGCGATGCCGCCGGTGAGGACGGCCGCGACGGCCAGTCCGACCGCGACGAGCGCCACCCGCTTGTCGCCCTCAGCCATCGAGGCTCCCGGACGGGGTGGCGCTGGCGGGCGCGCTCTCCAGCAGCGGCGAGAGCGACGGGGAGGGCGTGGGCGACGGCGACGGAGCGGGCGTGGCGGTGGCCGGCGCGGTCATCTCGGTGAGCGGCGGGGTCGTGACGCCGGCCGGGGGCGAGGGGACCGGTTGCCCGGTGGTGGCGGGCAGCGGTGAGGTCTCGACGCGCGGCGGGGAGGCGATCGGCGTGACGGCCGGGCTCGGCGCGACCGGGGGGACACCGGGCGGGAGCGTGGTCTGCACGACCACGCCCACCCGCGGTGCGGCGGAACTCGGCGACACGGTCACGCCCTCCACGCTCACCTCCGTGGTGGTGGACCAGCCGGCGGCGGCCACCGCGACGCTGCCCATGCCGATCATCGCCATCAGGCCGGTGGCCGCGAGGACCACGGCGGGCAGGCGTTGTTCCTGCCAGACCCGGCTCTCCACGAGCCGGCGATACACCTCGGCAGGCCCAGTCTGAGGCACGTTCCCGCTCCCCCGGTCGAAGATCAAGATCCAGCGTGGGTACGGCGTGCGCCGCCCCTGGCGATGCCCACAATCCTCCCTTAGTGGGCATACCGCTGACACTAAGTAAACCGGCTCAAGCGGACAATCGATGTCTTTTCCATTGCGCCGGACGGTCCTCAGGCGTGAGCGATCGAACGACCCTGAACGGGGTAAATCGCGAAATTCCCCGGAACGGCGGCGCCGGCTGCGCTAGGGCGGGCCTGGCCGATCGTCGCCGGCCTGCGGTGTGGCCCAGGTGTCGCCTGGCCGCACGTCGCGAAGGCCCCCATGCAGCACCGGTTGGCGGACTTCCGCGCCGCACGGCCGGACGGCCGCACCTGAACCTCGGCTCGACGAGATCTACCAGACACGCCCCCCGGGGGCGGCTCACTCCGAGATCGACGACATGCCACCGAGGTCGGCGCGGGTGCCGGCCACGTAGCCCTGCCGCATCCCGCCGCCGGCCAGGCGTCGCGGGCTCGCGGTCCGCAGCCGGGGATAGACCTCGGAGACACGCGCCTCGACCCGGTGCGAGCGGTCCACCAGCACCAGGTCGGTGGAGGCACCGGCCTCGGCCGCCGCGGTGGCCTCCGCCTGGCGCAGCCGGCCGGCGACCGCGGTGCTGAACCCGGCCAGCCAGGACCGGCGGAACGCGGCCGCGTTCTCCCACGGCGGCACCGGCGCGGCCGCCATCCCGTGCGCGGCCTGCACCAGCAGCGACGTGTAGAGCAGTTCGGCGCGCTCCAGGTCGCTGCCGAACCCGAAGAGATGCATGGTCCAGGCGTCGCGCTCCCGGCGGCGCACCGAGCGGCAGCGCAGCGCGCCGGCCACGCCCGCCAGCAGACCGGCCTTGTCCAGCGCGTACGGCGGGTGCAGCACCACCACGCGGTCGCCGACCAGATCGGTGCCGGGCTCGCGGGCGGCCAGCAGCGCGCGGTCGACGCCGTACTTCGCGATCAGGTCGGCGGCCTTGGCGGTGAACGCCTCGGCCTCGGCGGGCGTGCACGCCGGGTCCTCGGCCTTCGCCAGCAGCTTGCGGACCTTGGCGAGGATCTGGTCGGACATCGGGCTCAGGCCGCGCGCCGCTTCAACGTGGCGACGGCGGAGCCGGCCAGCGTGAGCAGGCAGTCCGGCAGCTGCCCGTCGGCGAGCGCGGCCCCGAAGAGCGCCTCGCCGGTGGGCACGTCCGAGTTCGCATACGCACTGACGAAGCGGGCGACCCAGCGCGCGTCGTAGTCCGCCTGGTCGATGCCGGGGAAGTCCAATGTCCACGCTCCAGCGGGGACATCGACGCCGACCATCGCGGCGGCGAGGCACCACGCCACGTTGTACGCCCCCTCGACGCCGTCCCGGTCGACGACCGCATCGAAGGTGTTGACGACCGCATCGCTGTCACCCGCGAGCGCGAGGTGAAGCACCTGCGCCGCGTCGTCGAGCGACTCCGATGGAAGGTCCGTCACGTCCGGAAGCCTATGCCGGACGGTCAAGGGCGCGGGACGGGATGCCCCAGGAAGGCACATTTGCTTAAGGAGCCCTCAAAGATGCGCAGTTCCGGCGATCAGGGACGGCGCAGGTGGCAGGTAATACGGGCAGTACACACGCGGTCACCCGACTGGTCAGTGATAATGATCTCATAAGTCGCTATGGACACCCCGCGGAAGACGGGGCTAGCGACGCCGACGACCACCCCTTCGCGTACCGCCTTGTGGTGGGTGGCATTGATATCCACTCCCATGGCGATCGGCCGCCCCACCGTGCGGCCGTGCGCCCCGGCGCCCAGCGAGCCCAGCGTCTCCGCCAGCACGCAGGACGCACCGCCGTGGAGCAGGCCATATGGCTGGGTATTGCCCTCGACGCGCATGGTGCCGGTCACGCGCTCGGCGGTCACCTCACCGATCGTGATTCCCATCAGGCGAACAAGATCACCGGGGCCGGGAGACGCGTCGACAAGATCAACCATTTTCGTCCTTCACCATCGGTGACGTTACCGCCGAGTCATATCGTGGCCTGGCAGCCATCGGCAAAGAGTTCAAAGCGCGCTAATGTGCGCAGCGGCGACCCTGGGGAGGAGGAACTTCCATATGCGCACCCGACGTGGCGCGGCCATCGCCGCTGCTTGCGCGGCTCTGTTAGCGGGAGTGACGGCATGCGGTTCGACCGAGGGATCCTCGGAGGGCGGTGGATCCACCGGACCGATCCAACTGTACGGCACTGACGGTAACATGATCAGTTCCTTCGGTGACGAGTTCGATCAGCCGGGCACGCTCCGGGGCATGAAGGGCACCACCCCGATGGCCCCGCTGACCGACGACTTCAAGAACCGGCTCAGGAGCGTCGACCCGAACCTCGGCGACTTCGTCTACTCCGGAGAGACGTACGACGCGGTGGTGATGAGCGCGATCGCGGCCGAGCTGGCCGGATCGACCGCACCGGCCGCGATCGCCGCGCAGTTGATCGGCGTCACCAGCGGTGGCACGCCGTGCGACACCGTGAAGACCTGCCTGTCGCTCGCCGCATCCGGCACCGACCTGGTGTACAGCGGCGTCTCGATGAGCAGCGGCGGCTTCACCGACGTCGGCGAGCCGTCCGTGGCCAGCTTCGCCACGCTGCACTTCGACGCGCAGGACCAGCTCGACGCCGGCAAGATGGAGTTCGTCACCGCCGGCGACGAGACGCAGGCCTCCACCAGGACCGCGCCGCCGGGGGCCCGTCCGGCCAACGCGGCCGCGTCCGGGGCGCCGCTGAAGATCGGTGGGCTGCTGCCCGAGACCGGTGACCTGAAGCTGGCGTACCCGCCAATGGCGGCCGGCGCGGCACTCGCCATCCGGGAGGTGAACGCGGCCGGTGGTGTGCTCGGCGAGGACGTGGTCTTCATCAAGGGCGACGACGGCACCAGCCCCGAGGTGGCGAAGGCGACCGTGGCGTCGCACATCTCGGCCGGCGTGCACGTGATCCTGGGCGCGGGCGCGTCCGGCGTCTCCACCGCCGTGCTGCCGCAGGTCAAGGCGGCCGGGCTGATCCTCTTCTCGCCGTGCAACACGGCCGCGAGCCTGACCGGCGCGGACGACGCCGGGCTCTACTTCCGTACCGCCCCGCCGGACGTCATGCAGGGCGCCGCGCTCGGCGACGTCATCCTGCGCGACGGGCCGAAGCGGATCGCCATCGTGGCGCGCGACGACGAGTACGGCAGCGGCCTCGAGGAGAACGTGCGGGCCGCGCTCGACCGCTCGGGCGTGACGTCGGACAACCTGCTGGCGCTGACGTACGACCACAGCGCCGAGACGATCGACTTCTCCGGCGGCGCGGAGCAGATCAAGGAGTTCGGTCCGGACGCGCTGGTCCTGATCGGGTTCGCCGAGTCCGCCGACGTGATCAAGGCGCTACTCTCCGCGGGCGTCGAGTTCAAGCACTGATCCGTTCAGCCAGGTGGGGCCTGGCACATTTCCGGGATGTCCCTTCGCGGCGCCACCTCGTAAGTTCTTCTCAGCAACCGCGAGGTGCAGCGAACAACGAGTAGCCGCGAAGGGAATCACGGATATGAGCAGCGACTTCACCGCCGACGACACCACCGTCCCGGCCGACACCACGACGGACGAGGGCCTCGGCCTGAGCGACTCCGGCCTGAACGAGACCGGCCTGGACGACCCGGCCGCCGCCGCCCCGATCGACACCGACAGCGACACCGGCCTCAGCGAGGACGGCGTGCTGCTGGTCGAGCAGACGCTGGACGGCGCCACCAACGTCTACCTGGACTCCAACGGTGACGGCTTCGCCGACCTGGTCGTGTCGGACCTCGACAGCGACGGCACCGCGGACGTCATCTCCGCGGACGGCGACGGCGACGGCCGGATCGACACCGAGCTGTACGACGTCGACGGCGACGGCCTGATCGACGCGGGTGTCCAGGACACCAACGCGGACGGCGTCGCGGACGTCTTCCTGACCGACAACAACGCCGACGGTTCGCCGGACGAGGTCGAGGTCGACGAGGACTACGACGGTGCGGTCGACTACACGGTCCGGGACACCGACTACGACGGCGACGCCGACGAGATCGCGGTTCCGGTCACGCCGAACACGCCGGTCAACCCGTACGCCGCGAGCTGACGCACCCCCTGCGGTACCGGGACTGGCGGACGCCGAGGCTGGGTAGTAGACGACCCGTGTAAGACGCGGGTCGCGCGAGGCGCGCGATCGGCCCTACGGTGAACCAGCGCTGCACCACGATTCAGCGCACCCTCGAAACGCCTTCGGGAAGGATGCCCGCCATGACCGAGCCGCAGGAGACCGTCGAGACGCGCGGTGACGACCGAGTCGACCTGCTCGCCGCCGACACCGACGGCGACGGCCGGCCCGACGTCTGGGTGGCCGACACCGACGGGGACGGCAAGGCCGACCTCTTCCAGTTCGACACCGACCACGACGGCAAGGTCGACATCACCATGACCGATCTCGACGAGGACGGCACGCCGGACGCCGTCGTCGACGGTGACGGCGGCCACCCGCCGACGGTCTGAGCTTGCACGACAGATGAGCCCCACGCCCGTACGGGTGTGGGGCTCATCCGCCTCCCAGCGCCGCGATGGCGGCCCAGACGATCATCATGAACATGCCGACCGCACCGGCGGCCGTGAAGACGCCGCGCACGGTGCCGCCGCGCCGCTCCGGCGCCAGCGCCTCGGCGTGACCCAGCCGCGTCAGCCGGGCCCGGTGCGCCCGCACCTCGCGCGTCCAGCGCCGCACGGCCGTGGTCGCGCCGCCGCCCTCCGCGCGACTGAGCGCCACCGCCAGCCGCGCCTGCGCCTGCTGCAGCCGCCGCACCGCGCGCCGCCCGCGGAACCCGGCCCGCCGGTGGGCGAGCCCGCGCGCCGCCGCCCGCCGCCGGCCCGAACCCAGCGCGCGCAGTTCCGCCTCGGTGGCGATCGCCGGATCGTCCAGGCCGGCCAGCAGCGACACGTAGTACTCGGCCTCCCGGCCGTGCGCCACCCGCACCAGGTACGCGACCAGCAGCAGCGGCGGGATGCCCTTGACCACCAGCACCAGCAGGACGCCAGGCGCGCCCTCCACCGGCCCGTCCAGCAGGACCGGCGTGTTCCACAGGAAGTGGCAGGCCCAGGAGCCAGCGAAGGCGAGCGCGGCGATGCCGATCCGGCGGGACAGCCGGCGGTCCGTGCGGACCACCAGATAGCCGACGCCGAGACCGGCCAGCGCGCCGAACAGCGTGTGGCTCCACAACCCGGCCAGGAAGCCGCGCAGGAAGAACGTGATCACCACCGGCGAGATCTGGTCGCCCTGCCCCTCCATCGCGACCGCGTTGACCGCGAAGACCACGTCCTCCGCCACCTGGAAGCCGAGCCCGACCATGGCGCCGTAGACCACGCCGTCCAGCGTGCTGTTCACCTGGCCCGCCGCGACCAGCACGATCGCGAAGACGCCGAGGACCTTGACGGTCTCCTCGACGCTCGGTCCCGCGATCGCGGACCCCCAGGCGGCGGCGAACTGCGGTGAGACCAGCTTGGCCAGCACGTTGTGCAGCGCGCTCGCGCCCGGGATCGCGACCGCGGTGGCCACCAGCGCACCCCAGGCGAACGCGGTGGCCAGCAGCACGGGCGGCTCGCGTTCCAGGAAGTCCAGACCGCCCACGAAGATCCAGAAGGGTACGGCGTAGAGCGCGAACAGCACGACCGCGACCACGGTGGCCACCGGGTAGACCGTGATCGACTCGCGCAGGAACACGACCGTCCGCACCGCGCCGGCGACCAGCAGCGCGGCCAGCACCCAGAACGCGGGCAGGGTCAGCAGCGCGCCGCGCCCGCGCGAGGTGTCCGGCGTCGGCAGGACCTCGTTCGCCTCGCTCACTCGGTGCTCCGGACGGTGATCGAGCGGGTGGCGGCGTCGATGGCCGCGCGTGCCGCGTTCAGCTGCGGGTCGGTGCCGCTCACCGTGACCTCGATGGAGCGTTCCCCCGCGGTGAAGACCGCGTACCGGCCGCCGAGCCCGGGTGCGCTATAGCCGCCGGCCAGGCCGAGCAGCCGGCCGTCCGCGGTGGCGATGCTGGCCTCCCGCCCGACCACCTGGTAGCCCCGGTTCGAGGCGATCTTGCGGCGCAGCTTGTCGGCCGCGTCCGGCAGCCCGCCGTCGAACGGCGTGACCACCACGACGTACCGGATCGGGCCGACCAGGAACACCACGGTGCCGCGGTCGTCGGCCGGGCGGGTGCGCGTGACGTCCAGCAGCGCGCCAGGCGGTGGGATCACGGTCACGCCGCCGCCCACGTCGTACGGCACGCCGTCCGGAACGGCCTGGGTGGAGTCCAGCGACCGGTCCAGCGCGGGGAGGCCGTAGGCGAGCAGCCCGAGCACGAGCACGATGACGCCGCTGCCGAACCCGTTACGCAGCAGCCGACGCCACATCCCCACACATAGACGCTAGCGGTTGCGGTGACGATTCGTGCGCTCGATCTCACGGATCGTCCGGGCGGTGGGGGTGATGTCAGCCGTCCAGGGTGAAGGTGGCCAGGTAGTAGGGGTGATCCGCGGTGTCCACATCGGTGAGTCGCCAGCCCGTCCCCTCGACGAGTCCGCGCAGCTCGTCCACGGAGCAGAACAGGTAGTCGAACCAGTCGGTGGCGAGTTCCCGGTACCGCAGCCGCAGTCGCAGCTGCCCGCCGAACCGCCCGCGCGACCGGTTGAGTTCGTGGTAGCCGACGTGCACCGGATCGGTGGTGCCGTACGGGTCGGTGCCCTGCGCGATCACCTGCGCGCCGGGCGCGGCCATCGCGGCCAGCGCCGCCAGGAAGCCGGCCGCCCGGTCGCGCCCCTCCAGCAACCCGAGGTTGTTGCCCAGCAACAGGAACGTGTCGTAGCGGCGCCCCTCGCGCGCGTGATCGTCCACCGTGGCCAGCACGGTCTCGCGCAGGCCGCGCCGGCGGCAGATCTCGATCGCGCCGGGCGAGACGTCCAGCCCGGTCACGTCCGAGCCCGCCTTCTGCAGCTCCAGCGCGATCCGGCCGGCGCCGGCGCCGATGTCCAGCACCCGGCCGCGGACGCGGGCGACGGCGCGGTGCTCGTGCGGCTGCCACTCCTCCGGGCCCGCCAGGTACTGCTCCGCGGGCGCGCCGTTGATCACGCCGTCCTCACGCTCGATGATCTCGATGACCGGGCGCGGCACCCGGCCTCCGGCCAGTGGGCGGCGCCCGATGCCGGTACGGATCGCGTACGCGTCCCGGAGCATCTCGCCGAAGACGTCGCCGATGCGCGGCCGGGGCGCGGGGTGTTCAGGGTTCACGGCTCTCAGCCTGTCAGATCGCGGACAACCTTCTCGCCCGCCGCGCGTTGAGCCTTTCGCGACCCGATCGCGTATATAAGGTCAGCGAGCACAACTGAACACGTCCCACCGAGGTCTGCTCCGCGTCGCGGCCGGCCCGGACAGAGCGAAGGCGGAGAGGCACACGGACGATGCCGTGATTCCCTCCGCCCTGGCACTACCGGCGGGTCTTGAAGAGCGGTCCGTCAGTCACCCTGACGCTGCGTGGGAATCTGCCCCTGCAGCAGGGCGCGAACCTCAGACTCACGGTAGCGACGGTGGCCGCCCAGCGTCCTTATTGCGCTGAGCTTGCCCGCCTTCGCCCACCGGGTCACGGTCTTCGGGTCGACACGGAACATCGACGCGACCTCGGCCGGCGTGAGTAGCGGCTCTGGTTCGTGCGTACGCGATGCCATCGGTCACTCCTCCACAGGTACCTAAAGACATCGGCCGGGGTCCCGCCGGCCGACGCGTCTTTCATGGTCCGGCTAGTCCCCGATGTCCGACATGGGCCGAACGGACTAACGTCCCTGGATGGACGGATGAGCCATGACCGATTTATTGCGATTTTCTACGCCAGAAACCTACTTATTTGGACGCTTAGTCACCCTTCGTATCTGGCCACTTACGAGCCTAGCGCGGTTTGGGAGCGTGTCCAACGCCCGATTCGACCCGCAATGTGCGCCATTTGCATGACAAATCGAGCGGGCGACGACTGATCGAGGACGTCCACAACGGAGAGACGGCCGCGAGTGGGCGTGTCGTCACGCCCCGCGGCCGTCGAGACGGTTGCTCTCAGTTACATCGCTCGAGGAGTTGGACGGCGCGCCAGCGGGCGACGAGCTTCTCGTACGCCTCGGTGGCGCCCTCCGCGTCCCCGTTCGCGAGGCCGGCGAGACCCTTGGCGACCAGAGCCGGCGAGTCGTCGGCCTCCAGCGCGTCGTCGGGCAGCAGATCCACCAGGCCCGCGTAGTCGAGCTCCACCACCGAGCGCGGGTGGAACTCCTCCAGCCAGCGCGCGCCCTCCTCCACCGCCTCGGTGATCGGCGCGTCCCCGACGCTCTTGCGCAGCACCGAGACGCCCCGGTGGGCGCGGCGGCGGGCCTTGGAGATCTCGGTGCGGAAGCGCAGGGTCCGGCGGTTGCCCGGACCGGTCACCAGTTCCCGCTCCTCCTGGTCCACGAACACGAACCAGCGCAGCGGTACGCCCCAGGTGGACGCCTGCTCGTGCTTGCGCGGCACGCCCTGCTCCAGCACGCGGGCGCCGGTGCGCGCGTCGTCCACCACGGCCTTCGCCTGACCGGCGAGGATCGGCGGCACGAACGCGTCGGCCAGCACGGACGGCACGCCGTCGCGCGCGGAGAGCGCGGCCTCGGCCACCCGAAGCCGCAGGTTCCACGGGCAGACCAGGATGGTGTCGTCGTCCTCCAGCACGTACGCCTCGTCGGGCAGGTCGGGCAGGCGGGTCCAGCCGGCGCCGAGCGCCTCCAGCACCGCGGTGCGCTGCCGTCCCGGGCCATCGCCGGTCGCGATGGCGCGGCCCTCGCGCGCGTACCGCCGCCAGAACAGCTGACGCTCCCGGTCGAAAGCGGTCAAGGGCTCGTAGACCCGCAGGTACGACGCGAACAGTGACGACACGGCCCGATCCTTCCACGCCGCGGTGAAGGGCTCGCCCACAGCATCTCCGATCACGGTACTTATCGCCCAGTCCTACGCCGAAGTCCTAGGGTCTGTGTAGGCGCCGACAATCCGCCTAGACGCACGCCCCACAAGGGCACACCGCTACGCCAGGGGAGCAGACATGTCCTTCTTCGCCAACGCCGACGACCAGGGACCGACCGGCCACGAACAGGTCGTCTTCTGTCAGGACCGGCAGTCCGGGCTCCGGGCCGTCATCGGCATCTACTCGACCGCGCTGGGCCCCGCGCTCGGCGGCACCCGCTTCTTCCCCTATCCGGACGAGCAGTCCGCGGTGGAGGATGTGCTCAACCTCTCACGTGCGATGGCCTACAAGAACGCGCTCGCCGGGCTGGACCTCGGCGGCGGCAAGGCCGTCATCTGGGGCGACCCGGAGCAGCTGAAGAGCGAGGCGCTGCTGCGCGCGTACGGCCGGTTCATCGAGTCGCTGGGCGGCCGCTACTACACGGCCTGCGACGTCGGTACGTACGTGCCGGACATGGACGTGATCGCGCGCGAGACGCGCTACGTGACCGGGCGCAGCGTGGAGCACGGCGGCGCGGGGGATTCCTCCATCCTCACCGCGTGGGGCGTCTTCCAGGGCATGCGCGCCGCGTCCGAGCACGTCTGGGGCACCCCGTCGCTGTCCGGGCGCCGGGTCGGTGTCGCGGGGCTGGGCAAGGTCGGCAAGTACCTGGTGGGCCACCTGATCGAGGACGGCGCGTCGGTGGTGGCCACGGACGTCAGCGAGGCCTCGCTGGCGTGGGCGCGCTCCACGTACCCGCAGGTCGACCTGGTCGACGACACGGACGCACTGATCACCTCCGACCTCGACGTCTACGCGCCGTGCGCGCTGGGCGGCGCGCTGAACGACGACACCGTGCCGCGGCTGCGCGCGAAGGTCGTGGTGGGAGCCGCCAACAACCAGCTGGCGCACCCGGGCGTGGAGAAGCTGCTGGAGGAGCGCGGCATCCTGTACGCGCCGGACTACCTCGTCAACGCGGGCGGCGTGATCCAGGTCGCGGACGAGATCGAGGGCTTCAACTTCGAGCGGGCGAAGCACCGGGCGAGCAAGATCTACGACACCACGAAGAAGATCCTCCGGCTCGCGGAGTCGGATGGCGTACCGCCGGCGGCCGCCGCGGACCGCCTGGCCGAGCGCAGAATGGCCGAAGTCGGGCGGCTTCGGGGGATTCTTCTGCCGCGCCACGGCTTTTAGCGACGCGCGAGGGGCAACGTGCGCTACCCGAGGTGCCGAACGTGGGCTCGTCCATGTACCGTAAGAGCCACGAGAGATGCCTGACGTCATCGGGGCCCGCCTTCGGGCTGCCCCGAATTCTGTGCGAGGGGGTCGAGCCATGGGGCGCGGCCGAGCCAAGGCCAAGCAGACGAAGGTGGCGCGGGAGTTGAAGTACCACTCCCCGAACACCGACCTCGCCGCCTTGCAGCGGGAGCTTACCGGCGGTCGGAAGTCGGACCACGACTTCGACGACGAGCACAACGAACACCTCGACGATGACGACGAGGACGACACCGTAGACGACGACACGGATTCGTGGTCGTCGCCTCGGCGTCGTTCCTGACTGACTGGGCAACCTGAGCACGCGGCCCCCCGCGTGCTCACGCATGTCCGCATCGCTTGAGGATGTGTCCACACCCCTCGCCGCGATGCAGCCTGCGCATGTTCAGCAGCCGACGTCATTGTCATGGTGCGCATACGGAAAGACTGGCGGATCGTCGCAGTGTCCCTGTGACGATCCGCCAGTCTGACGCGTCCGCTCAGCGGGGAGGGCGGTTGTTCCAGTTGTAGAAGGTCGGGATGTTCTCGAAGTGGTTCCACGCGCACACCGCGCTGGAGCCGCCGGTCCCGTCCGTCTCCTCCCGGCGCAAGCGTGCCTCCGCCGCCTCGTCGAGCAGTGCGGTCAGTCCGGCACCCGCGCTCCGCACCCGCTCGGCCACCGAGTCGTGCGTCTCCTCGGCGGCGCTATCCGGCTGCCGAGGGTTGGTGATCTCGGGCATGGTGCAGCACTCCCTCCAGTAAGCGGATCTTGCTGTTCCGGCAGTGGTTCGTCTCCGTACCGTCGAAACGCCCGTGCTCGAAGTATCGGTTGGCGGCATGCGCGCCACCGCAGAACTCGAAGTACGGACATCGGGCACGGCACGCCTCCACCCCGGCGAGGAACTCACCGATCCACGGCGTCGCGGTCGCGTCCGCCAGGATCTCGGCGAGCCCGCGCTCGAGCACGTTGCCGCTGGTGAAGTCGCCGTACCGCGGGTCGGAGAAGCCCGCCAGTTCCGGCGAGAGCAGCACGACCGAGCCGTCGTGCGCGATGGTGGGGATCGGGTCGAGGCGGCGGGGCAGCAGGCCGGCGGTGGTGCCGTCCAGCACGGCGGCGGCGTACCGCAGCGACAGCTCGACCTCCCGCACGTGGATGCGCGGGTCACGCCGCCAGGCCGCGACCAGCTCGGACCAGAACGCGGTGACCGCCTCGGCCGGGAAGCCGTTGTCGCGCGCGTTGACCCCCTCCTGCTCCTCGACGTTGATGCCGAGCACGTCGCAGCCGAGCGCGAGGAAGTAGTCGTAGAGCTCGGTGGCGAGGCCGGGGTGCGGTTCGCCGACCACGCACAGCGCCGAGTACGGAATGCCGTGCCGGCGCAGCGTCTCGATGCCGCGCGCGATCCGGTCGTACGCCGGGCGGGCGCCGCGGGTGACGCGCTCGCCGTTGCGCTCGCGCGGGCCGTCCACGCTCACACTGACCCGCATGTCGTGCGCGGTGAAGAACTCGCACCAGGCGTCGTCGATCAGCGTGGCGTTCGTCTGCACGTGATGCTCGACGCCGGGCGCGAACGGGGCCATCAGCGCGGCCAGTGCCTCCCGCCCGGCGGCCAGCGGCTCACCGCCGTGCCAGACCACGGAGAACCGGGTGTCGCGCGCCCACGCGTTCACCGGACCGGCGACCGCCTCGGCGACCGCGACCGGCATGCGCTTGTCGACCGCACGGAACGGCAGATAGCAGTAAGTGCAGTCGAGATTGCACAGCGTCGTCGGCTGCATCACCACGTATGACGGGACGGTGGCGATGCCGCGCATCCCCGGATCGTCCACCGCACCCTCCTCTCACGCGCATGAACAGCGGGTTATGCCGTTTCAGGCTAGGCGGAGCTGTCCAGCCGGGTGAACCCCCCATCCCATATCTGGAGGATCACTCGACTCGGGTGCAACCTTTTCGGCGACCACCCGCGGACCGTGCAGGGAGGAGCGCCA
The DNA here is from genome assembly GCF_031458235.1 of Catenuloplanes atrovinosus. Classification (NCBI taxonomy): domain Bacteria; kingdom Bacillati; phylum Actinomycetota; class Actinomycetes; order Micromonosporales; family Micromonosporaceae; genus Catenuloplanes; species Catenuloplanes atrovinosus. The sequence continues at coordinate 7,833,779 of NZ_JAVDYB010000001.1, read as the reverse complement.
GCGACGACCGGTGCCCGCGGGAGCGTGCGGCCGGCGACCACGCCGGAAGCGGGCATATACAAAGAAAGGCCGCGCGAGCAGGCGTCTGCTCGCGCGGCCGGAAAGCTCTCCGACGTCAGCCGCGGGTGTGCTGGCCGATCATCTGGACCGTGCCGGTGCCCTCGATGATCTCGCCGGCGTGCCAGGCGTCGACGCCGCGGCCGGCCAGGAACGCGAGCGCGCGGTCCGCGTCGGCGGCGGAGACGATGGCGAACATGCCGATGCCCATGTTGAAGGTCGACTCCATCTCCGGGTCGTCGATGCGGCCCTTGGCCTGCACCAGCTCGAAGATCGACTGCGGCTTCCAGGTGGAGCGGTTGACCACGGCGTCGACGTGGTCGGGGAGCACGCGGACCAGGTTGCCGGGGATGCCGCCGCCGGTGACGTGCGCGAGCGCGCGCACCTCGCACTCGGCGATCATGCCGAGGCAGTCCTTGGCGTAGATCTTGGTGGGGGTCAGCAGCTCCTCGCCGAGCGTGCGCTGCCGGCCGAACTCCTCGACGACGGTCTCCAGGCGCATGCGGCCGGCGCCGAGCAGCACGTGGCGGACCAGCGAGTAGCCGTTGGAGTGCAGGCCGGAGGAGCGCATCGCGATCACGACGTCGCCGACCTCGACGCGGTCACGACCGAGGATCTCGCTCTCCTCCACCACACCGACACCGGTCGCGGAGAGGTCGTACTCGTCCGGGCGCAGCACGCCGGGGTGCTCCGCGGTCTCGCCGCCGAGCAGCGCGCAGCCGGCGTAGCGGCAGCCGTCCGCGATGCCCGCGCCGATCTCCGCCACCTTCTCCGGCTCGACCTCGCCGCAGGCGATGTAGTCGAGCAGGAACAGCGGCTCGGCGCCGCACGCCACCAGGTCGTCGACGACCATGGCGACCAGGTCGATGCCGACCGTGTCGTGGATGTTGAGCTGCTGGGCGATCACCAGCTTGGTCCCGACGCCGTCCGTGGACGAGGCCAGGATCGGGTTCTTGTACTTCTTGGCGTCCAGCCGGAACAGGCCCGCGAAGCCGCCCAGGTCGCCCATGACCTCGGGGCGGGACGCGCGGCGCACCTTGTTCTTCAGCAGCTCGACGGCGCGCTCGCCGGCGTGGATGGATACGCCGGCGTCCGCGTACGTGACCGTGCGCTTTCCCCTGCTCCGGCCGGCACCGGCCTGCCACGGCTGCCGGTCACCGCTGTCCGCGTCGTTGGCTCGCTCGGTCACGTGCGTCACGTTTCTCCCCTTGTGCTCTCGCGTCAGGCCGGGCGTGCCGCTCTGCGCGCTTGACTGGCCGCACGGCCGCGACGTCACGGTTCGGCGTGGGTCGCGGCCGGTGCGGACCTAAGAATGATGCGGCTTGTCTCCGCCACCGGGCGAGGCGACCAGGTCCGCCTCGTCGTTCTCCAGCTCGTGGTCGGGGCTCGGGCCGGGGGCCCCACCCTCCGCGACCTGTGCGGGCACGGGCGGCACGCCACCGGAGACCCGGCGGCCGACGCCCTCGAGAACGTGCTTGCCGATCATGTCATCGGCCGGCAGCGCGATCGGGTACTCCCCGTCGAAGCAGGCCCGGCAGAGCCGGGTCTTCGGCTGCTCGGTGGCGGAGATCAGGCCCGCCAGCGAGATGTAACCGAGGGAGTCCGCGCCGATCGCGCGCCGGATGCCCTCCGTGTCCAAGCCGTTGGCGATCAGCTCCGCGCGGGTGGCGAAGTCGATGCCGTAGAAGCAGGGCCAGCGCACCGGCGGCGACGAGATCCGCACGTGGACCTCGAGCGCGCCGGACTCGCGAAGCATGCGCACGATGGCGCGCTGGGTGTTGCCGCGCACGATGGAGTCGTCGACCACGACGATCCGCTTGCCGCGCACGTTCTCCCGGAGCGGGTTCAGCTTGAGGCGGATGCCCAGCTGCCGGATGGTCTGTGAGGGCTGGATGAAGGTGCGGCCGACGTAGGCGTTCTTCAACAGCCCCTGGCCGTACGTGATGCCGGAGGCCTCGGCGTAGCCGATCGCGGCCGGCGTGCCCGACTCCGGCACCGGGATCACCAGGTCGGCCTCGACCGGGCTCTCCTTGGCCAGCTCGCGGCCGATCTGCACGCGCGCGGAGTAGATGTTCCGCCCGTTGATCGTGGTGTCCGGGCGGGCGAGGTACACGTACTCGAAGAGGCAGCCCTTCGGGTCCGGCGTCGCGAACCGAACCGAGCGCAGGCCGTCCTCGTCGATCGCGATCAGCTCGCCGGGCTCGACCTCGCGGACCACGCTGGCGCCGCAGATGTCCAGCGCCGCGGTCTCGCTCGCCACCACCCAGCCGCGCTCCAGCCGGCCCAGCACCAGCGGGCGCACGCCGGCGGCGTCGCGTGCCGCGTACAGCGTGTTCTCGTCCATGAAGACGAAGCTGAACGCGCCGCGCACCCGCGGCAGCACCTCCAGGGCGGCCTGCTCCACCGACAGGTCGGGGTACGACGCGAGCAGCGTGGTGACCAGCGACGTGTCCGTGGTCGAGCCGTCCGCCTCCAGACCGCGCGCGGCGATCTCGCGGGCCAGCTCGGCCGTGTTCACCAGGTTGCCGTTGTGCGCGAGCGCGATCGTGGTGCCGGAGGTGGTGGCCTTGATCGTGGGCTGCGCGTTCTCCCAGTTGTTGCCGCCGGTGGTGGAGTAACGGGCGTGACCGACGGCGAGGTGACCGCGCAGGCTCGCCAGCGTGGGCTCGTCGAAGACCTGGGAGACCAGGCCGACGTCCTTGTAGACCACCACGCCGGAGCCGTCGCTCACGGCGATGCCGGCGGCCTCCTGGCCACGGTGCTGAAGTGCGTAGATTCCGAAATAGGTGAGCTTCGCCACCTCTTCACCCGGAGCCCACACTCCGAACACGCCGCAAGCATCTTGCGGGCCGGGCCTTTGGGGGTCGAGTTCGTGGCTCAACAGCCCGTCGCCTCGGGGCACCTGCCGCTCCATCCGTGTGCATCCGGCGGAAGTTCCGTCCGCCCGGAACAGTGTACGCGAGCCCGAGCGAATGACAGAGAGCCACCTTTTGGCTGCCAGCGGTCGATCAACAGGTGATTGAACGGGCAACTAGATAGGGATGTAGTTAGATATATCAGCACGGTTTCCGCTGATCCGTAGACGTCCCTGAGTAATCGCGTCCGCCCATGACAACCGGCCGGTCGCCAGACGCACCCATGTCTCTGGATCCATCTCGACCACATTGGGTGGAGTGCCGCGGGTGTGACGTGGCCCTTCGACGCACTGAATCGCGCCGTACGGGGGAACTCGGACCTCCACCGATCGGCCGGGAACCTTCGCGGCGAGATCTGCCAGCAGCGCACGCACGGCGTCACGGAGAGCTATGCGCTCGGGGGCCTCGCCGGCATCGAACGAGGCCAGAACTGTCGCCACGACTGCGGACTTATTAGGCGGAGAGGACACGTCGGGACGATACGACTTCGTCCCCGCATCACTTCATGGCTCCCCTGGGTCGCGCGCGAGGTACCCGACAAGGCATAGTGGCGCACGGTGTACTCAATCACGGGGTGAACCCCGGCACGTCCGAGGCCGGGAGCAGATATCCCGGAAGGCGGTGGACGTGACAGCACACCAAAGGCCCTGGCGCGATTTGGCTGGTCAGGAGGGCCGTGGACTACGCGCGCGTGCCGTCAGCCTACTGCGCGCGGGCGCGGCGGTCCTGGCACTCACCGGCGGCGCGCTCCTTCTCACTCCCGCTCCGGCCCAGGCCGATCCGCCCGAGCTGAACCTTACTCTCGGCGCTGCTGTGCTCACATCGGGGCAGTCGACCTCGCTCGCCATCTCGGTGGACGCGGACAACCAGACCGACAAGATCGCCGTGACGGTCGGCGTGTTCGACGGCGTCAGCTGCAACCCGTGCGGTGGCGAGCTCACCGGCGACGGCACGGTCAACGTCACGTTGACCGGGGCGAACCTCGGTGCCGGCCAGACCAAGTCCGGCAACGTGACGGTGAGGGCGACCGGCACGCCGGTGATCGGTGGAGCCGAGACCGCCGAGGACTCCAAGCCGCTGACGGTCAAGGGCCCGGACGCGGTCCAGACGGTCAGGAAGATCAGCGGCCGGGTCATCGACTCGGCGTCCGGCCAGGGCATCTCCGGTGCGGCCGTGGTGATTCAGGACGGCGCCGGCCATCGGTACGACACGGCGACCAACGGGCGTGGCACGTTCACGTTCAACGGGTCGACGGACCGGCCGATCACGCCGGGCAGCATCCAGATCGTGGCGAACGCGCTGAACTTCGCGCCCAGCGGCGTCCAGGCCATCAACGGCGGCAACGGCGCGACGGTCGACGGCGTCGAGCTCCGGATGACCTCCACGAAGGCCAGCCCGTCGCCGACCCCGTCGGCCAGCGCCTCCCCCAGCGCGTCGCCGTCCGCGACGCCCTCCGCGGAGGAGTCGGCCGAGGAGTCCGAGGAGCCGGTCTCCGACGTCACGGACGACCCGGACACGACGAACGCGGCGAACCAGAGCGACGACGACGGTGGCCTGCCCTGGTTCATCGTGCTCGTCGGCGCGCTGTTCGTCGCCGTCGGCGTCGGCACGGTCGTGCTGCTCTGGATCCGGCGCAAGCAGGACAAGGAAGCGGCCGAGGCGGAGGAGGAGCAGAAGACCCGCGGGTCGGTCGCGTCCCAGGGCGTCTACCGCCCGGGCGACGACGCGACCCGGGTCGGCGGCGCCGGCATGGCCGCGGGCGGCATGGACGACGCCACCCGGATCACCACGCCGATCTCCGACGCGCCCACGATGATCACTCCGCGTGCCGCGATGGACGAGTTCCCCGACCCGTACGGTGCGCCGCCCCCCGGCGCGCCGGGCGCCCCGAAGTGGGCCGGTGCCGAGGACGAATTCGGCGGCGGCAACGACGCCACCCGCATCGGCTTCGGCGACGACCGGGGCGGTAACTACGGTGGCGGTGGCTACGGCGGCGCCGCGTCCGTCTCGGGCGGCGGCTACGGCGCGGGTGACGACAACTACGGCGGCGGCGGGTACGGCACCGACCGCGGCGGTAACTACGGCGGTGGGGCCGCGTCCGTGTCCGGCGGCGGCTACGGTGCCGGCGGGCGGGACTACGACGGCGGGTACGACAACCAGGCCGGCAGCGGCGGCTACGGCGGCCAGGGCGGCGGCTACGGCGGTGGCGGCGACCAGTACGACGAGCCGACCGGGCGGTACAACGGCGGTGCGGACGGCTACGGCGGTCAGGGCGGCGGCTACGGCGCCACCCCGTCGGGGCCGTACGGGCAGCGGGCCGACCAGGGTGGCTACGGCGCCCAGGAGATCGACTACGGCACGCAGAACAGCCAGGGCGGCGGCAACTACGGTGGCGGCCAGGGCGGTTACGGCGGCGGCTACGGCGGCGGGCGTCCCGCCGACGAGTACGGCGCCGGCAACTACGGCGGCGGTGCCGGTGGCGGCTACGGCGGTCAGGGCGGTGCCGCGGGTGGCTACGGCGGTGGTCAAGGCGGCTACGGCGATCGTGGCGGTTACGACCAGGGCGGCTACGACCAGCAGCAGGGCGGGTACGACCAGCAGGGCGGCGGCTACGGCGGCCAGCCCGGTTACCCGCCTCAGCAGGGCGGCGGCTATGACCAGCAGGGCGGCGACCGTCGCGGCTACGACGACGAGGGCTACCGCGACAACCGTGGCGGTAACCAGCGCGGCGACCGTCGCATCGACTGGATGGACGACTGAGCCGATCGGCTGAGAACGGGGCCCGTGCCGGGAACGGCACGGGCCCCGTCGTTTCCGGCGCTCAGGCGGGGCTGAAGACCCCGCCGCGCAGTAGCGGGACGACCGTGGAGGCATTGCGTTCCACCGCGATCTCCACGTCGTCGGCGAAGCCGCGCGCGGCCAGCTCCCGGCCGGAGACGCAGCCGCGGACCGCGGCGGCCACGTCGGGCACGCTGTTCAGCGCGGCCAGCGCCACCGCCGCCTCGACCGAGAGGCCGCCGCGCACGCCGGCCAGCCCGTCCAGCACGGAGGCGGCGCCGAGGAGGTCCTCCACCCCCGGCCGCAGCGTCTCGTCCGGCCACCGCTCGCCGGCCGCGACCACGCCGACCGGTGCGCGGGCCGTGCCGTACCCCTGATGCAGCAGCCAGCGGGCGACCGCGCGGGCGTTGCGCAGGCACGCCGCCACCACCGGCAGCCCGGTCGCGCTGGCCGCCGCGCAGATCGCGGACCCGTTCGGCGAGGGCAGGACCAGCTCCGGCGTGCCGGGCGCGCGGCGCAGCGCGGCCGGCGAGAGCGACCAGGGGCGTTCCGGGCTCACCTCGGTGCGGCCGACCGCGGCGACCGCACCGACCCGGGACGCGTAGGCCACCGCCTGCTCGCTCCACGGGAACGGGTGCACGCGCATGCCGCGCCCCACCGCCACGTCCACCGCGGTGGTGAAGGAGAGCACGTCGACCACGACCAGCGCGGCGCAGACGCGGCCCAGCTCGCTCGCGCCGGCCAGCCCCCAGTCGAACCGCACCCCCGCACCCGGCTGCGCGTAGACCGCGTCCACCGGATCCGCCTCGCCGCTCACCGTGTCGCCCGCCCTCGCCTCGCCGTTCGCCGGACCGCTCCGGCCGGACGCCCACCATGATGACGCCACCGGCGCATCGGGCGAACGGCAGAGCCCGCGCCGATCGCACCGGCGCGGGCTCTGTGTCGTGGTGTCGCCGTTACTCGGCCGTCGGCTGGTCCGCGGCGTTCGTCTCGGTCTGCGCGGTGTCCGCCGGCGACACGACGCCGTCGTCGCCGCTCGGGTCGGCCTGGGTGCTGTCCGCGGCGGCGGCCGGCAGGCCCTCCTCCGCCCCGGCGGCCGAGTCCGGCGCCGGGTCCTCGCCGACCGGCCCGGCCTGCGCCTCGGTCGCGGCAGCGACCACCGCGGCGGCGACCGCCACCGCGGCCGCGCCCTCGGACGCCGCGGCGGAGACCGCCTCGGACGCGGTCGCCGAAGCGGGCGGAACCGATGCCGCCGGAACCGGCGTGGCCGGACCCGAGGCGGCCGGAGCCGACGGCACCTCGACGTGCCCGAAGAGGCGCGGGAGCGTGCCCGTGTGGGCCTCGCGCAGCTCGGCCAGCGGGATGCTGAACTGGCCGGTCACCTCGACCGCGTCGCTCGCGGCGTCGGTGGTGCCGATCGCGGTCCAGGGCAGCCCGTGCTGGTCGCAGAGCGCGGTGAACGCGGTCTCGTGCCCGCGCGGCACCGCCACGACGGCACGGCCGGCGGACTCGCTGAACAGGTAGACGAACGGCATCGAGCCGGCCGCGAACTCGTCCGGCAGCGTGACCGTGACGCCGACGCCGCGCCGCAGCGACGACTCGACCAGGGTCTGGATGAGGCCGCCGTCGGAGAGGTCGTGCGCGGCGGTGAGGTGCCCGACGCGGGCGGCCTCGGCCAGCACCGCGGCCAGCGACCTCTCCCGGTCGAGGTCGACGCGCGGCGGCTCGCCGCCGAGGTGGCCGTGGGTGACCCACGCCCACTCGGAGCCGGACAGCTCGTTGCGCGTCTCACCGAGCAGGAAGACCAGGTCGCCCTCCGGGTGCGCGGACGGCGTGAAGCCGATCGGCACCCGCTGGGCCACGTCGTCGATCACGCCGAGCACGCCGACGATCGGCGTCGGGTGGATCGCGGCCGCGCCGGTCTGGTTGTAGAAGCTGACGTTGCCGCCGGTGACCGGGATGCCGAGCTCCAGGCAGCCGTCCGCGATGCCGCGCACGGCCTCGGCGAACTGCCACATGACGGTCGGGTCCTCGGGCGAGCCGAAGTTGAGGCAGTCGGTGACCGCGATCGGCTTGCCGCCGGCCACGGCCACGTTCCGGTACGCCTCGGCCAGCGCCAGCTTCGCACCGTTGTACGGGTCGAGCCGCGCGTACCGCCCGTTGCCGTCGACGGAGAGCGCGACGCCGAGGCCGGTCTGCTCGTCGATGCGGAGCACGCCCGCGTCCTCCGGCTGGGCGAGCACCGTGTTGCCGAGCACGTACCGGTCGTACTGCTCGGTGACCCAGGTCTTGTCGCACAGGTTCGGCGAGGCGATCATGCGCAGCACGGTCTCGCGCAGGGCGTCGCCGCCGACCGGGCGGGGCAGCGTCTCGGCCCGGTCCGCGCGGAGCAGGATCAGGTCGGCCGGCTCGCGCATCGGCCGGTGGTAGACCGGGCCGTCGTCGACCAGCGAGCCCGGCGGCACGTCCACGACCGTGTGGCCGTTCCACGTGACGATCAGGCGGTCGCCGTCGGTGACCTCGCCGATCGCGGTGGCGAGCACACCCCACTTGTCG